>JBFELO010000003.1:0-90301 GCA_041552055.1 Candidatus Sulfomarinibacteraceae bacterium | reverse complement strand
TGGGTCTCCAGTTGGACCATGGTGGTGATACTCCGCGGGTAGAAGTTCATGTCGGTGGCGTAGGTCCCGATAGCCGTCGCCACGGTCCTCATGTCCGCCATGGTCCTCTTCTGGCGGCCCCGGTGAATCGCGTTCAGCAGGTTCGGAATCGCGATCGCGGCGATAATTCCGATAATCGCCACCACGATCAGCAGCTCGATCAAGGTAAAACCACGTTCCTTTCGCATCTCAAAGCCTCCTTTCAAAACTCCGCACAGGGTAAAAGCAATCCTCGTGCCAATCATGGTCCAGTTGTACGGGGGGGGGTTGTGACGTGGCGCGTCAGTCGATCGCCCGGGCCATAACGCTGAACGTCACTCCCACTCGGGGCCCTCGCCCTCCCAACGGTGATGCGGCGCCCACACGCCCGGCCAGGGTACCGCCGCAGTGATCCGCAGTCGGGTGGCGTCGCAGAAGTAGTCGTAGGCGAGCCCGTCGCGCGCATGAACCGCCGCGTCGATCAGATAATCCCCGGGCGCGAGGTCCAGCACCTGATACACGCAGCGCACCTCGCCATCTCCGGTCAATCGACGTGGGCTCACCCCGTCGACGTCCGTGTTGTGACCGCCCACCAGACCTCCGTTGACCCGATGCCAGGCGACACCGATCACGACGTCATCGACCGGCCGGTGGACGCGGTAGCGCAGGTGCACGGTGCAAACCGCCCCCGAAGGCAACAACTTCTGTCGCACGCCATTGCTGGTGCAGAACACCTCGACCAACTCGACATCACCGTTACCCCAACGCCGCCCCTCCTCCACGACCCGAACACCTCGGGCGGCGTCATCGGCGACGTTTTCCTCTCCGGCCACATCGTTCCGGTACCGTGCGACCGCGCTATCGGAGGGACCGTCCACGACCACTCGCCCCCGATTCAGGTACACCGCACGGTCGGCGAAGTGGCTGACGAGGTCGAGATCGTGGGACACCAGAACCATCGTAACGCCGCGCTGTCGCATCCATGCCAGCCGATCGAGGCAGCGGCGAACGAAGATTTCGTCACCCACCGCCAGCACTTCGTCGATCAGCAGGATGTCGGGGTCCACCGCCACCGCGACCGCGAAGCCGAGACGGACGTGCATGCCCGACGAGTAGGTCTTGACCGGCTGATCGATGAACGTTCCGAGTCCCGCGAACTCCACGATCTGCGGGATCCGACGTTCGACCTCTGTCCGGCTCAAGCCCAACAGCATGCCGTTGATGACGACGTTCTCGCGACCGGTGATCTCTGGATGGAAGCCGGCCCCGAGCTCGATGAGCGCCGTCACGCGTCCGACCGTCGTCACCGTGCCCGTGGTCGGCCGCAGGATTCCGCCCGCCAGCTTCAGCAGGGTCGACTTGCCGGAGCCGTTCGGACCGATCATCGCCACCGTCTCACCGGGCTCGACTTCGAGGTCCACACCGTCGAGCGCCACATGCTGCTCGAGGGTCGACCTCCCGCGCCCAAATCTGCGATGGAAGAAGGCGCCCTTGACTGTGTCACCCCCCCGCCTCAGCCCGCGCCAGCGATACACCTTGCGCACGTCGTCGAACAGAATCGATCCGTTCACACGGCCTCCACGAGGGTGTCGCGGTAGCGGTCGAAGAGCCGCGTCCCCGCCCACCACGCGAGCAGACTGAAGCCGAACGCCGCAGCCCAGATGCCCGGGCTGCTGACACGACCTGTGAACGCACAGTCCCGGAACACCGTCACCAGCGGGGCGAGAGGATTCAGCATCAGCGTGGCTTGCAGCGCCGACGGCAGCTCGAGTCCGTCGAGGCTGTAGATGATCGGCGAGGCAAAGAACAACAGGTTGAGCAGATGTCCGAGCAGATCACGAAGATCGCGGAAGTGGACCGCCAGAGCCGACACCGCAAAGGAGGTACCGCCGGCGAGCAACACCCACGGCACGAGGGCGACAGGCAGCAGCACGAACGTCCACGGAAATGGGTACCAGCCCGCCATCGCACTGACCACCAACGCAGCGAGCAGCACGGGCAGGGCAAGCACGTGGTGCACCAGGTGAGACAGCACGGTGATCGCCGGGAAGATCTCCGGCGGACACATGACCTTTGCCAACAGTGGTCCGTTGTCGACCAGCGTCACCGAGGAGTCGATCGCCGCTCCGGAGAAGAACAACCACGGCAAGAGGCCGCTGAACAGAAACAACGGGTATGGATCGCCGCCCGGGAATCGCGGCTGGAAGATCAGGGTGAACACTACCGCATAGACCGTGAGCAACAGCAGCGGGTTGAGCAGGGACCAGAAGAAGCCGAGCAACGAGGAGCGGTACCGCGCGGTGAGTTCGCGTCGCACCAAGACATCAACCAGCGCACGGTGACGCCACAACAGCCGAAGCACCGTCATGTGTGGTCAGCCCTGATCGACGAGGAGATCCTGGACCTGGCGCAAAATACGAGCCCGCTCGGCCTTCAGGTATCGCTGATAGCTCAACACCTGACCGTCCTTGATGATGAACATCTTCGGGTAATGTTTCACGTCGCCGCTCTCGTCGAACAGGATCGGGCCGGTCACGCCCATGAACTCGGACACTCCGAACTGCAGCGCGCGCCTGATCTCCTGGGTCTGCGGCGGCGAAGCGATCGCCATGACCTCGATCGCCAGCCTCATGGCATCGTAGCCGTGGGCCGCGAACACGTCCGGCGCTCGCTGATAGGTCTCCATGTAGCGGTTCACGAAGCTCAGCACGGGCTCCTTCTCGGATGTCCTGTCAAATGGAGGCAACGGAAACAGGAGCCCCTCGGCGAGCTCCGCCGCCTTGCCTATCGCCGCGCCCGAGTAGAACGCCGCGGTCGTGACGACTCGCCCGTGGAAGCCCTCGCCGTCGAGGTGGCGAAGGACCTCCAGAATCTCGTCGGCATAGCCGATGATGTAGACGCCCGGATCCGTCGCGCTGCGCAGCGCCGCCACCGATTGTGATTGCCAGTCGGAATCGCTGAGGTCGACCCTCGTTTCGATGCGGCCGCCGAGACCGTCCTCGAATTGCTTCTGGAACTCGGGCTCGATCCCCCTGGCATACTCGGCGTTACCCGCGTACAGGATGACAGTCGACTTGTCGAGCCGATCCGCGAGGAACTTCGCAGCGGTGTGCCCCTCGAGTGCGTCGGAGGGATAGATTCTGTAGAAGAGTCGGGACAGTTGGGCGAGTCCTGGTGCAGAGGCGGACGGCGACAGGCACACCACGTCGAGCTCTTCGAGTTCCGGAATCATCGCTCTCGCCTCGGCACTGGTTGCACCACCGATGACGAGGCGAACACCGCGCTCCGTCGCCAACCGTCGCAGCTCGTCGGCAGCGCGGCCCGGATCGGATCCCGTGTCTGCCCACAGGACTTCGAACTCGGCGGGGACCGCATTGCGCGCTCTGGCATCGGACAGCGCAAGCCGAACGCCACTCTCGATCGACTCGCCATAGGTCGCCGCGACACCGCTGGAGGGGAGCAGGACACCCACCAGAGGTTTATTCCCGCAGCCGGCCGTCGTGACGGACAGCACCACCACCGCGGCCACCGCAAGGCCCATTCGCCGCACCATGGTGTCACCTCCCAATAGTCTGCCTCAGGGTACCACAGCGCGGCCCTGGATCGATCGCCGACAAACCCCGGGAAGTCGGCCTAATCTTATGTCGTTGCACTATTTGTCAGGCTGCTCCTGGACCTCGAGCAGGGCGTCGAACACCCTCTTGCGGCTGATTCCGAGAGTCGCCGCGGTGCGCTGCATCGCCCCTCTTCGACCCGCTCCGGCGGCCACCTGCCCGTCGTAGATGGACCGCACCTGTTCGGGCGTCACTTCGACCGCCGGATCACCACCGGAGCTCCCCGGACCGATCACGAGGACGTACTCCCCGCGTGGGTGCTCGGCCTCATCGGCGGCGGCGAGCTCCCCGATCGTTGCCATCAGGCCCCGCTCGTGGACTTTGCTGAGTTCCGCCAGCAGAGTCGCCGGCCTGTCCTCTCCCAGTAGCTCGGCCAGATCCGCCAGCTCGACGGCGAGTCGGTGGGGCGACAGGAATACGACCATTGTGTGCCGCCAAGGCGCCAGTTCCTTCAGCCGGCGTCGCCGTTGTCCCGCGCGCGCCGGCAGGAAGCCGACCAGGACCGCGGGCAATGGCGGCTGGCCAGCGGCGGCGAGGGCCGCGGTGAACGCGGAGGGCCCGGGGACACTGCACACCGGGAGCTGCTGCTCACGCACCGCACGAACGAGGAGGAATCCGGGATCGGACAGGACCGGGGTCCCTGCGTCGCTGAGCAGCGCCACCGAATGCCCATCCCTCAACGCCCCGAGGATGTCGGGGATCCGGCGCGCTTCGTTGTGCTCGTGGAAGCTGCGCAGTCGACCTCCGGAACGTATCCCGGCGTGTGACAGCAGGCGCCGTGCTCGGCGAGTGTCCTCCGCCAATATCAGGTCGACCCGTTCGAGGAGCCCGCGCGCTCGGGCACCCAGGTCCTCGATTGTGCCGATCGGTGTGGCCACGATCCACAACGTCGCGCCGGGCTCTTCCACGTTGCTATGATACCAAGGTGTGGATCTGGCGCCTTGCCGTCATCTGTTTGTGTGTGAGTCACTTCGCGCTCGCCGATCAGGTCCTCGAGGAGGTCATGGCGGTCGTCGACTCTACCCCCATTCTGCACAGCGACATCGAGCTCGCCGATCTCGTGAGTCTCGTTGAGCGCAATCCGGACGCCACGGTCGACGACCACCGGTCTCGACTGCTCGACGCGAGAATCCGCCTCGAGGTGCAGTACCGCGACCTCGAGGATTCCGGCACTCTCTACCGGCTGGATATCGACCTCGAGCGTGCCCTCGACACGCTGGTCGCCCGCGCGGGGAACGAGCAGCTGCTCCGTGCCCAACTCGAGGACCACGGCCTCGTCTGGGCCGATTTCGAGGAGCTGGCCCTCAGGATCGCGGCCACTTCCGCCTTCACCGAGCAGCGCCTGCGTCCCCGGGTGAGTGTGAGCCTCGATGAGGTGAGAACTGCGTACGAGGAACTGGTCGTAGCGCGCCACAAGTCGCAGGACCAAACGGTCCCGCCGCTGACATCCGTCCACGACGACCTCTACCGCCTGCTGCTGGAGCGCAAACTCAACGACGAGATCGAGCGGTGGCTCGATTCCGCTACCGAACGGCACGACGTCACCAGGTTCGTGCGCTAGCACGCGCTTCTCACCGGGCTTCGTTGCGAGCGCGCCGATGCAGACGGCTGGTGAGATGTGCGGGCCAACCCCGGACGGCGCGTCGGCGGCGCCTCAGCGAATTCCCACGATTGTGGCACCCGATTGCGACGCACGAGAGGGAAACGCCGCCGGCGCCGCAGCCTTCGCTCCTGCGGGCACCGACCCGTAGAGCTCCGCATACACCGCCGCTCCGCTGAGCACCTCCCGCGTGTAATGGCTGGTGGATGTGAAGGTGACGTGCGCCACGAACAACTCTTCCGAACACTCCTCTCCACACTCGTCGAGCCACAATCGGGCCTGCGCTTCGCCGGCGTTGTAGGCCGCGATCGCAGGTGCCCATCGATCGACGAAGGCCTCGAGCAGGTGAGCGATCTCGTTCGCTCCAAGGCCAAGGCTCACCAACGGATCGAAAAGCTGATCGGCTTCAGATAGCACGACTCCCGCACGTGACGCCACCTCGGCAGCCGTGATCGGCATCAGCTGCATCAAGCCGCGAGCCCCGACCGCGGAGATCGCGTGTGGTTCCCATTTGGACTCTTCCCTGGCCACGGCCGCCACGAGCGACCACGGAACCTCGTTGTCGACCGCGGCGCGCCATACGACCTCGGATCCGGGCAGCGGATACAGAGTGCGACTGAACGCCTCCGGGTACGCCCGGACAGGAATCTCCGGCCCAGCCATCCGCCACGCCGCATCGGCGCTCCGAATCGCGCGCTCCGGCACCCGAAGAGATTGAAACTCCTGGGCAGACCACAGCGCGGATCGAACATCCCGATTCGGCATTCCGGCCGGGTCCCAGCGCACCGCACTGACCATCAAACCGAGGCGCCACAGGTCAGCCGCGACGCCCGGCTCGAAGGGCGGCGTCTCGTCCCCGTTTTCGAGGTCCAGGTCCCGAGCGACCTCTATCCTCAGGCGAGCCAACTCCTCCTGCCCAAACTCGAGTCGTGCCCATCGCGCCAACTCCCGCCGGCGGGCCCGCCCATCGGCCGCCTCGACAGCCTCCATTCGCCGCTCCCGCCACGCCCTGACATCCGGCTCGGGCAGCTCGGCCATCAGATTCCTCGCCACCCCCGACCAATAGGGATCGAGGTCGAGCGCGGTGCGCTCGAGGGCGGCGAGTGCCTGCTGCGGCTCACCGTCCTCGAACATGAGGCGCGCCGCCAGCACCGCCGCAGGCCCACTCCACGGCCGGTGCCGGATGTCGGCGAGCCCGCGCCGAGCACCAGCCCGATCGCCGTGCTCGATGTCGTACAGCGCGAGCAGAAGCTGACCGCGGGCCCGCGCGGTCCGGCCCTTGAGCCGTGAGATTCCGTGCCGAGAGAATTCGGGCTGGTTCAGCCGCAACCGCAAACGTGCAAGGAAGAGGCGCCGATCGTCGGTGGTCCTTGACCGTACCGCCCGCAGGGCAGCCTCTACCGCACCGTCCAGCCGACCGTCCAGCTCGAGGCTGCGAGCGAGGTGGATTTCCAGATCGGCCTTCCTTTCACTGCTTCGGGTACGCTTCACCGCGCTGGCGTACCAGTCCGCAGCCTCCTCCCATCGCCCCTGTCGAAAGGCACACCTGCCGCGCAGGTACGCGACCCGCCAACCGGGGATCGTGCGGCCGCTGACCGCCTCTAGGGATTCCAGGATCGGCTCGGCCTCACGGTACAGCGCGTGCCGGTACATCGTCTGCGCCACCCACCATCTCTCCTGGTCGGACAGGGGATCCTGCTGCTGCAGCAGGCGGGCCGCCTGCAGCGCCACGAGGTCGCGCGTCGATGACGCCAACAATCTCCCCAGGCGCTCCCTCGTTTCGACTCCATCGGTGGCCAGAAGCGCGAGCTCGAGGCGGCGGCGATGGCTGCGAGACGCCACTCTTGCCTCGGCGTAGAGGCTCGCACGGGTTTCCGGATCGAGGCCGCCTGCGAGGGCCTCCACCGCCACGTCGACGGCGGCGGACCGCATCGCGTAGGTCGGGGCGCGGCGGATGAGGGGCACCACCAGCGCGGCTGCCCGTTCGGCGTCCGACTCCACCACGAGCTCTGCGAGCTCGAGCCGCGCGACTTCCGCGAGCAGGCCCTCGTCCGAAGCGCGGACGAGAAAACTCTCCTCCGCCTCACGCTCGCCAAGGACCCGCGCCGCGTGGGCCGCGATGAGTGCCTCCTCATCGCTCAGTGGAAGCTGCTCTCCTCTTCGGCTCGCCACCACGAGCAGCTCGCGCCATTGGCCGGCACGAGCGAGGTCGTCGAGCCCCGCGCCGGCGGTCGCAGCCGGCAACGAAACGGCAAGCAAAACCAGGGCGCGAGTCATCCTCATCACACCATTAGTACACATACCTGCTGTTTTGAATTCCTCTCCTGAGCCGTCGACCTTCCTCCCGCCAACCCGGCTTTCCCAGCCCAGTCTCCGAGCCTCGTTGCGGACAACGAGTGAATCTGTGCTGATCGTGGATGTCCACTTGACCCGGGGCAGCTGCGGGAGCCGTCAGCCACGCCTGACCGCATCGCTGGGCAGGATGCGGGTTAGAATCACCCGGACCGGGCGATCGATGACGACCAGAAGCACCGCGCACCTCGACCATACCGACCCGTCACCACGACCACGGGCGCTGGTCGCGGCCATACTCGCGGTAGCGCTGCCCACGCTGGTGTACCTCGGCATCCTGGTGGCGCGGTATGACGGCGGGCCCTATCTCAGGGGCGACTGCCAGTACTACTACTTCACCGCGATCTCGCTGTGGGCCGACGGCGATCTCGACATCGAAAACCAGCTGCCGCCACCCATCACCCGGCACTCGGCCGATGTCGCCCTCGACCGGCGGGGCCGGCTGGTCCCCAAACACCCCATCTGGCTCGCGCTCGCGGCCCAACCTGTGATCATCACCTTCGGTGCGCCCGGCGCGCTCCTGTTCAACGTTGCGCAGCTGCTGCTGTTGCTCTTCCTGACATATCGCCTCGCAACACGTTGGGCATCACCCGCCGCTGCCGCGACCTCCGTTGCAGCGACCGGAATTGCCTCCTTCATCCCCCATTACGTGTGGAATTTCTCGCCGGACCTGTTCATCAGCCTGTTGCTGGTCGCCGCCCTGTTGACTCTCACAATGGAGCCGGAATCGTCGCCCGTGCTGGCGACAATCGCGGGATTGCTCATGGGCTTCGCCGGCCTGTCCAAGTTCCCCGCCTTCCTCGCGGTTCCAGGAGTCCCACTGCTGGTCCACCGCGAGACGCGGTCGCGACTCCTGTTCTTCGGCGCCGGCCTCGCGACAGCGATCGCGCTCGGCGGCCTGCTGAACCTTCATCTGTTCGGATCGCCGCTGACCACGTCGTACGACAGGATCGCGGTGATCCACTCCGATTCGGTGGAACTCCACACCCACCGTGGTGACTTCGATCTGCCGATCTGGCAGGGAATCCGCGGCCAACTGCTGGATTCACAGCACGGTCTCCTCCTCACGAGCCCCATCACGCTCCTGTCCCTGTTGGGCCTGCCCGCACTCGCGCGACGCGATCGTCGGGCCGCGCTCTACGTTGCCGGGACCTCGATCGCGATCTTTCTGTTCTTCTCGGTTTACCGGCTCTGGTCCTCATCACACTTCGGGAATCGGTTTCTCTTCCCACTCGTCATCCTCGCCGCGCTGCCGCTGGCCGCCGGCGTGGACCGTGCTGCGCTCTGGTGGCGGGCGCGTCGAACGTCCAGACAGCCCAATCGTGAGGACTCGCTGCGGGACACGATGTAAGCCCGAACCCGCTCAAGCTCCCCCCGTCTCCGTGCCCGTCTCCGTCTCCGTATCCGAATCGTCACTGAATCCTGATAGCCCGTTCGGGCACGGAGACGGATACGGATACGGGGCCGCCCCTCGGCCAACTGAAAGGCGGGGCGCGGGCTACAGCTGTTGCCCTGCATTTCAGTGGCCGTCGTTGCCGATGTCGGTTGCAATGGGAATGGTCGTGCAGCTCCTCACCTACCCCACCCACCACCAGTTGGCGAACAGGGCGATCAGGAGGCCCGACAGGGTCGTGCCCAGAACGAGGTACAGCGGCGCCAGCCGCCGTCGGCCCTCACCCCACGCGACACCGCCGAGGATGAAGTACGGGAACAGCGTGAGCGCCAGCCGCGAGAACGACCACAGCGTCGACCCGAGGGCCAGCAGGAGGGCGGCGATAGTGTACAGGCTGTACGAGGGACGGAGCCGTCGCACCATCCACGGCACGAGTGCGATCGCCAGCACGGCCACCACGAGCTCGAAGGTCGACCCGTGGGCGCCGTGTGCGGTGGGCCCTGCCTCCCACCAACGCACGAAAGCCTGCCACGGTCCGGACAGGCCGCCTCGCCAGCGAGCCTGCCGGTGGAGCAACACGAGCGGATCGCCGAAAATCCTTTCGCAGAAGAGCATGTAGGCACCCATGGCGAGCGGTATCGGCAGCACCCACACGGCCTCCCACGCGGCTGCGCGGCGCTCCCGCCACTCCCGCCACCACTCCCACAGCAACGGCAGCACCAGCATCACACCGAACGGCCGGGTGAGCGCGGCCAGACCTCCGGTCAGGCCCGCGGCGGCGAACGATCCGCGTCCAGCGGCCGCGAAGGTGGCCAACGAGAGCAGCAGGAACAGCGACTCGGCATACACGGCCGACAGAAACAGACTGCTCGGGTAGACCAGTAGGGCGGCACATGCGGCCAGTCCGGTGGCGCGCTCGGCCCCGGGTTCGGCCTCGGCCGCCGCCAACCGGTACAACAGCACCAGCGCACCGAGCAATGCCAGATTGGAGATGAGGACCCCCGCACCCACGCCACCGAAGACCGGCGCCAATGTCCGGATCATCAGCGGGTACAGTGGCAGGAAGCCGGCGGTTGCCGCGCGCTCGTACGGGACCGCGAAGCGCTCGAAGTGGTCACTCGAGTCATACCCTTCGGCGGCGATCAGGAGGTACCACTCGGCGTCCCAACGGGCCCAGATCTCGAGTGCCCGCACCGTCGGCTCGTGGAAGACGAGGTTGCCGGTCTGTAGACTCAGTCCCGACGCCAGCAGGTAGCTCGACAACACGCCGGTGATCAGCAGTGCGAACCGGCTCGCGAACCACATGAACGCGATCTCGGCGAGCGGGACCGTTCCGGCACTTGAGGTCGCATCCGGCATCCGTTCGTCGGGCACGCCTCCACGCTACTGTGGTGGCTCGCGCACTGTCAACGCAGCGCGGTTGCCTGAGCCGCTGTTCCGTGGATAATCTCCATGACCGCCGCTCCTCGCGAGCGCGGCTCGGACAGCAGCAGCACGGAGGCGCTCCAGATGAGCGATAAGCACGTCAGAGTCCTCATCATCGGGTCCGGTCCGGCCGGGTTGACGGCTGCCCTGTATGCGGCACGCGCCGATCTCGCGCCCCTCGTGATCGAGGGCATGCAGCCCGGAGGACAGCTCACCATAACGACCGAGGTCGAGAATTACCCCGGCTTCCCGGAAGGCATCATGGGCCCCGAGTTGATGCAGCGCACCAAGGCGCAAGCCGAGCGCTTCGGCGCCCGCTGTGTGTTCGATCAGGTGACCGGGGTCGAACTCGATCGTCGACCGTTCGTCGTTCACGCCGAGCAGGGCGGTGACTGGACCTGCGACGCGCTGATCATCGCTTCCGGCGCGTCGGCCCGGCTGCTCGGTCTACCGTCCGAAGACGAACTCATGGGATTCGGGGTGTCGGCATGCGCGACGTGCGATGGCTTCTTTTTCCGCGACAAGGATATCGTGGTGGTCGGCGGTGGTGACTCCGCCATGGAAGAGGCGATCTTCCTGACCAAGTTCGCCTCTGGAGTCACCGTGGTTCACCGCCGCGAAGAGCTCCGTGCCTCCAAGATCATGCAGCAACGCGCGCTCGACAACCCCAAGATCTCGTTCGAGTGGAACTCGATCGTCAAGGAGATCATCGGATCGAAAGAGGGCGGCGTCACCGGCGTCCGGCTCGAGGACACGATCACGGGCGACGAGCGGGTGGTCGAAACACAGGGCGTCTTCCTCGCCATCGGCCACCTGCCCAACACCGACGTGGTGCGCGGACAACTGGATCTCGACGAGGTCGGATACATCCGCACCACTCCGGGGACCGCACGCACCTCTGTGGAGGGGGTATGGGCCTGTGGCGATGTTCAGGACTCCGTCTACCGTCAGGCAATCACCGCCGCGGGCACGGGATGCATGGCCTCGATCGAGGCCGAACGCTGGTTGGCGGAACACGGCATCGAATGACCCCGCGGACCTTCCTCGATTCCTCCCGCGGCCGGAATAGGCGGTCGACGATTCCGGTTTGAAGGGGCGTCGTCAGGAGGTCCGGATGAGCGACTCCCAGGGCATCCCAGCCACAAATCCCTCCTCGGTGCCACCACTCGAGGTGGTCCGGCTCGGCCATCCGATGCTCCGCTCCGTCGCCGAATCGGTCCCCGACGAGTGGTTCGGCACCGGTCGCCTGGCAGACTTTGCGCGAGACCTCGTGCACACGATGTTGACGTCGGATGGGGTGGGGTTGGCCGCGCCACAGGTGGCGGAGCCGCTCCGTCTGTTCGCCTACTGGGTTCCCTCCCTCGGAGACGACGCCGAGACCCCACCCAACGTGCTCGTCAATCCCGAGCTTCGCGCGATCGGCGAGGAGACCGAGGAGGGTTGGGAGGGTTGCCTTTCCATCCCGGGTCTTCGTGGCCTGGTACCTCGCCACCATCGCATCAAGGTCAAGGCGCGGTCGGTCGAAGGCGAGCAGATTTCGTTCACGGCCGACTCGTTCCACGCTCGCGTCATCCAACACGAGCACGACCACCTCGACGGCATCGTGTTCCTCGATCGCATGACATCCGTACGGTCGCTCGCGTTCGAGGAAGAGTGGGATCGCTATGTCCTCAGCGAGGAGCAGGACGACGACTGAGACGACCGGCCTTACCGGGTCCAACCGACCGGCCTACCCGATCAAGTTGTCGGTCGCCGCAATCCTGCTCGCAGCTGCGCTCGGTCTGATCGTCGGCATGTCCGACATCACCAACACCAGCATAGGCTGGCATCTGGCCAGCGGCCGCTGGGTCCTCGATCACCATGCGGTGCCGCGCAGCGATACGTTCTCGTTCACCGCCGAGGGCCGCGAGTGGATCGACCACGAGTGGCTGTTCCAGACCCTGACCGCGGTGACCCACCGGATCGGGGGCGAACCGCTACTGGTCGTCCTGCGTGCGCTCTTCGTCGCGGCATTGTCGGTACTGATGCTCCTGCTCGCACGCCGTGGAGGTCTCGATCCCCCCGGTGCGCTGATACTCGCCGCGCTGTGTCTGTACGGCGCTCGGATTCGGTTCTTCCTCCGACCGGAGCTCGCCACCCTGCTCATCGTTCCATCGGTCGTTTGGATCTTTCTCGATCGTAGGAATGACCGCCACTGGTTGCTCAAGCTGGCGATCCTGATGGCGCTCGGCGCCAACCTGCACGCCGGCGTGCTGGTGGCCCCGCCCCTGCTCGCAGTGTTGTTGGTCGGCGAGTGGCTGCGGTCGCGACTGACTCCGCAGGAGGCCGCCCCATCGCTCCTCTCGGGCGTCCTCGGCCTCGTGGCGGCGTCCGCCACGCCGCTGCTCAACCCCTACGGCTGGAAGTTGTACACGGTACCGTTCAAGGTCGCTCACCTGGTCGGCCTGCCGCAGATCCCGAACCCGGAGTGGATCTCGCCGTCGCCCGCCGACGTCCCGCCGCTCTTCGTGGCCCTCGCTGTGGGGCTGCTCGTGCTCGCCGCACGGGAGCGTGACCCGACGAGGTGGTTGCTCTTCGTGATCAGCTCCCTGCTCGCGCTCCGCTACGTGCGAAACGTGGGCCTCTTTTTTGCGCTGCTGCCGATAGCTGTCGCACCGGCTCTGGCCAGGCTGACGTCGGACCGTCGGCGGCACCGGCCGGGCGTCGCCACTGCGGCTGCGGCCGCGGTGGTGGCGATCGTCGCGCTGTCGGTGGTGGTTGCCCCGCGGTACCACCTCGGGTTCTCGTTTTCGGAGTCGTTCTACCCCCACCGTGCCTGCGACTTCATGGAGCGGGAGGGACTGCTCACCGATCCGGTGTACAACGACGTCCGGTTCGGAGGCTATCTGATCAACCGCTACTCCCCGGACCGTCAGGTCTTCATCGACGACCGAAATGAGATCCACGAACCGCTGCTGAGCGAGATCTACCGGCTGTTCCAGACGAGCGACCAGGCCGGCTGGCAATCCATGCTCGAGCGGTACGGCGTCACCACCGCGTTACTGCGCTACAACCAGCCGTTCCGCGTCGTCAGCCCCAGCGGCGAGTTCGTGGAGTCCCGAGGCTTTTCGGCGCTGTGGTTCGCGGCAAACGAGTGGGCGTTGCTGTACTGGGACGATACCGCCATGGTTCTCGCCAAGCGGTCCGCTGCGGACCCGGCCCTGTTGGACCGCTACGAGTACCGGGTGATCCGCCCCGACGACCTGGAGCATCTCGAACGCCGCCTGGCCACCGATCCGGGCCTGCGGCCGACCGTGGCTTCCGAGCTGGCGCGGGCTCTCGAGGATCAGCCGGACAACCGTCGGGCGCTGGCTCTGTCCGAATTCCTGCTGTCACTGCCATCCACGCAGTAAAGCGTGTCCTACCTCTCACCTTGAGTCATGTCGGGCGTTCTGTCGTGCCCGTTTCCGTCTCCGTCCCCGTTCCCGGGAGAACAGGTCTCGGTCGATCTTTGCATCTGGATTCACAGAGCAGCTTCTACAGGGCCTCGGGGACGCCGTTCGGGTACGGAAAGGGGAACGGGAACGTGGGGACCCCGAGCCCCGTCAACAGGCCCGGACCACGTCAACGCTCCCAGCGAATCCGTTTGTGGGGTTGCATCGCGCACCTTTGCCCGTCGATTACGTACCGGTTGCCGACGTAGTCGAGCGGCACCGCGTCGAGCCAGCCCAGATCGATCAGCTCCTGCCAGTCCTCCGCGCACCGACCAGATTTCGCACGGTAATCGGCAAGCATCGGGTCAAGCACGGTGGCGTCCCGCCTCGCGTACGCGTCGTACAGGTGGATCTTGCTCAGGACGACCTCTCGCCACCGGGTGGCCTCGGCCAGCACCTCCTCCCAGTAGGTTATCGAGTCGTCGGTGGTCCACTGCTGCTCTTGTTCACTCCACCGACCGTAGACACGCTTCAGACGGTGAGGTGCTCCCGGGCGTTGGGATCCGATCCGGGCATACTTGAGTGCCAACTTGGGGTCTTTCATCTGGAGGTACGCGTCCCACGCCGCGACCTCCGCCAGATACCAGTCGTCCGGCATGTTCGCCAGACCCTTGTCGAAGAGGCGTTCGATCGCCTTCTTCTGGACCTTCGGGTTGGCGTACCGATCCAGCATCATGATCAGCGCACCGACGCGATAGGCGTCGAAGTAGAGCGGATCGAGATCGGTGATCAGGTTGTACACCGTGTCCAGGTAGAGGAACTTCTCCTCCGGCCGGTACGTCGAGTAATACTGGATCGACCACAGGAAGAGCAGATCGGCCATCAGACCGTCGTTGCCGAGGCTCGCCAGCTGGAGCATCTCGTGGCTCGGCAGGTAGAGCAGTCGACGGCCGAGCGGATCGGCCCGATCGACGGCGCGGAGGTTGATCTCGCTGACAACGGCGATCGCGAGCAGCACGGCCACGGCCACGAGCGTGCCGAGGATTCTTCTCATACCAGGTCCCTGCGTCCGAACCTGAGGCAGGCCAGGAGCAGCACCAGCGAGGTGTATGCGAGGCCATAGACGACCGCCCAGCAGACCGCGGGCAAGGGAATCGCCAGGTCATGGACCACCTCGGTCTTGAAGTTGAACCGCTCCAGGTTGGGGAGCACGTAGTACACCGCGGCAATCAGGGGACGCGTGCCCGCCGCCTTGAGGTGCTTGGTCAGCAGCCAGATGTCCTCCGACACATGGCCGATCACGAACACCGCGAGCGTGAACACCGAACCCAGGATCGGCTTGGTCAGCACGGAAAACAGGGTGGCGAACGCCGTCAGCAGCGCCATCTCGAGCATGGTCATGGCGCCGGCCAGCAGCAACCCCGGGTCGAACTCGCGCTGGTAGATCCACACGACCGCCACCAGCAAGCAGACCATGAGCCCGAGATTCACCGCGACCGTCATCAACAGCCCGAGATACTTGCCGATCAGGAACTGCCAACGTCGAACCGGCTTGGCCAGAATGTTGAAGACGGTGCGACTTTCGACCTCACGACTGATCAGCAACACGCTCATCATGACAGCGATCAACATCGAGAAGAACTGGATCCCGGCCAGACCGAGATCCTTGATGACCTTGCCCTCGTCGCCGACGGTCAGCATGCCGAAGAGCTTGCTGGAAATCATTAGCAGGACAGCGAAGCCAAGGAACAGGTACAACACACGATCGCGGATCGCCTCGCGAAACGTGTTGGCCGCGACAGCCAGGACGGCTCTCACGTGGCCCCCCCCCGAAAGTGGTGGAGCAGAAAGTCCTCGAGTGAGCTGCGCACGGGCGTCAGGCTCACCAGGCGCGCACCCGAGGACGCCAACTCGGTGATCAGCTCGTCCCGATGCTCGGTCGCGACGCGCACCCACGAGGCGTCGCGGCCGGCGTGGAACGCCAACACCTGCGTCGTCAACCGCTCGGGGTCGACGCCGACAAAAGCCAGCTCATACGCCTCCACCTCGCGAGCCATCAGCTCACGGACCGTACCGATCGCGCGCACCGTCCCGTCCACCACGATGGCAACGCGATCGCAGATGGTCTCCACGTCGGGAATGATGTGGCTCGAGAAGAAGACCGTGGTGCCGCGTTCCCTCTGCTCGAGGATGATGTCGCGCACGTCTCTTCGCCCCACCGGGTCGAGGCCGCTCATCGGCTCGTCGAGGATCAGCAGCTCCGGCTCGCCCAACAACGCCTGGGCCAGGGCCATCCGCTGCAACATGCCCTTGCTGAAGGTCCGCATGGGGCGATCGGCGGCCAAGGCCATCGATACCATTTCCAACACCTGTTGGATGCGTTCTTCGATGAGGCCCCGCTCCAGCGCCAGGAGCTCGGCCGCGAACCGCAGGAACTCCCTTCCCGTCAGATGGTTGTAGACGTATGGGCTTTCGGGCATGAAGCCGATGCTGCGCTTGGCATCGAGATCGGTGTGGGGTCGGCCACACACGGTAATGGTCCCTTGGTCGGGAAACACGAGGCCGGTGATCGCCTTGATTGTCGTCGTTTTGCCGGCTCCGTTGGGCCCGAGAAACCCGAAGATCTCGCCTCTCGCGACCTCGAAGCTGAGACCCTTCAGCACCTCGACTCGCGCCTCGAACAGTCCCGGGTCGAAGGTCTTGCTCAGCTCGTGGACTTTCAGTTGAACGTCTGGCACTCCTCGACCACCTCCCCGCGACCTGCGCTCTGAGTATAAACCGGATCGACTTCGATCCACATCACACCCAATCCGCGTAACACGTGCGATAATGGATATTTGAAAGGGAGGGCGTCATGTCGGAACTGACCGCGCTGGACATCTTGGGCAAACAGTTCAGCAGGCGTGTGCGGGGGTACGCTCCCTTCGAGGTACACGAGTTCCTGTCTCAGATCGCCTCTGCCATGGAATCGTTGAACCGTGAACGCGGCGAGCTCAAACAGCAGCTCCACCGACTCCAGCAGCAACTGGCTGAGTTCAAGGAGCGGGAGTCCGCGCTCCAGGAGGCGTTGGTCGCCGCCCAGCGCAGCGCCGAGAGCACCCTCGAAACTGCGCGGTCGCAGGGTCAGCAAATCGTCGACGAGGGTCAGACGCTCGCGGAGCGACTGCTGCGCGAGGCCCACGGCAGAGCACAGAACATCGAGGTCCACATTGCAGAGCTCCGCACCCGCCGCCGCGAGGCACGCGCCGAGTTGATGCGCATCGTACAGCTTCTCGAGGGGGTGGTCCGCGACGACCAGAGCCGAGAGCAGAAGGAGCCCGCGGCGCCGCAGCTCGCAGTCCTCCAGGCCCACACTGACGCAACATCGGAGAGCCAGGGATGAGCCTGCTCGTCCGCGGCGGCCATGAGGTCGCCACCCCGACCGGCGCGAGCGCGCGGCGCGGCGACCGGCTGGGGGAGCTGCACGTCTTGTCCCGTGCGGTGGTCCGCAGCGAAGGGGGCGTCATCACCTTTGTCGGCGACGAGTCGGAGCATGACCGTTCCTTCGAGCCGCCCGATAAGGTGCTCGACGCGGCCAACGGCTGCATCCTCCCGGGTCTCGTCGACCCTCACACCCACCCGGTGTGGGCGGGATCGCGCGAGCAAGAGTTCAACCGTCGACTGCGCGGTGAGTCCTACATGGAGATCGCTCGCTCCGGCGGCGGCATCAACGCCTCGGTCCGCGCCACCCGAGCCGCCTCGCGGGAGGACCTGCTCGCCGGCGCGACCGAGCGCCTCGACGAGTTCGTGGAACACGGCACGACCACCATCGAGGCCAAGTCCGGTTACGGTCTGGACCTCGAGACCGAAATTCGCATGCTCGAGGTGATCGCAGAACTCCAGCGGTTGCACCCGATCGATCTCCACCCCACGTGTCTGGCGGCCCACGAAGTCCCACCGGAGCATCGCGACCAACCTGACGAATACGTACGACTCGTCATCGATCACATCCACCCGGAGATCGCCCGACGCGGTCTCGCAAGGGCGGTCGACGTGTTCTGCGAGGAGGGTGTATTCGATCTCGACCAGACTCGACGGATGCTCGTCGACGCTCCCCGACACGGCTGGCGTATCCATCTCCACGCGGACGAGCTGACTCCACTCGGCGGAGCACAGCTGGCGGTCTCCCTCGACGCGCTGAGCGCCGATCACCTGGTTTTCGTGACCGACGAGGGGATCCGGGCCCTGGCCGCATCCGACACCGTCGCCGTGCTGCTCCCCGGCACGTCGTTCTTTCTCCGCTCCTCCTATGCCCCGGCACTGCGGATGATCGAGGAGGGATGCGCCGTCGCCCTGGCCACCGACTGCAACCCGGGCTCGTCGCCGACCGAGTCGATGCCGACGATCCTCACGCTGGCGTGTCTTCAGATGGGCCTGACGGTCGAACAGGCGCTGACCGCCGCCACCCTCAATGCGGCGGCCGCGCTCGGGCGGGCCTCCGAGGTCGGCTCGATCGAGGTCGGCAAGCGCGCCGATCTCATCGTGCTCGACGCCCCGACGTATCACCACGTGGTCTACCACTACGGGGTCAACCCTGTGCGTCACGTCGTCAAGAACGGCGAGGTCGTCGTCCGCGACGGCCGACGGGTCACCTGAGGACGCACTCACCCAGAATCCTGAAGCGCAACCCGCCCCACCCTCCAGATAGAACCACAGAGGCGCAGAGACACAGAGGTGTTGTCTTACCTTGTACTTCGTATCCCGGCGTTCCATGAAGATCGAGGACGCCGGGTTACCGATCGCCCACTCATCTGATTTCCTCTGTGCCTCTGTGGTTCAACCAGACTCGAGGGACTCAGGGTTATTCGATTGTCTGATTCCAACCCTGAGAGGGCGATACTGGTTACGGCCCATCGACGCGGATGCGTTTGATGGAGGCGGCGCGACCGGTCGTCTCGTCGGCCTCGACCAGCGCGCCACGCAGCTGGAGGTCTCGCTTGGCAGGCTCGAACGGACGCGGCGTGTTGAACAGGAACCGCTCCAGGACCTTGTCCGCCCGCATGCCGATGACCGACTCGTACGGACCGGTCATACCGACGTCGGTCTGGAACGCGGTACCTGCTGGCAGGACGCGCTCGTCGGCCGTCGGCACATGGGTGTGGGTGCCGAGCACCGCCGTCACCCGGCCATCGAGGTACCAGCCCATCGCCTGCTTCTCCGAGGTCGCCTCGGCGTGCATGTCGACCACCACCAGCTCCACCTCCGGATGGCGGTCCGCGATCTCCGCCAGGGCGGCATCGGCAGTGCGGAAAGGATTGTCGATCGGGGCCATGAACACCTGCCCTTGGAGGTTGAGCACCGCCACCGGGATGCCGGCCGCTGTCTCCGCGACACACCATCCACGACCCGGGTTGCCCGCCGGATAATTGGCGGGACGCAGCAGCGCGGGGTGTGCGTCCAGCAGCGGCACGCCCTCTTTCTTGTCCCAGACGTGATTCCCCGTGGTCCACACATCGACGGGCAGCCGCTCGAGCTCTTCCAGGACCTTGGCCGTGAGGCCGAAACCGCCGGCCGCGTTTTCCACGTTCGCGATCACGAAATCGACCCGTTCCCGGTCGACCATCGACTCGACGTGGGCGGCGCAGGCGCGTCGGCCACCCCCGCCCACGATGTCTCCAATAAACAGGATTCGGATCACCGGGCGTACTCGACCGCGCGGGTCTCGCGGATCACCGTGACCTTGATTTGTCCCGGATAGGTGAGCTCACTCTCCACCTTCTTCGCCACGTCCCTCGCCAACCACAGTGCCTCCTCGTCGGAGACCCGGTCGGATTCCACCACGACGCGCAGCTCCCGGCCCGCCTGGATCGCGTACGCCTTGCCGACTCCCTTGAACTCGGTGGCCATGCTCTCGAGCTTTTCCAGCCGTTTGATGTAGTTCTCCAGGATTTCACGCCGTGCCCCCGGCCGCGCCGCCGACAGCGCATCGGCCGCCGTCACCAGAACCGCCTCCACCGAGTGCGGATCGTAGTCCCCGTGGTGACACTCCATCGCGTGGATCACCACATCGCTCTCGCCGTGCTTGCGCAACAGCTCGCGGCCCAGTTCGAGGTGGGTCCCATCCATTTCGCGATCCACCGCCTTGCCGAGGTCGTGCAGCAGGCCGGCCCGCTTGGCAACCGCGGCGTCGGCGCCGAGCTCCGCCGCCATGTGGTGTGCCAACCACGACACCTCCAACGAGTGTTTCAATGCGTTCTGGCCGAACGATGACCGAAACTGCAGCCGGCCCAGCAGCTTGTGGAGCTCCGGATGGAGATCCGGTATGCCGGCCTCGAGCGCGGCCGCCTCGCCGTCGGCGACGAGCTTTTCCTCCATCTCGGCCTGGATCTTGGCCACCAGCTCCTCGATCCGACCCGGGTGGATACGGCCGTCCTGGATCAGCGCACCGAGGGCCAGCCGCGCGATTTCACGGCGCACCGGTTCGAAGCACGAAAGAATAACGGCCTCCGGCGTGTCGTCGACGATCAGATCGACCCCGGTAGCCTGCTCGAAGGCTCGGATGTTTCGACCCTCGCGCCCGATGATCCGTCCCTTCATCTCGTCCGAAGGCAGGTCGACCACGGACACGGTACTCTCGACCACGTGCTCGGAGGCGATGCGCTGGACAGCCATGGAGATCACCCGCCGCGCCTTGTCCTTGGCCTTCTCGTTGGCCTCGTCCTCGATCCGCTTCATTGCGCTGGCAGCGTCTATGCGAGCTTCGTTCTCCATCGCCCGCATCAGCTCTGCCTTCGCCTGATCAGCGGTCAGGCCGGCAATCCGCTCGAGGCGCACGCGCTGCTCGGCGGTCGCCCGCTCCAGCTCCTCTTCCATGGCGCGGAGCTTGGCGTCACGATCGGCGAAATCGGCCTCGCCCTGTGCCAACGTCTGCTCGCGATCGTCCAGTGACTCGAGCCGGACCGAGAGCTCGTTCTCGCGTATCTCCAACTCCCGTTCGGTGCCCGACAGCTGGAGTCGATGTTCACGGGTTTCCCGCTCGAACTCGGTTCGCGCTGCCAGCAGACGTTCACGAACCTGGATCTCCGCGTCCTTCTGCAGTCTCTGGCCTTCTATTTCGGCACGGGCAAAGACCTGTTGCGCTTCCTTCTCGGCATTGGCGACCAACCGGGCCGAGGCAACGCGTGCGCGACGCCACAGACCCCACACGGCCACCAGTCCGATCAACGCCACCAGCAAGACGCCGATGGCGGCGATGAGTAATTCCACGGTGCACCCCCTGTCAAGGAGCGATCAGGGCCACCGGCTGTATTGTCAGGCAGGTCTCGGCGAGGAAAGTGGAGGTCCCCGCTTCGGCCGTGTGAGTAAGCCTATTTGAACCTGCGCTACCACAGGTGGGCGCCTATCCTCCACCCATCTCCCGCCGGCGAGCAGGCATCAGGGTGAAGGAACCCGGCAGCCCTTCAAATAGGTGTTGGTTCAACGATAGTTCTACTCATCACTAACCGCGTAGGGACCTCCGAGTTCTATGTTTTCTCCCCGGCTTCACCGGGATTCATGGCCTCTTCGAGTTTCAATACGAGACGTTCTGCCTGCTCTTCCAACCGTTTTTGCCGAGTGTCCTGATCCGACTCGCGCTCTTGAAAGAGCTCGTCCGCTATGTTCAGCGCGGTCAAGACCGCGATCTTGACCGTGTCCACACTGGAGCTTCGATCGGCAACCTCTCGCATCCTCGAGTCAACGAACTGCGCCAGCTCCTGCAGGCGCGTCGTGTCCCCGTCGGCACGCAATCCAAGCCGCTGTCCGAAGATTTCGACAGTGGCTCGAACGGTTGTCATCGTCCCTCCAGACCACACTCAGTATACCGTATCGGGTTCGAACGGCAGGTCCTGTGCCCTCTAGTCCTCGCCGCCTTCGGCAGCATCGGCCAGGGCGTCGTCGATCCTGCCGAGAACCTTCTCCAGTCGCCGCCCCAACTCGTCGCGCTGCGTTTCCAGAGACTTGATCTTCTCCACCAGCTCCGAGTTGTCGGACAGCTGCTTATCCATGTCCTTGACCATGGCTTCGAGTTCACTGACCCGGGCCGTCGTGGCGCCGTACGCGCCCACAAATTCCTCGATCCGAGACTCGAGCTTCTTGAGTACCGACTCCATCTTCATCTCCGATTCCCTCGTTGGCCGGAGCGCGTCCGCCGCTCTCAGGCGAACCTCACTCCGAGCTGTTCCGCCATCCGCTCGCGGAGGCGGTTTTGATCTCGATTGACCTCCTCCTGGGTCAGCGACCGCTCCGGGTGGCGGTACACCAGCCGCAAGGTGGTCCGCACCGCGTCCGGTGCCAGATTGTCACCTGTGTAACGGGCTCTCAACTCCACCTGTTCCACTCGTTCCCCGGCGAGACGCCGTACGACATCCATCAACTCCATGAAGGTCACACCGACGTCGTGTTCAACCGTCATGTCGGCCATCACCGGCGGGAATCGCGGCAGCGGCACGAACCGCGGCAGCGGCGGCTGGGCCAGCGCCGCACCGAGATCGAGCTCGGCCACGTACGTCGGCTGCTTCAGCTGCCAGCGCTCGCCGAGGCCCCGACCCAACCTGCCGGCACACCCCGCGACCTGCCCACCATCTCTGACCAGCAGTGCCCCTTCGGCTTCCGCCAACCAGGGGCCCCCACCTCTGCGCCACTCAACCTCGGGATACGCCAAACGATCCAGGATCGCCTCCACGATCCCCTTGAGATCGGAAAACCCCGTCGGGGTGTCGTCGTCGCTCGGCCCTGAAATCACCACACCGAGACGCTCGCCCTCGCGGACTTGGCCGTCCTCGGACCAGAACACCCTGCCCTGCTCGAAGAACGCCAGCGATCGTTCACCCCAGTTGAGGTTCTCTCGCGCAGCGGACAACATCCCCGGCACCAGCGAACGCCGCAGGTTTGACTGGGTCGCGGCGAGCGGGTTGGCGAGAGCCGCTGCATCGCCCACGACCAGTGGCAGCGTATTCGACAGGGTGTCGTCCTCCGGATCGATAAACGACCAAGTCATGATCTCGGTGAGGCCAACGGCAACCGCGGCATCGCGCGCGCGGTCCACCAAGCGCCAGTTCGGGTTGCGACCGCCGGGGGGCGTCGGCAGGATCGGCAACTCCGACGGGACCGCGCCGTATCCGACATGCCGCATCACCTCTTCGTAGAGGTCGGGCACCCGCTCCACGTCGACCCGATGCGGCGGCGTGGTCACCGTCACCAGCCGACCCTGTTGCCTCGGCTCGAAACCGAGCCCGTCGAGGATCCGCACCGCGTCTCGATCAACAATCTCGAATCCCGCGAAGGCGGACAAACTGCCGACGTCGAGGGACAGCGTGGTCGGTATCCAGGGCCTAGGGTACGCGTCGATCCGACCGCGACAGACCCGTCCACCCGTCAACCGGGCGATCAAGGCCGCGGCCGCGTCACACGCGAAGCCGGCCATCTCCGGATCGCTGCCCCGCTCGAAACGGTGCGACGCCTCGGTGTGCATTCCGAGCCGACGCGAGGTGCGCCGCACGGTGAGCGCATCGAAGTGGGCGCTCTCGATGAGGATGTCCGTCGTGCTCCGGCCGATCTCGGTGCTATCGCCACCCATGATCCCGGCCAGCGCCACCGCTCGCTCGGCATCTGCGATGACGAGATCCTCCGGCGTCAGCGCGCGCTCGACCTCATCCAACGTGACGAGGGTTTCGCCGTCCGCCGCCCGTCGCACGATGATGCGTCTGTCCCTCAACAGCTTCAGGTCGAAGGCGTGCAGCGGCTGACCGAGATCCAACAGTACATAGTTTGTAGCGTCCACCACAGCGTTGATCGGCCGAATGCCGCACCGCTCGAGCCGTCGCTGGAGCCACGCCGGCGACTCGACGATCTTGACGCCGCGCACGACTCGCGCGACGTACCTCGAGCACAGCTCGGGATCGACAATGTCCACCGCGGCGAGATCGGCCGCGGGGTCATCGCCCTCCTCCAGGTCGAGCTCGATCTGCCTCAGCGCAACCCCGGTGGCGACTGCGGCTTCACGGGCGAGCCCGCGGTGGTTCATGACGTCCGGGCGGTTGGTGGTGACCTCCACATCCCATACCTCGGTGTCATCGACCCGGTCGCGAAGCTCGACCAGACAGCCGCACGCCGTCAGCCGCTCGGCGAGCGTGTCGAGGTCCGACGCGCTCTCGAGATGGTCGCCCAGCCAATCGACGTCGAACCTCATGCGAACTGCCTCGTCAATCTCTGATCGCCGTCGAACATCTGGCGAAGATCCGGGATGCCGTAGATGAGCATCGCGACCCGGTCGATTCCGAGGCCGAATGCGAAACCCGTATACCTGTCCGGATCCACTCCGACCGCTTCGAAGACCCGTGGATCGACCATCCCTGATCCGAGAATCTCGATCCAGCCTGACCCCGAGCACACCCCGCAGCCGTCGCCGCCACAGAAGATGCAGCTGATGTCCACCTCGGCGGACGGCTCGGTGAAGGGGAAGTAGCCCGGGCGGAGCCGGACTTCCACGTCGTCGGCGAACAGCTCGTGGAGAAAAGCCTCGAGGGTCGCCTTGAGGTTTGCAAATGTGATTCCCTCGCCCACCAGCAGACCTTCGAGCTGATGAAACATGGGCGAGTGCCGGAGATCGGAGTCGCGACGATAGACCCGACCGGGGACAATGATCCGAATCGGCGGCGCGGTTCGTTCCATCACCCGGGCCTGAACCGGCGAGGTGTGCGTACGCAGCAACCAGCCACCGGGCAGGTAGAAGGTGTCCTGATCGTCGCGCGCGGGATGGTCCGGTGGGATGTTCAGGGCCTCGAAGTTGTGCCAGTCATCCTCCACCTCGGGACCGTCCTCGACGTCGTAGCCCATGCGCAGGAAGATCTCCTCGATCCGCCGTCGCACCAGGTGCACCGGGTGCTCGGCTCCCCGAGCCGGACGGCGGCCGGGCAGGGTGACGTCGACGATCGGTCCAGCTTCAGCCTCGGACGCGGTCGCCGCCGACCGTTTGGCCCGCTCCAGCCTGTCGGAGATCAGCCCCTTGAGCTCGTTCAACGCCCGGCCGTACTCCCGCTTCTCCTCGGGAGGAAGATCCCGCAGGGCCGCCGTCAGTTCACCGAGCACACCCGACCGGCGGCCGGCGTACGCGATGCGCACGCGTTCGACCGCCTCGGGGTCTCCGGCCGCCCGGTCGAGCTCGGCCAGGAAGGCCGATCGGACCTCGTCGAGCCTGCTCACGGGGTCCTCAGGACGCGGGTCCCTTGGCGAGCTCCACCAACTCGGAGAACGCCTTCGGGTCGTGGACGGCGAGGTCCGCGAGCACCTTCCTGTCGAGGTCGCATCCGGCGTTCTTCAGCCCGGAGATGAGTGCGCTGTACGTCGTTCCGTTCTGACGAGCCGCGGCGTTGATCCTGGTGATCCACAGTCGGCGGAACTGTCGCTTTCGTTGCTTGCGGTCGCGGTAGGCGTACTGCAGCGACTTCTCCACCTGCAACTTCGCGGTCCGGTGCTGGCGAGATTTGCCACCCCAGTACCCCTCCGCGAGGTTGAGAATCTTCTTGCGACGATCCTTGCGATGGGTCGATCGTGTAACTCGCATATTTCCTCCCTACCGACCGCCTGCCAGCATCCGCCGCACAACCTTGGCATCGGTTGCGGCGACTGTCGTCCCCGACCGAAGTCGGCGCTTCCGCTTGGTCGACTTCTTCTCGAGGATGTGCGAGTGGTAGGCCCGCCGCCTCTTGAGCTTGCCGCTGGCGGTCTGTTTGATCCGCTTGGCGGCGCCACGATGGGTCTTCAGTTTCGGCATGGACGTGACTCCTTTACTCACGGTTCCAGGGAGCGTTGCTGAACTGTGTTGGCGATCCGCTCGACCACCTCGGCGAGCGGCTGCGATCCCTCGTCGCGACGGTGCCGCAGACGCAGCGCGACGGTTCCCTCGTCCGCCTCACGCTGGCCGACCACCAACTGGTAGGGTATCTTCATGGTTTCGCCGTCGCGGATCTTGTACCCGAGCTTCTCCGACCGAGTGTCGACGTCGGCCCGGAGGCCGCGTTGCCGCAACTCGGCCACTACGGTCGCCGCGTACTCGTTGAATGCATCGGTGATCGGCAACACCCTCACCTGTTCCGGGGCCAACCACGGCGGCAGGTCTCCGGCGAAATGCTCGATCATCACCCCGATGAACCTTTCGATCGAGCCCAGGATGGCGCGGTGGATCATCACTGGCCGCTTCTCGACCCCGTCCGAGTCCACGTAGGTCAGATCGAAGCGCTCAGGCATCTGGAAGTCGAGCTGGATGGTCGCCAGCTGCCAGGCGCGTCCGAGAGCGTCGTGCACGTCGAAGTCGATCTTGGGGCCGTAGAACGAGCCGCCCCCGGCATCGATCGTGTAGTCCGCACCCTCGCGGGCGGCGAGACAAGCCTCGAGCACCTGCTCGGCGTGTCGCCACACCTCGGGTTCGCCGATCGCCTTCTCCGGCCGGGTCGCGAGCCGGATCTTCACGTCCGAGAATCCAAACAGATCGTAGATCTCGAACACGAACCTGAACAGCGCGCTCACCTCGCTCTCGATCTGCTCGGGCGTGCAGAAGATGTGGGCATCGTCCTGGGAGAACGTGCGCACCCGGGTGAGTCCAGCCACGACACCGGAACGTTCGTAGCGGTGCAGCCGACCGAAGTCGGCGAAGCGAACGGGCAGGTCGCGGTACGAGTGACCACTTCCCGCGTACAGGAGGCAATGGCCCGGGCAGTTCATCGGCTTGACGCTGCCCGAGCGCGACTCGACCTCGTCGTAGCCGTCGGCGAAGAACATGTCGTCCCGATAGGCCTCGTAATGCCCCGAACGCCGCCACAGCTCGACGTCGAAGATCTGCGGCGTGATCACCTCTTGATGGCCGAACTGCACGTACTTCTCACGCATAAGCTCGACCAGCGCGTTGTAGACGATCGTGCCACGCGGGTGGAAGAACGGGCTCGCCGGCGCCTCCGCCCGGAACGAGAACAGATCGAGCTCGCGGCCCAGCCGCCGGTGATCGCGCCTCCGCGCCTCCTCGAGGCGCTCGAAGTAGGCGTCGAGCTCCTGCTGCGACGCGAACGCCGTACCGTAGATGCGCTGCAACATCTCGTTGCGCTCGTCGCCCTTGAAGTAGGCGCCGGAGCTCTCGAGCAGGCGCACCGCACCGATCTGCGAGGTCCGCTGCAGGTGCGGGCCGCGGCACAGATCGACGAAGTCGCCGCTGCGGTACAGGGTGATGGTCTCGCCCTCGGCAATGTCGTCCAGTCGGATCAGCTTGATGTCCTCGTCGCGTTCCCGCATGATCTCGCGGGCCCCGCCCCGGTCCACCTCGATGCGTTCAAACTCGAGGTCCTCCGCGATGATCCGCGCCATCTCCTGTTCGATCAGCGGGAAATCCTCGGGAGTGAACGGCCGCGGAAAGCGAAAGTCGTACTGGTACTTCTCCGAGTGGTCCTGGCGTCCGGCGTCGATCGGTGTGCCCGGCCACAGTCGCTTCACGGCATCCGCCAACACGTGCTCGGCGGAGTGTCGGATGACGTCACCACTCTCGGGGTCCTTGACGGTCACGATGCGCAGCTCGACGTCGCCCTCGAGCGCGGTACGCAGGTCCACCAACCGACCGTCGACGAGGCCGGCCACGGTGTCACGGGCCAGGCGCGGCCCGATCGACTGTGCCACCTCGAGCACCGTCGTGCCGCGCGAATACTCCCGGTTGCTGCCGTCCGGCAAGGTGACCTGGACTGTTTGCTCCATCGTTGCGCTCCGCAAATCCAACAAAAAAACCGACCACGAGGGTCGGTTGCCAGCCAATCGGTGGTAGGCGCGCGCGGACTCGAACCGCGGACCTCATCCGTGTGAGGGATGCGCTCTAACCAGCTGAGCTACGCGCCTGCGCGTACCGATTGATGGTAGGCGCGCGCGGAATCGAACCGCGGACCTCTACCGTGTCAAGGTAGCACTCTAACCATCTGAGCTACGCGCCTGTGGCTACTGACGGGTGGCCCTCGCGTGGGCACTTCGAGACCCGTCTTCGACCCTTTTCGCACTGACAAAGAACGTCCGCCCTCAAAGAGCGAAGGGAGATCTTAGCAACGGGGTGCAGGTTCTGTCAACAGAGACAGTTCCGTCGCGGTGACGTCCCGTTCGACGGCGTTCGCACGACAGGGACGGGCCCGCTGGAGACCCTCGCGGCGCCGCCTCGGGGTATGATGCGCTTCTGGAGGACGTGGTGGACGATCAGATGGTCACGGTCTACACGGCCCAGGGTGAAATCGACGAAACCCAGGTGCGGATTTTCCTGGAGGCCCACGGTATTCCATCCATCTCACGGGGCGAGGCGCTCCGCAAGACTCACGGCTTCGTTCTGGACGGCCTCGGCGAGGTCCAGATCATGGTCGCGGCCGAGCATGCAGAGGCGGCCGCCGAACTCCTCGCCGCGGTGGAACGCGGTGAGCTGAAGCTCGCCGACGAATCGCCCGACTAGCCCGCACTTCTCACCGGCTCCCATCGCGAGATAGACGAGGTGGCTTGACCTCGGCGACGACCACGACGACCACCAGACACAACGCTGCCGTGGTGAGCCACAGGCCGAGGGTAACCTCCGGCGGGCGGTACGCGCGACGAACCCGATGGCGGCCGCCGTCGATCGCGACCGCCGCGAAAGCGTAATTGGCGCGCAGCAGCGGCACCTCACGGCCATCCACCTCGACCCACCAGCCCGGACTCCAGGCCTCTGAGAAGACCACGTGACCTGCCGCCGGCACCGTCACGTCGAACTCGTCGATCCGCTGCTCGAGCGTGGCCCACGCGGGCAGCCACCCCCGATCCGAGGGCCCCTCGGGAGTGTCCTCGACCACCACCTCTCCCCGAGGATCGAACCCCTCCTTCGTCACGGTGGCGAGCGCCTCTGCAGCCGACGGGACCGCGACCGCACGCGCCACCCACCACACGCCCGCACCGGCGGTCGGGTTGCGGTACAGGTGGTACCCCGGATCACTCCCTGTCACCACCTCGAGCACATGATCGAGGCCCTCGATCGGCGGCTCGTCCGGGGTCATCACCAGGCTGACTCCGGCTGCCGAAAGTGGTCCCATCCGCCGCGCCCACGGCGCCTGCCGAACGCCCTGGGTGAGCATCACGATGCGTCGATCGGCCACGACCGCATCGTCGTCGTGGAACACCATCGGAATTCCGTAGTTGGCCGCCTGCACGCCATCCAGCACCGAGATCCACCAGTCCGCGGCAGCGGCGGCCGTGTCGGCCGCAAGCCGCGGATGGACCACTGCCGGGTCCAGGTCCCGGAACAGACGCCCGCCCCCGAGATGGGACCTCAGCTGATCCGTCAGCGGTGGATCGTCCGCGAGCAGCGTGCGGGGTGCGGTCGGCAGGACAGCCAGTCCCGCCAGCGCCAAATCCACGGTGACGACTGCCGCCAGCACAAAACCGAGCCATGCCGGTCGGACCCACCGCGCGAGCGCAACAACCAGTGCGATCGCGCCCACAGTCATTGCCCCATGCAACAGCGAACGGCAGACCCCGGCAGTCACCGTCGGGTCCGCGCGCGCGAACAGCAGCTCCAACGCCCGGTGCCGGAAGCCGTCCCAGAATCCGACCATCAACCACAAGAGGAACGCCGCAGCGGCCAGAGCAACGGCGCATCCAGCCACCGTCCGAACGACCCTCCGTTGGTCGGTCGTGGCGGCCATGATCCAGTGGACGCCGCTCCCGACCAGCACCGCGACCGGCAGCGCGGCCAAGAGCAGGGCCTTGACCGGAAACCGGACCAAAGCGAGCGGTCCCAGGGCCTCCACGAGCACGCTCATCCCAGGAACGTGGCGACCCAGCGAGGCGACCACGCCCGCCGAAACGGCGGCGGCCAGCATCCAACGACGACGCCGGGTCAGCGGATAATGCCCTCGTCCGACCAGGGCGCCGGTCGCCAGCACCGTCGTGGCCATCCCGAGGTACAGGCTGAGCAGGTAGGGGAAGCCGAAGTCCACCAACGGGGCGCCCCAGTAGCTCGTCGCTGGCGTCGCCGTGTCGACCGGTCCCAACATCCCCGGGAACCACAGCTCGAGGAGACGGCCGGGATGGACCGACCAGGCGAGCAGAAAGGTCGGCTCGGCGGTCAGGGGTCTCATCGATCGGGCCACCGTTGCCGCCGCAGGGATGACCTGGACGCCAGCGGCCGCGACTCCGAGCAGGCACGCTCCGGCCACCTTCAGCGCGTGTCGGCACCTTATCGAGAGCCGACCCGGGCCTGACAGTTCCCAGCCGACTACCAAAATCCCGCTGCAGATCGCGGTCTCGACGGTGCCGCTCAAACACTGCACCATGAGGGCAGCCACCAGCACGACGAACCATCCGGATCGTGCGGGCGCTGTTCGCCAGCGATGACCGGCGATCAGGGCCACCGCCATCCACGGGTACGCCAGGACACGCAACAGGTGGTTGGTGAGCGACAGCGGCACCCCCGCGAACGCGTACACCACGCCGACCACCATCGCCGGCTCCCGCCGCAACGCAAAGGCGCGCGCCGCGAGGTAACCAGCTGCCGCGGCGAGGGCGACGTGCAGGGCGATCTCCCAGTTGAGTGCGGTGACCGGATCGAGCACCAGGTACAGCACACGGGTCGGGTACAGCAGCGCCCGGTTCGGATTGCCGAGCAACGGCTCGCCACCGTGGAGCAGCGGGTCCCACAGCCACCCTACGTGCTGGGATCCACCCAGCAGGCGCGCGGTCCCGATGTACTGACGGTAGAGGTCACGGAAGAAGAGCGTGCCACCGCCCGACAGCACCGGAGCGAGCAGCAACCCGACAGATCCCAAGACGACCCACAGCTGCCACTCTCGAACAGCCGCGAGGAAGCTTGCGGAACACTCCAGTTCCTGGGCTTGATCAGCCGAGCCGTCGGCCATACACATCAATCGTACCGAACAGCCGGGCCGACGGTGAGATATTCTGGTGAGCCCGCAGCAGACGCTCGCTGAGAAGTGCAGGTCGGATCGTCGGTCGACTACTTCCGGACGTCGAGACCAAGATCCCGCAACTGCCCAATATCCACCGTCGACGGGGCGTCGGTCGTCAGGCAGGAGCTCGAGGTGGTTTTGGGGAAGGCGATGACGTCCCGAATCGATTCGCGACCGGCCATCAACATGACCATCCGATCGAGACCGATTGCAATGCCGCCGTGCGGCGGCACGCCATAGCGAAACGCTTCGAGCAGGAAGCCGAACCGCTCGTTCGCCTCGTCGTCGTCGATCCCGAGCAGCCGGAACATCCGCCGCTGAAGCCGTCCGTCATGGATCCGGATCGAACCGCCCCCGAGCTCGACACCGTCCATCACGACGTCGTAGGCGCGGGCGCGAACGCTGCCCGCGTCGGTCTCGAGCAGCTCCACGTCGGTCACCAGCGGCGCCGTGAACGGATGGTGCATGGCGTAGAACCGCCCATCCTCTTCGCTCCACTCGAGCAGCGGAAAATCGGTGACCCACAGAAAGTCGTGCCGATCCTCGGGGATCAAGGCGCGATCCCGTCCCAGCTGCAGCCGCAACGCGCCGAGCGCGGGGAACACCACCCCCTCGTCGCCACCCACCACCAGGAGCAGATCTCCCGGTGAGGCGCCCGCGGCGTCGAGGAATCGGGCCATACCGGCCTCGCCGAGGGCCTTCTTGACCGGTGACGCATCCCCGTCCGGGGTCCGCTTGAACCACAGCAGACCGGCAGCTCCATAGGGCTTGACAACCTCTCCGAGCTCATCCAACCGCTTGCGCGACAGCTCGGTGCCGCCCGGCACCACGATGCCCTTGACGCGGCCGCGTGCGGCCGCCTCCTCCAGCACCACAAAGCCGCAGCCGTCGCACTCGGCGCCGAGCTCGACCAGCTCGAGGCCGAACCTGGTGTCCGGACGATCCGTGCCGAACCGCTCCAAGGCATCGCGGTAGGAGATTCTCGGGAACCTCACCGGCGGCTCGATCCCCACGATCGGGAAGACCCTGGCGAAGAGCGCCTCGATCAGCTCGAAGATGTCCTCTTCGTCGACGAACGATGCCTCGACGTCGATCTGGGTGAACTCCGGCTGCCGATCGGCCCGCAGGTCCTCGTCCCGGAAGCAACGCGCGATCTGCACGTATCGGCCGAGTCCAGCGACCTGAAGCAACTGCTTGAACAGCTGCGGCGACTGCGGCAGGGCGTAAAAAGAGCCCCGGTGCAACCGCGACGGAACCAGAAAATCTCGGGCACCCTCCGGCGTCGAACGAGTCAGGATCGGAGTCTCCACATCGACGAACTGCATGTCGTCGAAGAAACGGCGGATCGCGCTGACCAGCCGGTGCCGGAGCACCAGACCCTCCGTCATCACCGGTCGTCTGAGATCGAGCGCCCGGTGTTTCAGCCGGAGCTCCTCGGATGCATTCGTATTGTCCTCGAGGACGAACGGGGGCGTCTCGGCCTGGCTCAGCACGTCCATCGCGGCCACCGCCACCTCCACCTCGCCGGTCGCCATCTCAGGGTTGGCCTGGCCGTCGGCTCGTTGACGCACGGTTCCACGGATTGCGATCACGTCTTCAGTCGACAACCGCTCCCCTTCGGCCACCATCGTGTCCTCGAACACCAGCTGCACGACTCCCGTACGGTCCCGAAGGTCGACGAATGCCAGGCCTCCCAGGTCGCGCCGCCTTCGCACCCATCCCACGAGCTCCACCACCGATCCGAGGTCCGATCGATCCAGCCGGCCGCACCACGGTCTTTGCCAGGCCGATTTCCTGTGATCTTCGTTCACCGTCAGTCCCCCTCATCCCGCCCGGACGACGGGTAGCGCAGGGTTTCGAGCCGCGCCAGTCGATCGGCCACGTCCGCTACCGGCACGGACTCCTGCTCGCCCCGATCGAGGTCGCGGAGCACGACCTCACCCGACGCCAGCTCGCTGTCACCCAGGATGAGCGCGGCCGCCGCCCCGATCTTGGACGCCCACTTGAGGCCGGCCTTGAGCGATCGGCCCGTGACCTCGGTGTGAACCGCGATGCCGCGCGTGGCCAACTCCCGCGCCAGCCGAAGACCGGGTGCCATCGCCGCGTCTCCCAGCGGCAGGACCACCACCCCTCGGCGGGCTCTCAGCCGGTCGCGGAACCCGGCCGGCAGCACCTCGACCAATCGATCCTCTCCGATCGCGAAACCGGTTCCTGGAACGTTCGGCCCCCCGAGATCCGAGATCAGACGATCGTACCGTCCACCACCGCAGATCACAGTATCGTCACCGAGTTCCGGCGAAATCACCTCGAAGACCGTTCGCACGTAGTAGTCGATGCCACGCACCAGCCGCGGCGCCCGGCGAACGGCGATGCCGATCTCCTCGAGTTCGCGCTCCACCGCCGCGACATGGTCGCGGGCGTCCTCGCTGACGACATCGGCCACCGGAGTCGTCTCAGACACCAGCTCGCGGCACCGCGGCACCTTGCAGTCGAGAATTCGCAGCGGGTTGGCCTGCCACCGACGCTGACAATCGCCGCACAGCTGCTCGTGATGTGCCTGCAGCTCACCCTTGAGAATTTCGATGAAGCGAACGCGATCGTCCGGATCGCCGAGATTGTTGAGCACGATCACCAAATCGTCGAATCCCAGCTCGGACAGAAACGTGTGCAGCGCGAGGATCACCTCCACGTCGGCGTGGGGAGTCGCGGCGCCGAGCAGCTCGATCCCGATCTGCGCGAACTGCCGGTAGCGCCCCCGCTGCATCTTCTCGTACCGGAACATCGGTCCCATGTAGAGCAGACGGAGCGGCTGTGGCAGCTGCGCGAGACCGTTCTCGATGTAGGCCCGTGCGACCCCTGCCGTGCCCTCGGGACGCAGCGTGAGGGACCGGCCCTTGCGGTCGTCGAAGGTATACATCTCCTTGCCCACGATGTCGGTGCTCTCTCCCACCGAGCGCACGAACAGCTCGGTTGGTTCCAGCAGCGGCACGCGAATCTCTTCGTAGCCGAAGCCGCCGAACACCCTGTAGGCGATCTGTTCCACCTCGACCCACGCCCTCGAATCCGGGGGGAGGATGTCTCGGGTCCCCTTCACCTTCTGAATCACCGTCTCTCCTCCTCGAGCCGAGTGTCGAGTACGTCGTCGGACCGGTCTCGACGGTGGCGGTCATCCACGCCGACGCGTATGTATCGCACCCGAGCATCACCCTGAACGGCGAGCGCCCGCCGTACCTCGGTCGCTCCACCGACTCCAGTCTTGGGAACGACGAACCTCGCATCGCAACGCCGCGGATCCGCACCCCACGCAGGTCGTCTGACTGCGCTCATGGCACGAGACCGAAACGCTACCACACGCCCCGACGGCGCAGCAACAGCCTCGCCGATTCGTGACCACGCAAGAGTCGGAAAAATCGAGAGTTGTGGATCGTCATGGCCGGTCTTCGAGAGGCAAGGTCCTGGATACCAATGACATAGCTCCAAGTTGTTGAAAACAGGAAACATAGTCGTCGAGTCTCGGACAGGGGTCGCGCCACCCAAGTGCTTGTCTTTACATGGGATTTACTCGTTTTCCACAGCTTTTTCCACAGGGATTTCCACATGCGTGCCGGGACCGCGCGCGCCCGGTCGTCGATCAATCTCCAACCCTTCAACGCAGGTCTCTGACAGAGCTGGATTTGCGCGTTGGGGAGGCGGTCGATGCCCGATCGACGGTCACCGGAGCGCAGGATCCTCGTCCCACGGGTAACGCTCCTCCCATGACAGGTCCCCGGGCCGCACGACACGCGGACTGTCACCGGTGAGATCGACCACCGTGGTCGGCCGTCCTCCTGCCGTGGAGCCACCGTCCAACACCAGATCGGGCGACCCCCTGAGGGATGCCAGCGCGGCGTCAACGTCGCTGCACTCCGGATCCCCGTGCCGGTTCGCCGAGGTGGCGGTGAGGGGACCCGAGCGGTACAGCACGGCGCGCACCATTGCGTGTCCGGGGATCCGTACCGCGAGGGTTTGTCCGGCACTCGCCGGCAGCTCGTGCCGACTGCGCAGGATCGCCGTCAGAGGACCCGGCCAAATCCGCGACAGTCGGACTCGGTAGCCCTCGGGGACCTCGACCAGCGACTCGAGCTGATGCCAGTCGGCACACACCACCGAAAGGGGAACCCCATGGGGTCGAGCCTTGAGGTCGTACACGCGCGCCACCGCGTCGCGCCCGCTCGGATCGACTCCAAGTCCGTAGAACGTCTCGGTGGGAAACAGCACCACACCGCCGGCTGCCACCACCCGTGCCACCTCAGACGCTGCAGCTCCCGCGTGTTCGTTGTCGAGAAACGGAAGACGCTTCATCGTCTCACCATCAGTTGTCGCGCGTGTCTTCGCGCCGAGTCGGTCACCTCGTCGCCGGCGAGCATGCGTGCGAGCTCGGCCTCACGGTCCGGGCGGTCCAGTCGTCTCGTCCGGGTCACCGCGCGACCGCTGTCGAGGACCTTCTCGACCCGATAGTGGCTGTCCGCCCGGGCCGCGACCTGCGGCAGATGGGTGACGACCAAGACCTGGTTCTCGGCCGCGAGATGCGCCAACACATCCGCCAACGCAGCGGCCGTAGCGCCTCCCAGGCCCGAATCGACCTCGTCGAACAGCAGGGTTCGCGAGCGATCTGATTGGCGGCCGATCAGCACCGCCCGCAGCGCCAGGTGGAGACGGGACAGCTCGCCGCCTGAGGCGATCCGAGCCATCGGCCGGGGTTCCTCACCCGGGTTGGTGGCGATCAAGAGTCGGCACTCGTCGACGCCGCACACGTCAAATGCGACCGCCCGGCCGCCACGCGACAGAGGACTGTGCTCGTCGAGCCGCGGGCGCCAGTCGAACTCGAGCTTGGTGCCCCCCATATCGAGGCGCCCCAGCACTTCTTCGACCTCGGTGGCCAGCTCCCGGCCGGCGGCCCGCCTCGCCACGTCGAGCTCGGCGGCAACCCGGTCGAACTCACTGAGCGCTTCGTCGGCCGCGGCCTCGCAAACCCCGAGCCGATCCTCCACCTGCCCGAGCTCGTCACGTTCGGCCGCGAGCTGATCGCGATGCCTCAACACCTCCTCGATCGGAGAACCGTACTTGAGCATCAGCTGCTCGATGCGATGGAGGCGCGACTCCAGGCGCTCCAGCTCGCCCGGATCCTCCTCGACCCCGTCAACCAGGACGCGCACCTCGCGCACCACGTCCTCGACGTGCATCTGAGCCTCGGCGAGCCGATCGGCGGCGGCGTCGAGTGGCAGGCCACACGCCACGATTCCCTCGACGTCCCGCGCGGCCTTCGCCAACGCGTCGACCGCCGCTCCCTCGTGGTCGGCCAACCGCGACAACGCCGACTCGGAGAGCTCGAGAACCCGCACGGCATGGCGCAGAAGCTGACGCCGCGCCAGCAGCTCCTGATCCTCATCGTGCTGCGGATCGGCGTCGTCGATCTCGGCGATCTGGAAGGCGATCACGTCGAGGCGGTCGCGACGACGACTCTGCGCTTCTCGCAGCCGACTCACCTCGGCTGCCGCGTCGGCCCACACCCCGTGTGCGGCGGCCACCCTCCCCGCGAGATCACCGAGCTCGCCGTACTGGTCCACGAGCTCACGCTGGACGGCGGATTCCGCGAGGCCGTACTGCTCGTGCTGTCCATGGATCGACAGCAGGTGCGGCGCGATCCGCTGCAGCGCCCCGGCCGTGACCGAGGTGTCGTTCACCCAGCACCTGCTGCGACCCGCCTCCGAGACCTCTCGCCGCAGCACCAGGTCGTCGGCGGAGTCGACGCCGAGCTCGTCCAGCACGGCGTTCACCTCGCGGTCGTTGACCGTCACGAACCACCCCTCGACCCGCAACCGGTCGTCGCCGGTGCGCACCAGATCCGCCTGCGCGCGCTGGCCCGACAGCAGCTTCAGAGACTCGACGAGGAGCGATTTGCCGGCGCCGGTCTCGCCGGTGAGCGCGGCGAAGCCCGGCCCCAACTCGAGTTCCACCTGGTCGATGATGGCCAGTCCACGCACCACCAGCCGTTCAAGCATGGGGTGGATCGTACCACCCTCCGAATCCCGGAATCATCTACCCCTCGAGACCGCTTTCCCTATCAGGATCGTCGGCCGAAGCCGACCCTCGGGAGGAATGTAATGACCGGCACAGGACGTCCTCTGGTACGCTCAATGGCAACCGTGGAATCCCGGCCCGTGGACCGGGCCCGAGGTGCGGCGATGGAGGTGGTCCTGGGCCCCGACGACGGGGCCCCCCACTTCGTCACACGTCGCTTCACCATCGCACCCGGTGGTCGAATCCCCCGTCACCGGCACGACACGATCGAGCACGAGCAGGTGGTCCTCGAGGGCGCTATGGTCGTGGGCCTCGACGAGAGTGAGCACGTGGCGACGGCGGGCGACTGCGTGTTCATACCGCCCGGGGTCGCCCACTGGTACGAGAACCGCGGACAGGTTCCGGTTCGATTCCTGTGCGTGGTGCCCCACACCGATGTCTATCAGACCGAGTGGCTGGAGCCGGCCGAGATCGAATGACCCGCGACCTGCCTACGCACTCGGCACAGGCTCCCCGCGTTCTTGTTGCCCCTCCCACTCCCGTACCCGAACGGCGCCCTCGAAAACGCGCAGAAGCCTTCCTGATTCATCCAGATGGGGTGGTCGACCGAGATCCCTTCGTTCCGGGAATGGGAACGCGGACGACAGGACAGCTTCCCAACTCAACGGGATAGGCAGGGCTCGGACGTTTCACGGGATCAGCGGGCTCGTCACCCACCTCGGCGCGCCCGCGCGGCCCTGAGGGTGTTCACCATCAGCATCGCGATGGTCAGTGGGCCGACACCTCCCGGGACCGGAGTGATCTTCCCCGCCACGGGAGCGACCCGCTCGAAGTCAACGTCGCCGGCCAGCACCGCTCCCCTCTTCTCGAACGTCTTCCGCTTCCTGTCGTTACCCTGGAACAGTCGCTCCACAGTGGCACGATCGGTGACGCGATGAGTACCCACGTCCACGACCACCGCTCCCTCGCGCACGTGCTCGGGCCCGATCAACGCGAGCTGACCCACGGCAGCGATCAGCACGTCTGCCTCCCTGCACACCCCGGCGAGATCACGGGTCCGAGAGTGGCAGACGGTGACGGTCGCGTGTTGGTGCAGCAACAGCAGTGCCATGGGCTTGCCAACGATCTCAGACCGTCCCACGACCACCGCACGGGTCCCCTTGAGTTCGACTCCCTCTCGCTGCAGCATCTCGATCACTCCCGCCGGGGTACACGGCACGAGCTGTGGTCGGCCCTGGACCAGCAGCCCCGCGTTGTGTGGGTGCAGTCCATCCACGTCCTTGCCGGGATCGATGAGATCGAGCACCGTATACGCCTCCATGCCGCGAGGAAGCGGCAGCTGCACCAGGACGCCGTCCACGTCGGGGTCACGGTTGAGCCGCTTCACCAGGTCCTCGACCTCGGCCTGGTCTGCCGTCGCCGGGAGCTCGTGGGTACGGGATCGCATCCCGAGCTCGACGCAGGTCTTCGCCTTCGAGCCGACGTAGACCCTGGACGCGGGATCCTCTCCCACCAGCACGACGTCGAGCCGGGGCGTCACGCCGGCCTCCGCCAACGCCGCTACCTGCGCCGTCACCTCATCGCGAATCTCGCGCGCGATGCGCGCACCGTCGAGCAGCTTGTCAGGGTCGGTCATGCCTTCTCCTCTCGATCACCGGTCGGACGCGGCTTGGCCGCCACGTACAGAGTCGCGACACCGCCGGTCACGGGCGTTGCTTCGAGCGGTCGCATGCCGACCCTCTCCAGCACGCCACACAGCTCTCTTCCCTCCGGAAAGCTCTGCGCCGACTCGGTGAGATAAGCGTACGCCTCCGGATCACCGGACACCAATCGGCCGACGCGGGCTGGAACGTGCCGCATCCACCAGCCGAGGAGCGGTGCCAGCGGTCCACGTGGCCGCGAAAACTCGAGCGCCAGCAGCGTGCCGCCCGGGCGGAGGACGCGTGCGAGCTCTCGCAGTCCGCTCTCCAGATTCTCGAAGTTTCGGATCCCGAACGCGACCGTCACCACGCCCAGCGCTCCATCAGCGATCGGCATCCGCAGCGCATCGGCGACGAACACCGGCAGCCGCCTGCCCGAACGGACGGCCTTCGCGCGCGCCCGTACGAGCATTGGCAAGCAGAAGTCGCTGCCGTAGGCGGGGTGCGAGGCGGGCAACGCCAGCGCGAGATCACCGGTACCGGTACAGATATCGAGCGCCCGCCCAGGAGCGATCCGCGCTACGCGGTCCGCCACCTCTCGCCGCCACCGTACGTCCTGACCGAGTGACAGGATGCGGTTGAGCAGATCGTAGCGCGGTGTGATCCGCCCAAACATGCCACGGATGTCGGCGGAGCGCTTGGCCAGCAGCTCTTCACGCACGGCGCAGAGACTAGCACGGAGGGTTACCGGAGGCCGTGAGGCGGGAACCGGCCACCACCCACTCACCCGGAGGCTGGATGCTGGAACCCCAACCCGCACGGAGCTCGCTCGTCATCGTCATGGTCATCGAAACGACGAGTGTTCCGGGGCAGCGCGTCACTCCGCGGGTCTGTCAAACACTCTGGCGGAGAAGTGGAGAAGGGCTGAGAACTCGGTCATCCACCGGTACCTGCGACCGGCGGTTGCCAGCACGCCCTGAAGGTCCGACCCTACGTACGAGAGGCGAGAGCGTCCCGCAAGGCCTCGAAAGCACGCCGCCGGTGGGAGATCGCGTTCTTCTCTGACTCGTCCATCTCGGCGTAGGTGCGGCCGTCACCATCGTCCGGGATGAAGGCGCTATCCCAACCGAAGCCGCGTTGCCCCCTCGCAGACTCGGCGATCATCCCGTGCACGGTCCCGTCGCCGATGACCTCGTCTTCGCCGTTGCACGCGCACACGACACACCGAACCGTCGCTCGTGGATCACCGAAGCAATGAGCCATCCGGGAGATCCCGGTCGGACCGACGGTCGCCAGCAGCCACCTGATCAACGGCCCAGGAAACCCGGCCAGACCGGCCAACTCGAGCGATGTGTCCTCGACCATCACCGGCTCACCGAGCCTCCCGTGAGCTGACCGCGCCTTGTGCCGCACCACGGTTTCGAGATCCAGCGACTGCACCTCGTCGATGTCCAGCGCGCGATGCCGCAGGCTGCAGCCAAGCACCGCCTCTGCCTCGCGCAGCTTGCCGAGGTTGGAGGTCACGAAGATCAGGCCGTCCAACTCCATCATGCGTCGCCCGAGTCTCGAACCGACTCGCCCGTCAGGACCCGATAGACCGCGATCTTGCGGCTCAGGCCCTTGAGCTTGACGTTGCCGAGGTGCTCGGTGGGGAAAACGCCGGCCACTGCATCGTGAGTCGTCTCGCCGATGACGATCTGGCCTGGCTCGGCCGCGTACTCCTCGAGTCGCGCCGCCACGTTGACGGTGTTTCCGAGGACCGTGTAGTCGACTCGGCTCTCCGATCCGATGTCACCGACCACGACCGGTCCGGAATGGATCGCGATCCGAATCTCGACCGGCTCGAGCCCGTCCACGACACGTTGCCGGTTCCAGCGTCCCACCGCACGGGAGAGATCGAGCGCGCTCCGTACCGCCCGCTCGGCATGGTCCTCCTGGGGCAGCGGCGCTCCGAAGAACGCCATCACCGCATCGCCGATGAACTTGTCCAGGGTTCCCCCGTACTCGAAAATCGCGTCGGCGGCGAACGAGAAAAACTGATTGAGGAAGGCCGCCACCTCCTCCGGTGACCAGCTCTCGCAACGGGGTGTGAAGCCGACCACGTCGGCGAACAGGATGGTCGTTTCGCGGACTGCGACCGGCGCACTGTCGTGGTCGGGCCCCGAAAGCACAGCCTCGATGACCGCTGGTGAGTGATACCGCTCGAGCCGATCTCGAGCCATCCGTTCCGAACGGATCCGTTCGTTCAGGCGCGCCCGTTCGATCGCCACTGCAGCGTAGTTCGCCAGAGCGGTCAACAGGTCCAGGTCCGAGGCCGAGAACGATCCCACGTGGAGAGGCGAATCGACGTAGATGACACCGATCACGCGATCGCGCAGCCACAGCGGTGCACACATCGCGGACCGGATCTGGTGAATGCGGATCGAGCGGCCGGCCTCGAACCTCTGATCCGCCTGGGCATCGTGGGTGAGCAGCGCGACCTTCTGACCCGACACCATGTCGAGGATGGTCCTCGACACCGGAACATCCGGAGCACCACCGGACTCCGACTCTCGCGTGCGGTACAACTCGAGCTGCGGCTCCCCCAGGTCGTCGAACAGCATGATGAAGGCCCGATCCGCCACCAGCAGGTGTTCGAAGACCACGTCCATGACCTTGGCCAGCACCGGGTCCAGGTCCTCCACCTGGATCAGGGTCTTCGCGACCTGTGCGAGGATCTCGAAAACCCGCTCCCTCTCACCGGCTCCCTTGGACACGACGACCGACGGTTGCCCCTCGAGCCCGTAATCCTGATTGAACTCCGCGAGCGGGCGCAGGTATGTCGCCGAAGACAGCTCGCCGGAGTCGAGGACTGTCTGGTGAACGTCGAGCAGAAAGTTTCCGACCGACACCCGGTCGCCCGGTTTCAGCACTCCGCTGTTGACGAAGCCGTCGTTCACCTTGACGCCGTTGGTCGATTCCAGGTCCACGATCTCGACGCCGTCGTCCGACTCCACCACCTTGGCGTGGTGCCGCGACACAGAAAAATCCCTCAACACCAGGTCGTTGTCACTCGCTCGGCCGAGGGTCAACCCATCCTTGATCGGCACCCGTCGTTCAGTGCCGCCGTCTTCGTAGACGAACTCCAGCATGAGGCGTCCATTGTAGCGTGAACCGGCTGCACACTTTGTCAGTCGACCGCGGCATCCACGGACTGCCGTGGCGCGATGTCACGAAGCCCGTACCACTTCATCAGCCGGTTGCGAAGCGACCGGTTCTCGTCGGACGACGCCTGCAATACGGAGAGCTCGATCCACGGTCCGCCGCACTCGTACAGGCGTCGCGAGGCGATCGCCCACCACCGAGGATCTCCCTGGCTGAGCACCATCCCCCAGACGGAACACGCTTCCGGGTGGAGCGGTTCCACGCCCAAGGCTCCCATTTTCGCCAGGCTCGCCGAAACCACGCGCTCGTAATCCAGGTCGCAGAGCATATCGACCCACTCGACGAGCAACTCGTCGAGCAGATACAGGCCATCCAGGTAGACCTGCGTGTTCCACCCTCTGCGCTCGCCCAGCGGCATCAGAATGAACTGGTTCAAGCTCAGCGCCTCGATCAACCTCAGCAACGGAATCCGGTTGGCGAGGTCTTCAGAGGTGCGATAGGCCCTGATCAGCACCTCGAGATCCTCGGGTCCCATGAGGCGCTCCACCGCGCGGAAACAGGCGTCGGAAGAGCGTCGCTGCAGGATGCCGTGGTACCCCGGGAGGCTCCGCCCCTCGTCGTGCAACGCCGCGTGAAGCCACATCTCTACCATCGAGTGGCCTTCAAGGGTCGACTGCACGGCGTCCATCTCGGCCGCCAGTCGCTGCGCCGCAGCGTCATCCACGCCGCGCGTAACGCTGGGCAGGCTGTCCGCGATCAGGTCGCGGTACCCGTACGCCGCGGCCTGACGCACCCGAGATGAATCGGACACGACCGCCTCCCGGTAGATCTCGAGCAACGACGCATCGTGGTGCGCCGCCGCGCCCAGCAGCAACGCGACCCGCTGGCCCTCTCCGAGGCCCCCGTCGTACCACATCTGGCGCAGCCCAGACGGACCGGGCCACCGAACCATCGCCCTCCGCTGGAGCCGCTCTCGCGCGACATCGTTGAAGTAGGACCCGGGGAAGTAGCGCACCTCACTCGAGTTCAGCACGCCGACGGCGAGCACGAGCTGCAAGGTCAGCAATTGCGCGGCGGTTACCACGACAAGACCTTTCTCCCTCTCCTCACCCGTGCGAGGATACCCAATATGGAACAACGGATAAAGCTCACCATCGCCTACCTCGGCACGAAGTTCCACGGTTGGCAGCGGCAACCGTCCCAGTGCACCGTGCAGGGCGAGCTCGAGAGGGCCCTGGCAGAGATGACCGGAGGCATCGCGGCAGCGGTCGTCGGCGCTGGCCGAACCGACACCGGTGTCCACGCCGCCGGCCAAGTGGCACACGTCGATCTCCCGATAGCGATCCCTCCCAGCGGTCTCCAGAAAGGCCTCAATCAGCATCTCCCACAGGAGATCCGGGTGCGCGCGGTGCGGCGGGCCCCACCGCAGTTCCACGCCCGCAAGAGCGCGCACGGCAAGCTCTACACGTATCGTGTGCGATGGCGCGAGGCTGCGCTGCCGTGGCTCGGGCTTCGCACCGCCACCCTGGATCCGATCACCAGTGTGACCGACCTCGAGGCCGCCGTTCGGCTGCTGCCGGGGCGCCACGATATGGCGTCATTCACAGTGACGGACGCGACCGACGGTCCGACCACCCGGACTCTGTACGACGTCCGCTGCCGTCATCGCCAGTCCGGCTTCGACCTTGAATTTCTCGGCGATGGCTTCCTCCGGCACCAGGTTCGTCGCATGGTGGGGGCGCTGCTCGAGGTCGCTCGAGATCGGCTCACGGTTGCGGACTTCGTACAGCTCCTCGATCACCCTCGAGCCGGTGCGTCGCTCCTCACCGCACCTCCGCGCGGCCTCACCCTCGAGCACGTGTACTACCGCGATGCAGCCAAGCTCCGCAACCCGGCACGGGGCGGTCTCGCGCAGAGCGCTCGCGGTACCCCGACCTCGACCATCGCTCGGGGTTCCGGCCCGTCGAACGACGACCCTGTGGTAGACTCCGATCCCCCAGGATGACCTATGCGACCCCTCGACGAGATCGCCGCTGTCGGGACCGCGGAACGCGAGCTGCTCGATCAAATCGACCCAGAAGCGCTGCCCCGACACGTTGCCATCATCATGGATGGCAACGGCCGCTGGGCCCGGGCCCGCAAGCTGCCCCGGGTCGAGGGTCACCGGGCCGGTATCCGGGCGGTCCGTGAGACCATCGAGACCGCGGCTCGGATGCAGATCCAGGCGCTCACGCTGTACGCGTTCTCGACCGAAAACTGGAAGCGACCGCGGCACGAGGTCGTCACGCTGATGGCGCTCCTCAAGGAGTACATCGACAAGGAGCTGGAGAGCTTCCGAAGTCAGAATCTCCGACTGCGGCCGATCGGGCGCATCGACCAGCTCGACCAGACCGTCCAGAAGGCGCTCCAACGGGCGGTCGACACAACCGCCGCCGGCACCGGTTTGGTGGTCCAGATCGCGCTCAACTACTCCGGCCGCCAGGAGCTCACCGAGCTTGTGCGAACGGCCGCGACTGCGGCCGCGTCCGGCGCACTCGACCCGCAATCGGTCGACGAGGCGTGGGTGCAAAAGAACCTTCAGACACGAGACCTCCCGGATCCGGATCTCATGATCCGGACCTCGGGAGAACAGAGGATCTCGAACTTCCTGCTCTGGCAGCTCGCCTATTCCGAGATCTACTTCAGCCCCGTGTTGTGGCCTGACTTCGACCGCGCCGAGCTGTTTCGCGCACTGCTGTCCTACCAGAGGAGAGAGCGCCGCTTCGGCGGCTTGTCCCCGGCGCGGGGGATGTTCACACCGACGGGAGACACCGTTGCCGAAACGTGAGCTGGTCGCCCTCGTGGCGATACCGGTCGTCGTCGCCATCATCGTGTGGCTTCCGCCGTGGGCGCTGCTCCTCCTGCTCGGAGCCGCGGTCACGGTCGCGGCCGACGAACTCCTGGCCATGGCTCGCGGCGCGGACGTCGCCTGTGGTCGCTGGCTCCCGCTCATCTGCCTGGTCGGCCTCATGACGGCGTCCTGGAGATTCGGCGCGGTCGGGTTCACCTGGGGTGCCGTTGCCACGTTGATAGCGATTCCGACCGCACAGCTCGCCCATCCCGACCGACCGGCCGGAAGCTTGAGCGGAGCCGCTGTCGGCGCGTTTTCGGTGCTCTTTCTGGGAGCCATGGCGGTCAGCCTCGGTTGGATTCGGCTTTGGCCGGCCGAGGACTTCGCCATTCGCATGGTGCTGCTTTACCTCGCGACAATCTGGATCGGCGACAGCGGCGCGTATTACGTCGGGCGACGTTTCGGACGGCACAAAATGTCACCGCGTATCAGCCCGAACAAGACGTGGGAAGGCCTCGCCGCCGGAATGATCATCGCTGTCGGAGCCGCGGTGATTCTCGGGATGATCCTCGGAATCGAGCTTTCGTGGCCAGATCTCACCGCGGTGGCAGTGATCATCGCAGTGGCCACGCCGGTCGGTGACCTGGTGGAGTCTCAGTTCAAACGCGACGCTCGCGTCAAGGACTCCTCCGGGCTGCTCCCGGGGCACGGAGGTCTGCTCGACCGCACGGACAGCCTGCTCTACGCCGCACCGCCGGTGCTCGCGTACCTCCTGCTCGTCGGACTCGTTCCATGAAATCGTTGGCCGTGCTGGGGTCAACCGGGTCCATCGGCAGGGCCGCCCTGTCGGTGGTCGAGTCCCGACCCGACCGGTTCCGCGTCGTCGCCCTGGCCGCCGGCCACAATCTGGACCTGCTGGGGGAGCAGATGTCCCGCCACCGACCGTCGATGGTTTCGGTCGCCGAGTCGTCCGCCGCCGATGCGATCGCCGCCTCATACCCCGACACGACAGTCCTGTCAGGCGCGAAAGGTCTGCGGGACGTCGCCTGTCATTCCGACGCGGAGATGGTCGTGGCGGCGCTCGTGGGAGCGGTCGGTCTGGCGCCCACATTGGCGGCCATCCGTGCTGGCAAGGACATCGCCCTCGCCAACAAGGAGACCCTGGTCGTCGCCGGTTCCCTCATCATGTGCGAGCTGGCCGCGGCCGGCGTGCGCCTGTTGCCGATCGACAGCGAGCACAGCGCACTCCACCAGGCAATCCGCGGGGGGACACGCGACACGATTCGACGGCTGATCCTCACCGCCTCCGGGGGCCCCTTCTGGGGCCTATCGAGCGATCAGATGGCCAGCGCCACGGTGGCCGATGCACTCGCTCACCCGACCTGGAACATGGGTCCGAAAATCACGATCGACTCGGCCACTATGATGAACAAGGGCCTTGAAATCATCGAGGCCCACCACCTCTTCGAGGTGCCGGAGGACCAGATCGACGTCCTGGTTCACCGGGAGAGCCTCGTGCATTCCATGGTGGAGTACCTTGACGGCACCGTGATCGCCCAGCTGTCGATACCCGACATGCGGCTGCCCATCCTGTACGCGCTCGCCTGGCCCGACCGACTCGCCAGCTCCCTGTCACCGCTGGATCTCGCGGCCGTCGGAACCCTGTCCTTCGAGGCTCCCGACGGCGACCGGTTCCCCGCCATTGAAGCGGCCCGCGCCGCGCTCCGCGCCGGCGGGGAGATGCCGGCCGTTCTCAACGCCGCGAACGAGGTCGCAGTCCGCACCTTCCTCGACGGGCGGTGCGCCTTCGGCGACATCATCTCCACCGTCACGGCGGTCATGGAACGATGGAGTCGTCGCAACCGCCCCCTCGAGGACATAGAACAGGCGATCGCCGCTGACCTCGAGGCACGTCGGCTGGCGAAGGCGTGGATCGGGAAATACCTCGCCTCGCAGAAGGGTTCGCGCTAGCGATGTTGGTCAACATCATCGCGTTCGTGTTCGTGCTCGGGATCCTGGTGGTTCTCCACGAGGCCGGCCACTTCATCGCCGCGCGCCTGGTCGGCGCGCCGGTCGCGGTGTTCTCGGTCGGCTTCGGCAAACGAATCTGGGGATTCGAGCGTGGTGGCACCGACTATCGGATTTCGATGATTCCGCTCGGTGGTTACGTGCGCGTGCTCGGCCTGGGTCCCGACGAGACCGACGTCATCGGCGAGGGCGACAGTGGGGACGAGCTTCTGCCACGGTGGCAGCGCGCGCTGGTCCTGCTCGCCGGACCCATCACCAACATCGTCGCGGCGGTGTTGTTCCTCGCCACCGCGTACATGGTTGGCGTCGAGACGCCGATCCATTTCGCACAACCACCGATCGTCGGGTGGGTCGAGCCCTCGTCACCGGCCGCCACAGCGGATATTCGGTCAGGCGATGTCGTGCGCGCGGTCGACGGCGATGAAATCACCAACTGGCGCGACCTGGAATCGGCTTTTCTGACCGCCGGCGGCCGTGAGGTCGTCGTGACCCTTCAACGCGACGGGGACCCGCTCCGGGTGTCTGTCACGCCGGAGAAGGTCACCCGCTACCAGTTCGGCTACGCGGGCATCTTTCCCCCGTTGGACCCTGTGATCGTACATCTGTTGGCGGGATCGCCCGCCAAACGGGCCGGGCTCGAACCCGGCGACCGCATCATCGCGGTCAACGACCAGCCGGCGGAGCAGTTCTGGGACCTCATCAGACTGATATCGCCGCACCCTGACGAGCAGATCTCTCTCATGGTGGTCCGCGCCGACGAGACCTTCACGGTCGACGTCGTCCCCGAGAACGACGATGGACGTGGAAAAATCGGCATCGGGCTGGCCTTCCCGAGCGAGGTCCAGCGGCTCCCCCCGCTCGCCGCGATCAGCGCCGGTACGGCCGAGTGTCGACGGATGACTCGGGAGACGTTCCGAGTCATCGGCAAGCTGCTCACCCGCAAGACTTCGATCCGACAGGTCTCGGGCCCGGTAGACATCGCGCGAATCTCCGGGGAGGCGGCCCGGAGTGGTTTCCACACCCTGATCTGGCTCATGGGGTTGATCTCGCTCCAGCTCGGGATCTTCAACCTGCTGCCGATCCCGATCCTGGACGGCGGGCACCTGACGATCATCGCCTTCGAAAGCATTCTGCGGCGCGACCTCTCGATCCGAGTCAAGGAACGGATTCTCGAGGTCGGCTTCTACCTGCTGATCCTCCTGATGGTCGTGGTGCTGTTCAACGACATCGTCAAGATTCTCCCGGACAGCTTGTACCGACTGCTCTCCGGAGGGTGACGGCCGCCCGGCCCGCACCCCGCCCCACCCACGTGGCTCGCGTTGACCCCTTCCCCCGCCCGTTCCTGTTCCCGTTCTCTAGCGGAATCCAATACAGCTCGCAGGAGCCCCCCGTTGCTTCGTTTGGCGGAAACAACGACCCGAGAGGCCCGATCTTCCGGATGCGGGGACCGGAACGGGAACCGAAGGACGGCCGACCTCATTCAAGGGGATCGCCTGGACCCGGCTGTCGGGGAGAAGCGTGCTAGAGTTTGCTGGATGTTGGCTCGTTTGGTGGCCGTGGCCGTGTTCTCCATCTGCGCGGGACTCGTGTTCTGGCAGTCCTTCGTGCACACCGTCCATCGAGGGACCCTCGCGGTTCCCAACCTGGTGGGTGAGAGCCCGGACATCGCGGCGCAAACGGCACACGACCTGGGCGTCCAGATCATGATTGACGGGCCTGGGGTGTTCACCCCCATGACACCGCCAGGAAGCATCGCACAGCAGGACCCTCCACCGGGATTCCACGTCAAGGTGGGTTCAACGGTCAAGGTGCGTCTCAGTCTTGGGGGCGAGCGGATACGCATTCCGAATGTCCACGGCGAATCCCTCCACGGGGGTCTGCGCGCCCTCGAGCAGGTGGGCGTCGAGCCGGGGCGGCGCTCGCAATTGGACGGCCAGGCCACCGGCGACCGTATCATCGCGACCGACCCCGCAGTCGACTCCGAGATCGCGCCCGACACGGAGGTCGATCTGCTGGTCAACGTGTCACCCGCGACCACCGTCTGGGTGATGCCCTCGCTGCTGTCGCACCCCCTGGAGGAGGTCCGCCCATTCTGCCGCGGCCACCAACTCCGACTGGGACAGGTCCACGAGGTCGAGTACCCCGGCCTCGTCAAGGATCTGGTCCTTCGGCAGTACCCCCCCGCGGGATCGCCCGTCTCGCGCAACGACATCATCACGGTGTGGGTGAGCAAGTGACCGTACGCATCGCGCCTTCGCTGCTGTCCGCCGACTTCTCGAAACTCGCCGACGAGATCGCCGACATCGAGCGTGGCGGTGCCGACATGCTCCACCTCGACATCATGGACGGCCACTTCGTTCCCAACCTTACGTTCGGGCCGCCGGTGGTCGCACGTCTCGCCACACACTGCCGGATTCCTCTCGACGCCCACCTCATGGTCGACGATCCCGACGCCCTGTTGCCGCAGCTGGCCGAGGCCGGGGTCGCACGCGTGGCGGTGCACGTGGAGACGTGTGTCCACCTCCATCGGACGCTGTCCAACATCCGGGAACTGGGCATGGAGCGCGGTGTCGCCCTGAACCCCGCCTCACCCGTCGAGAGCCTCGCCGGGGCTGTGCCGTGGCTCGAGTTCGTGCTGGTGATGTCGGTCAACCCCGGGTTCGGGGGCCAGGGTTTCATCCCGGAGTCGGTTTCCAGAGTGGCGAGACTGCGAGCCATGCTCGGCGACGACGCCATCGATATTACGGTTGACGGCGGCGTAGATACCAGCAATGCTCACGCTCTCACGGCAGCCGGGGCGAAGACCCTGGTGGCGGGAACCTCGGTATTCGGCGCGAGCGACCGAAATCTCGCCATCGCGGCACTCCGTCGCTGCGTATTGGAGGATTGATCATCGTGATGAAACTCCCACGATTTGTCGCGATTTTGGTGATTGGGATCACAGTTCTGACCGTCGGTTGCGCCAGCACCCGTGATGAAGACCAGATTCTCGCAGAACTCGCCAACCAGGAGAAGGAAGCGATTTTCGAGATCGCCGAAGATCTCTACGAGAAGAAGAATTTCGAAGAAGCGCGAAAGTACTTTTCTTTCGTTTATGACACATTCCCGAACGATCCGCTGGGGCACAAAGCCGCGCTCCGCGTCGCCGATACCTACGCCGCCAAGAAGGACACCACCAGCCTGACCGAAGCACGCCTGCGATACCGAGACTTCGCCAGCAGGTATCCGAACGATCCGGATCGAGACTACTCCCTGCTGATGGTCGGACACACGTACACGGCTCGGAAACTCAAGCCAGACCGTGATCTCTCCTCTTTGCTCGAGGCGGTGAACGCGTACCAGCAACTCCTGACCCTCTACCCCAACTCAAGCTACGCCGAGGAGTCGGAGGCGAGGCTTGTCAAGGTCCGCGAGGTGCTCGCCGAACACGAGTGGATTGTGGCGTCGTTTTACACGAGGAATAAACGATGGCTCGGCGCGAAGTGGCGTCTCGAATACCTCAAAGAAAACTACCCGGAATACAAGAATATGGACCGAGTCAACGCCGAACTCGATCGCGTTCAATCGAAGCTGTCCGAACGCGAAGAGGAAATCAAAAAGCTGATGGAAGAAGCGCAACAAAAAGCTGCCGAGCAACGCAAGGAGTCGTCATAACACTCATGGTAGAATAAAACCGTAGTGTGCTGAGAGTGTGCTGCCACAGTACGGGAGTTTGGCCATGAGAGCCTTGATTTCGGTTGCCATCCTCGCGGTTCTTTGCCCAACGATGGTCGTGGCACAGGCTGTGGCTCCACCGCCGCAGCCGTTGTATTACAGGGGGGACCACTGGACGCCGTACGACCCACCCACCGACTTCCCGGAGGGGGTTACGGTCCACATCATCCAGAGGGGCGACACGCTGTGGGACCTGGCGCAACACTACCTCGGTGACCCCTACCTGTGGCCGCAGATCTGGGAGCGAAATCCGTACATCCTGGATTCACACTGGATCTACCCGGGTGATCCGCTCCTGATCGACGTTGCGGTGCAACCGTCGGCCGCAGAACAGGAGGTCGCGCCCGGAGAAACGGTCGTCTCCGAGTACGACGAAGCCGACGAGTACGGTGAAGCGGCCGCACCGGCGGAGGCGCCCCACCCTCTCGGCAGCCCCTCCGACGTCTACTGCTTCGCGAGACTGATCGAGGATGAAAGCATATTTCCGTTCACCATCAAGTCCGCCGAGCGCATGGACCTCCAGTACTCTTTCAGCGAGGGCGACGTGGTGTACATGGACGGCGGCGTCAATCAGGGGGTGCAGGCCGGCGATCGATTCTTCGTCCTCGACCACCGCCGACCCCTCAAGCACCCGGTGTCCGGCGCGCGGATGGGAACAGTCTACGGTCAGGTCGGGCAGATCAAGGTGCTGTGCGCCCAAGAGGACACCGCCATCGCAGAGATCACCTTCGCCTGTGACCCGATCGAGATCGGCGATGTTCTGGAACCGTTTTCCCCCGTCCCGGTTCCCCTGGTCATCATGCCCGACCGCACGGACCGGTGTGAGGAACCGAACGGCAATCCCACCGGATACATCGTTTACGCCAAGGACGACGTCATCGAGACCGGCACCGACCAGCTGGTATTCCTCGACCTCGGAAAGGCGGAAGGGCTCTACCCGGGGACCTTCGCAACGGTGTTCCGCGACAACCAGGTGCCCGGCATGCCTCGCATTCTCCTCGGCGAGGCGGGCGTCCTGACCGTCGGAGACGATTACGCCACCGCCAAGATCACCTACAGCTGGGCACCGCTTGGCATCGGCGATCGGGTCGAGGTGAAGTAGCAGCCCAGGACAATCCGAACATCGAACCCCCGCGGATCCGCGGGGGTTTTTTCATCGCCTCAACACCCGGTGATATTCTCCATCCATGCACCCCGACTGGGTCTTCGATGACGACGACCACAGCCTCATGGCGGCCGCACTCGAGGAGGCGCGCTCCGCCGCCGACCGCGGCGAGGTTCCGGTGGGTGCCGTGGTCGTGCGTGGGGGAAACATCGTCGCCCGCGCCGGCAACCGACGCCAGGAACTCGCGGACCCATCGGCGCACGCCGAAATCCTCGCCCTGCGGGCGGCCGGTGGGGTCCTCGGTGACTGGCGACTCGCCGACTGCACCCTGTACGTCACCCTCGAACCCTGTCCCATGTGCGTCGCGGCCTGCCGCCAGGCGCGGATCGCCCTACTGGTCTGGGGTGCTGCCGACCCCACCATGGGTGCGTGTGGTTCGACGGCGGACCTGGCCGAGGATCCCAGGCTCGGACCTCCGGTGCCCCATCGGGGAGGCCTGGAAGCGGAGCACAGCCAGCATCTGCTGCGTGGCTTCTTTGCCAAACAACGACCGTCATCGTAGAATGTAGGGCCCTGCGGAGAGGTGCCGGAGTGGTCGATCGGGGCGGTCTCGAAAACCGTTGACCTTTCACGAGGTCCAAGGGTTCGAATCCCTTCCTCTCCGCCAGCTCTGTGACAGTCCAATCGCGTCGTAGGAGAGGTGTCCGAGTGGCCGAAGGAGCACGCTTGGAAAGCGTGTGTGGGGGTAACTCCACCGCGGGTTCGAATCCCGCCCTCTCCGCCAGCGACCGCCAGGCTCGGACCGGTTGGGGCTCCGAACTCCACGGTCAGCCGGAGGAATCTCCGGCGTTCGAGCCGGGAACCCACCGTGGAGCCCGGGCCCTGTGCATCGCCCCCCTCCGAATCGTGTCAGGCCCGGAAGGGAGCAGCACTAAGGAGGATCTCGGCGAGTGCCGCAGGTCGCCTGGGTTCCATGGTGGGTTCCCAATCCCGCCCGTCTCCGTATCCGTCTCCGTATCCGTCTCCGTGCCCGAACCCACCCCTCGAAACGACCCGAGTATTCGAACTCCTCGACTGCTACAGCAAATCGAGGATGACGCGCGCCGCGGCCGCCGCACCGTTCTTGCGGAGATCGGACCGTTGCGGGACATCCAGCAAGTCGTCCAGATCCTTCAGCCATGTGCCGGTGTTGAAGTCGTCGGCGGCGACCTCGACCGCCCCCATTCGAGAGATCGCGAACTGCTCCAGCACGTCCGACTCCGGGAACTGTGGGCGTGCGAGATACGCCAACGCCGTGTGTGCATGGTACACCTCGGCGACCGTGCTGTAACCCAGCTTGCCGACGACGAGATCCGCGGCGCGCACGAGGTCGGGATGGTAGAGGTCGGAGCGGAACGGAACTCGAATCAGATTGCCGCCGCCGAGCGGAGATTCGTCCGCATCCGGCACCACGAACCACTTCCCGTGCGTCGTACTCAAGACCTCCAGTGACCGATAGTCCCAGCGGATCCCTCCCATGGTGAGCAACACCAGCGCGGCACGTCGTGGGACGCCGAGACGGCTGCGCACCTCGGCAACCGGTGTCCGTGGCTCGCGACTGACCGGTGCGACTTGATGGGCGCCGTCGGACCGCACACACACCGGTACGGTCTGGATCCGGCAGTCGGCGAGCCGAAACATCTCGTCGAGCGCGTCCGCGTGTCGCATCAGGCCGGCCGGTGGGTCGGCGTACCCGCGATAGATCCAGTCCCAGGTGAAGTTCTCCACGAGCACGCCGGGCAGCCCGAGTTGGTCGGCGGCGACGAGACCGAGAGGCGCGATGTCGCAAACCACTGCACCGCACCGCGAGCGACTGCAGCGAGAAACGATGGCGTCGAGGGCATTCGACTGCGGGCCGACCAACCGGTCGAGCCGCTCGACGGTCGCCTCCAAATCCTCCTGCAACGTGTTGTGCTGGACCAACCCGACGTCGGTTTCGAGACGATGAACGTGGTGCTCGGCAGCGAGCGACTGTGCGAAGAACCAAGGCGGCACGTCGGTGAGAATCTCGAACCTAAGACCGTCCCGAATCCGGGCCATCGCATCCATGACGGCGCACGAGCGCGCCGCATGACCGAAGCCGTGGGCCGAGACGACGTAGGCCACAGTTGCCATACCCCGTCAGTGTACGTGATAGGATGCGGGCATGAGTAGGATTGGCCGAGTCGCGCTCGTACTCGTCGCTGCAGCGGTCACGGCCGCGGCCCAGGACACGGCTCCACGGGCCTGGCAGCAACGGCTGCGCACCGAGATCCCACTGACGGTGCCCGTTGTGCCGCTCGATTCCGTCAACCCGTTCTCGATCCCGTTGGACAGCCTGCCTCAGCTGGTGGCCTCGGAAGCGCCACGCAAGGTGGATGTCTCCGGCCGGGCAGTGGCGGCCGCGTACGTCGACACCAAGGGAGATTGTCTCGGCGCGGTCCCCCTCGTTCTACCGTTCCCCGGCCTCACCACGGCGCTGGTCGACGAGTTTCAGGCGACCCGGTTCGAGCCTGCGCGCATCGGCACGACGGCGCAGCCGTCGTGGACCGTGGTCGAGATCACGATCGAGGGCCGAGTGAAGGAGAGCGTTCTGTCCGACGAAACCCTCGAAGCCCCCGACTCGGGATCGCCGTCGTCGCCGGTCTCTCCGCCGCCGGTGTCGCCATCCGGGAACCTGGTCAACCTCCCCTTCACGCCAGCCGCGGACCTGACCACCGTGGCCACCCCGAGGCGTTTCAAACTCAAGGTGCCGGGCCGTCCGACAGACGTGTTGGTGCGCGCCCTGGTTCACGTGACTGCCGACGGACGCTGTGACCGTTTCGTTCCACTTGACTTGAGCTCCGGCTTCGACCTTTGGCTCTCGTCGTACCTGAACAGCTGGCGACTCGATCCCGCAACGCGTGACGGCGAGCCAGTCGCATGCTGGGTGGTGTACAACGCCCGGATCCAAATCAAGCTGTCGGCCCTCGAATCGACGTGGTTCGAAGCCACGACGGAGCGCACCTACAGCCCCGATCCGGCGCCAGCAGAATGATCGTGGATACCGCGGACTAACCTCTGCGCAGGATCTTCCGCTGGTTTCCCTGCCGCACCGTCACCCTCTCCGAATCCAACCACTCCAGAATCGGTATGGCCAGCTTTCGGGTCAGTCCGAAGCGGTCTTTGAACTCGCCGACCGAGAAGGTCTCACCCTCCAAGGAGCGAACCGAGCGAGCCACCCCGTCGAGGGCTCCGCGGTGCAGCAGGAGCTTTCCCTCCAGCCGCACCAGCCGTCCCCTTTGGACGAGGAACTGGCAGATCCCTTCCACCATCGCAGGCCGGGCCCGCAGGGTCTCTGCGGCCTTACCCGGTGACGGGGGGTCGAGGCCAGCCTCGTGGTAGAGGGACTCCACTCGTGCCGCGAGCTCCTCACCGGCCGCGGTCATATGCGCGTCACTGCCCGTAGGGACGACCCGACCCTGCGCCACGTCGAATACGCCGCGCCGGCGCATCTCGTCGAGATAGATATCGGCCAACGGCAACGCTGACCGGGGCAACACAGCCGCTGCAAAATCGCGCGCCGGAATCCCCGCCGAAACCTCCTCGGCGGCAAATCGTCGTTCGAGCTCACGCGCCGCAGCGACCGTCACCTCGTCGACTCGACGGCTCGAGACCAGCCGAGGAGGGCGGGTCGCCAGGGTCCGAATCGAGCCCTCGTCGATCAGCCGTCCGAGCGGCGCCTCGACCGCGGAGGTGAGGACACCGAGCCGCCCGGCCAACTCCTCGGCCGTCACAGCCGCCAGACCGGCGGCCTCGATCCAGCTCGCCAAGAGCTGGGGCCACCCGTCACGGTGCACTGCCGGCAGCTGACCGAGCCCGGAGCTGTCACGTCGCCTCCAACGGGCGAGGTGTGCGTCCAGCACACGACCGCCCGCAAACGTGTTGACCGGAGACGGTCGCCGCAACACGAGTCGATCCCCGGGAAACAGCAGCATCTGCTCACGAAGTTTGAGCTGAGCGACCGTCGCAGAGCCGGGCGCGAGGGGCCGCTCGGCGAGTCGCTCGACACGAGCCGCCACTCGTGCGGCGAGCGCGTGCACCTCCAACTCGTCATTTTCGTCGAGCGGTCCCGGGGCGGTCGCCAGCAGCTCGAGCGACACCGTTACCATTCTCGTCACACGCCACGGCCCCGGCTCCAGCAGCTGGTGCCCTCGGCGCAGGCGGTCCCTGTCGACACCCACCAGGTTCACCGCCACGCGTTCACCGGCCTCAACCCGTTCCCTCTCGACCCCGTGAACGTGGAGGCGACGCACCCTGGCGGTCTCCCCGATCGGCAGGATCGTCACTTCCTGACCGACTCCCAGACGCCCCCACAGCGAGCTGCCGGTGATCACGGTGCCGGCTCCCGTGAGGCTGAACACACGGTCGACGGCCTGCCGAAACGGTCTGTCCTCGATGTCGTGAGGCACCGCGGCAGCGGCCTCGGAGAGCAGCACGTCCTTGAGACGATCGAGGCCGACGCCGCTGCGGGCCGACACCGAGACCACCGTGGCAGACGCGTATGGTGTCGGCTCGAGGTACTCCCGCACCTCCTCGACCACGAGATCGATCAGATCCGGATCTACCTGGTCGATCTTGGTAATTGCCACGACCAGCCCCGGTACTCCCATCAGTCGGATCACCTCGAGGTGCTCGCGGGTTTGCGGCATGACGCTCTCGTCGGCGGCCACCACCAGCAGGGCGCGATCAATCCCGGCGGCGCCCGCGATCATGGTGTGCACGAGGCGTTCGTGTCCGGGCACATCCACGAAATGGAGCTGCAGGTCGCCCTCGGTCAACTGGGCGAATCCGAGGTCGATCGTGATCCCTCGTTCTCGCTCCTCGGGTAGCCGGTCACAGTCGGTCCCAGTCAGCGCCTTGACCAACGAGGTTTTGCCGTGATCGATATGCCCGGCGGTGCCGAACACCACGTGTCGCATGGCGCCATGGTACACCGCTCGCAAACCCGGTAAGCTGTGTCGGTGACCATCGAGAGCGAACTCAAGATCCCGGTGCAGGACCTCGGGTCGGTACGCCATCGGCTCCGGACGACGGACGCCCAGCTTGTCCAACCCACCCAGCGTGAGGTCAACCTGCTGTTCGACACCCACGACGGGCGCTTGGCGTCCGGCGGACACGTGCTCCGGCTCCGAGCCGTGGCGGATCGACACCTCGTCACCTTCAAAGGTGCGGCGAGCTATCGGGGCGCGATCAAGGAACGCGACGAGATCGAAATGGAGGTCTCCGACGGCGAGTCGGCGGCGGCGATTCTCGGCCGCCTGGGCCTCCGAATCACCGTACGGTACGAGAAGGACCGCGAGATCTGGCTCGTCGACGATGTCACGGTGACCCTGGATCACACCCCCATGGGCGACTACGTCGAGATCGAGGGCATGCCCCGCGAACTCTACGGCGTCGCCAGAATGCTCGGACTCGATCCCCTGAGCGCGGTGCCCGGCTCGTACGTCAGCCTGTGGCAGCAGTACCGCAGTGCACGACCGGAGCTCGGGCTCCCGGCCGACATGGTGTTCCCCACATGACGGCCGAGCCGCCGCGCATCGCCATGGTGCTAGCCGCCGGCCGCGGTCTCCGCATGCGCCCACTGTCCGATGCGGTTCCGAAACCGGCACTTCCCCTCCCCGGAGGTCGCGTCGTCGCCTCGGCCGTACGGCTCGCCGTCGCCGCGGGGGTTCGCCGGATCGTCGTCAACTGCTGGCATCTCCCAGACCACATGAGATGCGCCCTCGGCGAGGTCACATTGCCCGGCATCGACCTCGAGCTGTCGCCCGAACGCGAGCTGATGGGTACCGCGGGCGGTCTCGCTCTGGCGCGCGATCGCGGCTTGCTCGACGATCGCGGACCGGTGCTGGTCATCAACGGTGACGGACTCCTCGACTCGACGCTGCAGCCCATGCTCGACCGCCACGCCAGCGGCGAGGATCTGGTGACCCTCGGCCTCATGCCGCACCCCGACCCCAGTCGCTGGTCTCGGGTCTACCTCGGGCCCGGGGGGCTGGTCGCCGGCATTCTGGCGCCGGGCATCCCTCGGTCCGGGGAGCGGCCGTTCGTCTACCCCGGTTTGATGGTGGTGTCGCGCCAAGCCCTCGACACCATTCCGGCGACCCCGTGCGAGACTCCGGATCGGATCTGGTGGCCGGCTCTCGCCGAGGGCAGACTCGGTGGCGCGGTCGTGGCCGGCGATTGGCGGGAAATCGGCACGCCGGAGGACTACTTGTCCGCCGTGCTCCGCCTCCTCGGCGCCGAGAGGGTGGTTGATCCCACGGCAGAGGTGGCCCGGTCGGCACGGCTCCGTGCCGCCTACGTCGGCCGCCACAGCCGGATCCACGAGGACACCGAGATTACGGAGTCGGTGGTCGCCGAGGGTGCAGCCGTCCGCGAAGGTGCGCGTGTCGTGCGGTCGGTGCTTCTGGGAGCGATCGAAGCCTCGGTCGGCGAGACCATCATCGAGGAGATGCGAGCTTCCCCCTCCTGCTGAACAAACGGGCCGACGTCGCCTCGACGTTCAGAGCGTTTGCTCGCCGCCCGTGATCACAGCCCGGTTCTGCGCCATTCGGGCCAGCTCTTGCGCCACACCAGGGAGTACACCCGCCCGGTCGCTCCGTACACCCGGAGCACCCGCATCCGGTTGTGGTGGTCGGTCAGGTAGACCGAACTCGGTGTCGCGGTGCGCGCCGGGGTGAAGGTGATGATGTCGCCGCGTCCGGCCCGGACCGGATCGTCCGGGTCGCCCCTCAACCGCCCGCGGCCGCTCGGGTCAGGCACGACGGTACCGGACAGAATTCCGAGACCCGCCGCCCGACCGTCGAGGTGCAACACGTCGCCGAGCACCCGATCACGCCCCCGCCGCAGATCATCCCGGTTGACTCCATCCCGATCTCCGTCCTCCGCGATGAAGCAACGCCACATCGTGTCGCTCGTGCGCTCGAATACCAACGACGTGGCTCGACCCCTCATGACGGCGACTGCACGACAGCGCACCATGAGGCCGAACAGTCTGCCCGCGACGGCCTGCAAGGCCGCGGCTCGGCGGGCCTCCTCCAGGGCGGGAACGGAGACCGCCGCCAGCATTGCGAGCAGCATCATCACGACCATTATCTCCACCAGGGTGTGGCCGGCCGCCCCCTGCCCACGGTGCGTCATCTACACCTCCAAGAGGGCGGCCCCGAAGGGCCGCCTCCCGTCCACGCTGCCGTCATCGTTGGTTAACTCTTGGTCCTGTTCCCCGAGGTCCGGGACAGACTGACTTTCTCCTTGAGGGTCGTGTCCCCCTTGGTCACCACGTATGGGCGCAGCTGCTCCAGCGACTTCTCGCCGATCCCCCGAACCGCCACCAGCTCTTCGACTCGCTTGAACGGTCCGTTGGTCTCGCGGAACTCGATGATCCTCGAGGCCAGCGCCGGGCCGACCCGCGGCAACAGCTGCAGCTGCTGCTCACTCGCGGTGTTGATGTTGACCACGCCCTTGGAGCTGCCGCCTTCGGCCGCGACCACCACGGCCGCGGCCGCCAGCAGCACCAGCATGGCGCCCATCACGCGACGTTTCATGAACCCCTCCCTTCTCTTCTTGAGATCCTTGTCAGAGCACCCCATCACCCCCTTCAACGACTCTCCATAGGCACCTCCCCGCGTTGAGTGCCAGCCACCCTCGCAACTGCCGTGCCACGTCCCGTTATCACAGTAAAACATTTGATTACAATGATTTGTGCTCTTCGACTCCGATCACGCCCCGCCCCAACCTGGAGAAAAACATGACACTCAACGGCGAACACCGCGGTACGAATTGGTGTCAAGATTCCCTGTCAGTGACAGGCTGCTATACTGCTGGGCCGGACACGCCCGACCTTCTCCTCGCGCGCATCACACTTCAGGAGACGACTCAGCATGAACAGCCGCGAACTGGCACTCGTGATCTCCGGCGCCTCCGGCATGGTCCTCGCCCAACGGTTTGCCGCGACGGCGCTCGAGACCGACACCGTCGACGTTCTGCACGTCGTGGTCACCGGAGCCGCCGGCAAGGTCCTGGCGCACGAACTGGGACTCGAGTGGGGTTCGGCCCGCGGCTTCCGAGATCACATCGACGTGGCAGAGCCTCTGCGCGAACGGATCAGACCCTGGTCGGACTCCAATCTCATGTCGCCGATCGCGTCCGGGTCTCACCCGCTGACAGGAGTGGTCCTGCTGCCCTGCTCGGCAGGCATGGCGGGTTCATTGGCCAACGGTATCTCCCGCGGGCTCGCTCAGCGGGTCGCGGATGTCGCCCTCAAGCAGCGCTGGCCGCTCGTCATCGGAATCCGCGAAACACCCATGTCGTCGATCCTGCTCGCCAACCTTCTGACGCTGGCCCGTGCAGGAGCCCACATCGTGCCGCCGTTGCCAGCCTTCTACCTCTCCCCTGACGACACTAGCGCGCTGCGCACCTTCATCGACCACTACTGCGTACGCCTGCTGGACCTGCTCCAAATCCCCAGCGATCGAGAGGACTTGCGGTGGCGGGGGTAGTATCGCGAACGGCAGCGGAGCTGCGCGAGGCCGCGGACATGGTCGCCTTCAAACACTCCGTCTTCGCACTTCCGTTCGCGGTGATCTCGTTGATCACGGCTGCCGATTCCGGGTGGCCGACCCCCTGGGTGTGGCTCTGGGTCGTCGTGGCCATGGTCTCGGCCCGCACTGCCGCGATGGCGTTCAACCGGCTCGCAGATCACGAGATCGACGCCGCCAACCCACGCACCTCGGGCCGGTCGCTGCCGGCGAGCCGGTTGGACCGACGGTTCGCTTGGGGCGTCACCGCCGTGGCGGCCGCCACCTTCGTGGTGGCGGCTGCAATGCTCAATCGGACCTGTATGCTGCTGGCGCCACCGACGCTCGCGGTGCTGCTCGGCTACTCGTACGCCAAGCGGTTCACCGCTGCAGCCCATCTCTGGCTCGGCCTCGCGCTCGGCTTCGCGCCGATCGGAGCCTGGATCGCAGTGACCTCCCGGCTGGACTTCCCGCCGCTCGTCCTGGCCGCGGCGGTCACCCTGTGGGTCGCGGGTTTCGACGTGATCTACTCGCTGCAGGACGAGATTTTCGACCGTGCACACGATCTCCGGTCGTTGCCGGCCGTGGTGGGCGGCCAACGCTCGCTCGCCGTCGCACGCCTGTTCCACGGAGGTGCGATCGTCGGATTTGCGGTCTTTGCAGCGATGGCCGGCGGCGGCGGGCTGCGCGCGGCGGCAGTTCTGACCGCCGGGGCGCTGCTCGTCTGGCAGCACCGGCTGGTGACGCACGACGACTTGGGGGCCGTCGACGCCGCCTTCTTCACCGCCAACGGGGCGTTGTCCATCGCGATGTGCCTGCTGTTCGTTGCCGCGAAGGCCGGCGGCTGGTGACCGTGCTCATCCCGGGTACGAGGTAGGGCTGGCCCGCTGGCGCAGCGGCTCGCCGGTGTACTAAGATGCGCCGTACCGGATGAGCACGATCAAGATCCCCTTCCGTCACATCGCCGTCGAAGGTCCGATCGGTGTCGGCAAGACCTCGCTGGTCCAGTTGCTGGCCGACCGCTCCGAAGGCGTCATGGTGCTGGAGGACATCACCAACCCGTTCCTGCCCGCATTCTACGAGGGCCGTCCGGGAGCCGCCTTCCAGGTCCAGATCTATTTCCTGCTGTCCCGCTTCCAACAGCAGCGAGAGATCAAGCAGATGAATCTGTTCCAGCGGTTGGTCCTGGCCGATTACAGCTTTCCGAAGGATCGGATCTTCGCCTACCTCAACCTCGAGGACAACGATCTCCGGGTGTACGAGAAGCTCTACCCGGTGCTCGAGCAAGAGGTTCCGAAACCGGACCTCGTGATCTACATGCAGGCGTCGATCCCGGTTCTCCTCGAGAGAATTCAGCGCCGAGGTCGCGACTTCGAAAAGGCGATCGACCCCTCCTACCTCGAACGCCTCGGTGACGCGTACTCCTATTACTTCTTCCACTACCGCCAGACGCCTCTGCTCGTGGTCAACACCGACGATATCGACTTCGTCCACAATCCGGCCGACCTCGAGGCTCTCGTCGATCAGATCGTGCGCTGTCGTCGCGGCACCCAGGTGTACGTCCCGATCAGCCCACAGCGCACCACCCCCCTTGCCAGCCCGCCTGCCGACACGGACACCTGATGCTCACGCGCACCTTTCTCAGGGCGCTGATCGTGGGAGGTTCCGTCTCGGCGGGCGACCGTCGCGGCACCCCGTCCCTGACCGTCGACGCCGACCTGCTCGACGCTGCCGACCTCGACCGCCTGGAACGCGTCGAGGTGCGCGCAGCGGACAACGCCTGGACCACCACCGCGTTCCTGCTGCGGGGTCCCAGCGGCAGCGGAACGCTCAGACTCGACGGCTCTGCGGTCGCCCTCGTCACCGATGGCGAGCAGGTCACGGTCACCGCCTGGGCCCACGCGGACCGTGCCGAGCTGGCCACCGTCCGGGCCCGCATTGTGGCGGTCGACGGGGACAACGGCGTTGTCGACGTGCTCGACCTCGGCCTGGTCGACGATCGGTGAGCGCGGTGGGTTGTGGAGCCGGCGGCTGGCCCGCAGCCACCACTTCGGGCTATAGTCTCCCGCCGAGAGGTTCCCGTGCTGCCCCGTGAGCTGTTCCGTACAGACGCCGACCGCATCCGCTCGATGCTGGAGGCCCGCCGCACCGATGCGCCGCTGGACCAGTTGCTCCAGGTGGACGAGGACTGGCGGGCCCTGGTGGCGCGCGGCGATGAGCTGCGGTCACGCCGGAACGCGGGCTCGAAGAAGATCGGCACCCTCTATCAGGCCGGCCGCGGCGACGAGGCCGACGCTCTGAAGGCCGAGATGTCCGCCGTGGGAGAGGAGATCAAAACCCTGGAGGAGCGCTCGAAAGCGCTCGAGCAGGCGCTCAACGAGCTCGAACTCAGCTTCCCCAACCTGATCCACGAATCGGTCCCGTCGGGTGCCGACGAGCAGGCCAACCGAGTCGAGCGAGTTTGGGGCGAGCCGCCGACGTTCGACTTCGAACCGCGGGCCCACTGGGATCTCGGTCCGGCCCTCGGCATCGTCGACTTTGAACGGGCGGCCAAGATCGCGGGTGCACGGTACGCCGTGCTCCAGGGCTCGGGAGCGGCCCTCGAGCGGGCACTCATCAGCTGGATGATCGACGTCAACACCACGCGCTTCGGCTACACCGAGGTGCTGCCTCCCTACCTCGTGAACTCGTCCGCCCTGCTCGGAACCGGCCAACTGCCGAAGTTCGGTGACGACCTGTTCCACATCGAGGGCACCGACTCGTACCTGATTCCGACCGCCGAGGTGCCGGTCACCAACCTGCACCGCGACGAGACGTTGGCCGAGGACCGGCTCCCCCTGCGCTACACCGCGTTCACGCCCTGCTTCCGCGCCGAGGCGGGATCCTACGGCAAGGACGTGCGCGGTCTGATCCGCCTGCACCAGTTCCACAAGGTCGAGCTGGTGCAGTTCGCGACACCCTCCTCGTCGTGGGACCAGCTGGAGGAGCTCACCGGACACGCCGAAGCACTGCTGAAGGAGCTCGGCCTACCGTACCGCGTGGTGACACTGAGCACGGGGGACCTCGGCTTCTCGGCCGCCAAGACCTACGACCTGGAGGTCTGGCTGCCGGCGCTCGGCTGCTATCGCGAGATCTCCTCGTGCTCCAACTGCTCCGACTTTCAGGCACGCCGGGCACGGATCCGTTATCAGCCCGTCAACGGCGGCAAGACACGGCTTGTCCACACCCTCAACGGCTCTGCCCTCGCGATCGGCCGCACCGCGGTCGCAATCCTCGAGAATTACCAGCAGAAGGACGGAACGGTGGTCGTACCCGAGGTTCTCAGACCCTACATGCACGGTCTCGAGGCCATCGAACCCGCCGCCACCTGACCAGGGTCCTTCCTCGGGCGACTGATCGGGTGAAACGGCACCACCCAAACCGCTTCGCGTCGCCCCGCATCCGTTTCCGTATCCGAATCCTCCCACAGTTCCGTACGGTGTGCGGGGCACGGATACGGAGACGGATACAACCACTCCCCCCGAGTCGAGCGAAGCGCTCGGAGGCGCGCTATCACCTATCGCGCGGCGGCAGCTCGAGCTCATCCGCGATCGTCGCCATGGCATCGCGCACGAACTCGATGTGCTCGCCCAGTTCCACTCCCAGCTCCTCGGCACCGAGGCGGACATCCTCGCGATTGACCCCCCTCGCGAACGCCTTGTCCTTGAGCTTCTTCTTGACCGACTTCACCTTGACCTCGGATATCGCCCTGTCCGGCCGCACCAGTGCGCAGGCGGTCAGGAATCCTGTGAGCTCGTCCACGGCAAATAGGGCCTTGGCCGCAACGGTGTCGCGCGGCACTCCCATGTAGTCCGCGTGGGAGGCCACCGTGCGCACCCATTCCTCGGGCCAGCCTCGCTCGCGGAGAATCCGAGTTCCCACGTGCAGGTGGGTTCCCTGGGTCGGATTCTGCTGGTAGTCGAAGTCGTGAATCAGACCGATGGCGCGCCACACCTCCTCGTCCTCGCCGAAGCGCCGGGCATAGGCTGCCATCGCCGCCTCGACCGCGAGCGCATGCTTGAGAAGACTCGGGTTGTCGGTGAACTCGTTGAGCAGCGTCCAGGCATTCTCACGCGTCGGTGTCGAGGCCATGGTTCCTCCCGAGTCACAGAGTATAGCGGGATGAAGACGTTCATTTCAGACAGCTCATTCCGTTCTGACGATCCGGGCAGTTCAGAATCCCGACCCCGGCTTCCAGCAGTGATCATGCCAGCCGGCGCCTCTCTCCGTCACCTTCGCACGGCGCACTCGGATCCGCCATCGGTGCCCAGCCGGCATTCGCTCCCCGAGACGATTGCCTCGAATTCAAGGCAATATGACAAAGGTATTAGTGTCATTCCGCCATAATTTTGCCTTGACAATCCAAAAATGAGGCCTAGAATCTGCAGAACGACACAGAAGGAGGCTACACCGTGTCGATCTCCAAATCCGACATCCTGGCCAGAGGCACGGACGAGAACGTCCACTTCCTCCGTCTCCAGTTCACCGACATCGACGGCGTCATCAAGAACGTCGAGGTCCCGGCGTCACAGTTCGACAAGGCTCTCGACGGCCAGATCATGTTTGACGGATCCTCCATCCAGGGGTTCACTCGAATCGAGGAGTCGGACATGCTGCTCGTGCCCGACCTCGAGACCTTTCAAGTCTTCCCCTGGGACACCGACCACGGCAAGGTGGGCCGACTGATCTGCGACATCGCGATGCCTGACGGCAGCCCGTTCGCCGGCTGTCCGCGCACCGCCTTGAAGAACGTTGTCGCCACGGCGAAGAAGATGGGCTACCGGATGATGGCAGGGCCCGAAGCCGAGTTCTTCTTGTTCCAGCGCAACCACGAAGGCGAGCCGCTGGCGCAGACCCATGACACCGGCGGTTATTTCGACCTGAGCCCTCGCGACCTCGGAGAGGAGGCTCGCCGGGACATCACGCTGGTCCTCGAGGCGATGGGGTTCGAGGTCGAGGCCGCCCATCACGAGGTCGCGCCGGGTCAGCACGAGATCGACTTCAAATACGAGGATGCCGTGACCACGGCGGACGCCATCGTGACCTTTCGATTCGTGGTCAAGAAAGTGGCCCTGATGCACGGGCTGCACGCAACCTTCATGCCGAAGCCGATCGCCGGGGTCAACGGCTCCGGAATGCACACCCATCAATCTCTCTTCGACGCCAAGGGCAAGAACGCGTTCTATGATCCGAGGGGAAAGTGGCAGCTGTCCAATGTGGCCCGCTCCTACATCGCCGGCCTGCTCGACCACGCCCGCGGGCTGGTGGCTGTCACCAACCCGTTGGTCAACTCCTACAAGCGGCTGGTCCCGGGCTACGAGGCGCCGATCAACGTGGCCTGGTCCGAGAAGAACCGATCACCCATGATCCGGGTCCCGGCACGGCGCGGCGTGGGTACCCGGTGCGAGGTCCGCATGCCGGATCCGTCCTGCAACCCCTACCTCGCCCTGGCCGCCATGCTCGCCTCTGGCCTCGACGGCATCGAGCGGGAACTGGAGTGCGGCGAGCCCGTCAACCGCAACATCTTCGACATGAGCCAGCGCGAAAAACGCCGGCTCAAGATCGTGCAGCTACCGGCCAACCTCGATGAGGCGCTCGGCTTCCTGGAGAAGGACGCGGTGCTGCGCTCCGCGCTCGGCGATCACATCTTCGACCACTTTATCTTCAACAAGCGCACCGAGTGGGCGGGGTACATCAAGGAGATCCACCGCTGGGAGCTTGATCGCTACCTCGACCGGTACTGACGCTTCTCCCGTTCCCGTTCCCGAAGAGAGCACCCCCCAACCCAAAAGCCCCCGCCGGTCGGCGGGGGCTCACTCCTTTTCCGCGCCGTGGGTCGAATCAGGGAAAAACCCTCGGGCGCACGTTGACCCGCACCTCTTGGACTTCGGCCACCGTTTCGGCCAGCTGTGCGATCTCCGCCCTGACGGCCTCCTCCTGCGCGAGCGGCGCCTCGACGTCCACGTAGACGACACCCTCACTGGCCGACACGTTGACCTCGGGCCACTCGTTGATCACCGCGATCTTGACTCGTGACGCCAGCAACCTGTCCTGGAGTGCCCTTTCGGACTCTGGAGTCGTCTTGAAGCACGGACCCTGGGAAGCGTCGCAGATCATCTGCACCGCGCAGTCCACCGACATGTTGCCGATGTTGAGCACCATGTCGTAGAGCACCGGATCCCTGGTGTCGATGCCGTACAGGGAGAGCGCCCACTGGCGCCTCTCGTAGTCGTCCTTCTTGAGGATCTGCTGCGCCGTGGCGCGCGAGATCTTCTCGCGATCCATCTCCCACGCCACTCGGTCCTCCAGTCGTGCGATGATGCGCACCTTGAATCCATGGTCCACGCCGCGCAGGAAGAAGTGACCGGCCAGCCCGTGGTAGACGACGTTGTTCTTCTGCACGTGCTCCAGAAAGGCGTTCTCGATGAACGCCACGTATCGCTCCTTGCCGTGCGTGAACCGGTCCAGGACGGACGGCGCATCGTGCAGCGCACGCACCAGGCGGATCTCCGGGATGTTGAAGTTCTCCGACGCCTCGAGCAGGAGCGCACGGTAGATGCACTCGTAGCCGAGCTTCTGCGCCACCTGTTCCGCGATCTCCTTGCCCTTCGTGTACGAGCCGCGCGAGACCGTGATGATTGCCATGACCACCTCCCCACGCCGAGGGCTCCCGCGCCAGGGCCTCGACGGGCAGCGGTCAGTCTACCACCCCCGAGCAAGCCAGGATGATCCCGCCCGACCTCGCGCATGACGCGGATGCGCCACCGGTCAGATTTCGTGATTTGATTCACAAAGTCTCTCAAATCTGGGTTATGCTGTGAGCCGCAGCGGGCGGTAGGTCGCTGAATCGGTGGTTACGGGAGGAGGAACGGCCGATGAGGTTGCTGAGGTCACCGTGGATCGAAGTCAACGTCATGCTGCTCGTTCTGGTGCTCTCCTTCATCGCGATGGCGTTCTTCTCGTGGGGTGCGGAGACACCACCGGAAGCGATGTCGGGGGCCGAGATCTGGGGATGGATCTTCGGCTTCTTCTTCCTCAGCTTCGCCATTGCACTGGTCGCGGTCATCGGCGGAATCGGCGGCGGCGTGCTCTTCACCCCGTTCATGCTCGCGTTCACCCCGGTGGACAGCCTGATCGTGCGCGCCACCGGGTTGATCGTGGCCATGTTCTCGGGCCTGGTCTCGACCGGTCCTTTCATGCGCCGCGGTCTGGCCAACCTGAAGATCAGCATCTTCTGTGCCGCCGCCTACGGAATCGGCGCCTTCGCCGGTGCCCAGGGCGCCATCTACGTGGCCAAACATCTGGGCATGACCGGTGAGGGCCTGGTGCGGCTCGTCCTCGGGCTCATCCTGCTGTCTCTCGCGATCTACTTCATCGTCGGCGGCAAGAAGATCGAGTGGCCGGAGGTCAAGAAGGTCGACCGATTCACCAAGTGGCTCGACATGTCGCAGCCGTACCACGAGGTCTCGCTGAACCGGGTGGTCGACTACCCGCTGACCAGGGCCGGCGGTGTGGTCGCCGCCATCATCGGCGTCGGCATGCTGTCCGGCTTTTTCGGTCTCGGTGCGGGCTGGGCTATCGTGCCCGCGCAGAACCTGATCATGGCCGTCCCGCTCAAGGTGGCGGCCGCCAACAGTGGTGTTCTGCTCGGCATGGGCGACTGCATCGCCGTGTGGCCCTACCTCCTGATGGGTGCGATCATCCCGGTCTTCGCCGCCCCCTGGCTGGTGGGCCAGGTACTGGGCGGTCTGCTCGGTGCCCTGATCCTGATCCGCGTCAAGGCCGGGTTCGTGCGCTACCTGCTTATCGGTTTCATGTTCTTCGCATGCTTCGGCCTGCTCACCAAGGCACTCAACATGCTGGGGGTCATCGGCCCCGTGCCACCCTGGTTCAACGGGCTCGTGTTCCTCTTGATCTTCGCGGCGGTGACCCGGGCAATCCGGAAGTTCACCCGGTCGCCGGGCTGAGGGAGGGTGAGATGAACGACGCACCGCAACTGGAAATGCCGCGCGCCCAGCGCATCTACGGTGAGATCATCTACTGGATGACGGTCGTCGCCTGCCTCATCTGCATGATCGGTCCGGCGATCGCGGTGGCGAATCCCGAACACAACGTGCTCAACCCGTACGACCTGTTCGACACGATCTTCGAGGGAAAGAATGCCGAGCAGGTCTGGACCGAGGTCGGCGGCGGATTCCCTGGGGGACACTTCTACCTGGATCGCCAGTACTTCGGCTACGGTGATGCGATCACCCAGCTCGGACTGGCCCTCGGGTGCGGCTGCGCCTTCTGGGGTCTGCTGGCCGCCGCGGCGGCCTATGCCGCCGAGAAAACTTGGCTGTACGTGATCCTCGCGCTCTGGGTCGCGACCCTGGTGCTGCTGTCGATGACCGGAATCGTCACCGGAGGGCACTAGCACCACACTTCGTAGACAGGCGGGGGACGTGGGTTCGCGACAGCGGAAGATTCCCGGGGTCGGTGGAAAGTGCGGGCCGGATCGTGACAACGACCCGCTGGAGGATGCATGAATCCCTACGCGGAAATGTCCCGAGACGAACTTCTCCGAGCGCTCGAGATCTTCGCCAAGAACTGGCTCGCACACGACGGCTGCTGGTTTCTGGCCGCCGAAGAGAAATTCGACATGACCACCGCGATCGCGCTCGACGGCGACGCGTGGGGACGCTTCGCGGCGGCCGAGGCGCGGCGGATCATGAAGGGTTTCGACGTCCCGGCCGATGGCGGACTCGAGGCGCTGGAGCGGGCGCTCGCGCTACGCATGTACGCGGTCATCAACGAGCAGCACGTGGACCGGTCCGCCGATCGCTCCACCCTCAGGTTCACCATGGACGTGTGCCGGGTGCAGGAGACACGGCGGCGCAAGGGGCTCGACGACTTCCCCTGCAGGAGCGTGGGCGAGATCGAGTTTCAGACCTTCGCACGAACCGTCGATCCCAGGATCCGGACCCGCTGCCTCCACTGCCCGCCCGAGGCTCCGGAAGGGAAGTACTGCTGCTGGGAGTTCTCCCTTGACGATGGAGACGGCTCAGGCGAATAAACGTGGAAGGGGCGGGCCATCCAACGCGGCCCTCGCTGAAGCTCTGTTCGCGCTCGCCGAACGGGAGCCTCCGGGCGACCGCAGGCTCGCGCTGCTGAAAGCCGGCTACACCGCCTTCGACACGCCTGAGCGAGCGTCCAGGGTCGTCCTGCGCGACGCGCCACCGTGGCTCAGACCGCTGCTCGACCAACTGGTCGCCTGCCACGGCGAGGACGCCCTGGCCGCCGCCGTGCAGAGGCTGGGATGCGGCGCCCAACCTCGCCTCCGGGACACCCGCGACCGCTACCTGTCCCGGGCCGAGGTCGCCGACGTCCTCGGCTCCGGGCCTGCCGATCTCCGTCCCGAACGCATCCGCGGCGCATTCCACTGGCACACGCGAGACTCCGATGGGCGCGGCACCCTCGACGCAATGGCACGAGCCTGCGAGCGTCGAGGGGCTTCGTGGGCAGTGGTGACCGACCACTCGCGCGGTCTCGACATCGCGTCCGGGCTCGACGCCGAGGGGGTGCGACTCCAGCGACGTCGGGTCGACCGGTGGAACAGCCGGCACGGCGACGATCTGCGCCTGCTCCACGGCCTCGAGGTGGAGATTCTCGAGGACGGCACGGTCGACGTTCACACCTCCGAACGCGGCGAGGTGGAGTGCGTGGTGGCCGCCGTGCACCGGCGCTTCGACTCCGATCGAGACCAGACCGAGCGCCTGCTGCGGGCGATCTCGACGCCCGGAGTGCACGTGCTGGCGCACCCTCGCGGTCGTCACTTTCACTCGCGTCCGGGCCTTCGAGCCCGCTGGGAAAAGGTGTTCGCATCCTGCGCCGCCGAGGGCGTGGCGGTCGAGATCAACGGCTTCCCCCGCCGTCAGGACCTGGACTGGGAGCTCGCCAGACTCGCGCTCGAGGCGAACTGCGACTTCGTGCTGGCCTCCGACGCCCACGCGCCGAACCACCTCGAGTTCGACGCCTACGCTAGCGCCATCGCGATGAGGGCCGAGATCCCGCGCCACAGGATCCTCAACGTCGGTCACGTCGAGGATTTCGAGATGTGGCTCGCGGACAGATAATCCAGCTACCCACGCCGTCGAAAGTCGAAGAGGGACACCTCCCATTGCCTTGGCGCCTTCGGACTTTTCGACCATTCGACTCTCGGAGTCCTCAGGGCTCTCCGAACTCGATGAGTTCGATGGGCATCCCATTGTGCAGGATCATCGCCACACGCACCCCTTCGGAGGGTGACGACGGATCCCCGATCAAGGTCTTCCCCTCGAGCGCCCGCTCGAGGTCGTCGACCTCGAAGGCGATGTGGGGAACGGTGCGCACGAGCTCGGACACCGGGCTGGCTTCCTCGAATCGCATCCACTCCACGCCGTAGGGACTGCCGTCGAACCCGGAGACGTACATCGCGTACTCCTCGAGGTAGCGCTCGCCGAGCCGACCCTCGGTGGTCGGAATCCCCATGTGGTGGTAGCGCCAGCCCCACTCGGCAACCGCCGGCGGTGGCTCGTGCTCCAGCCGCGGACGCGGGGCGCGATCGGCCGTCGGCCGAGCGTCGAGATGGGACAGATGGGCGAGTTCGTCCGCGTGGAGCTCCCAGTTGCGGCCGTCGAAGTGTTCGACCCTCACCGACTCGATCGTGTCGGGCTGCAGGCAGCGCACGTTGACGCTGATGCCTTCGGGGTTGGAGCGTGGCACGTAGAACGACTTGACGCCGCACACGCTGCAGAAGTGATGCTGGGCAACACCGGTGTTGAAGGTGTAGGTCCCGAGGTCGTCTTCGCCGACGATCAAGCGAAAACGGCTCTTCGGCACGATCATGTGCAGGTAGGCGGTCATGGAGCAGATCGAGCAGTTGCACAGCTGGGCCGTAATCCTCGCCGGCGCCTCGACCTCGAAGCGCACGCGCCCACAATGGCAACCGCCGCCATGAATCACCATGCTCGCGGCCTCCTTCCGATGGGGACACTTCTGGACGCCATGTCACGTCATCACGGTCGGTGGTCCCGAGCCGCACGGCGATGCGTGGTGTGCGGCGCTACAGGGTGACGCGCGGTACCGACCGAAATCCGACCGGAGTCCGGCCGTTTCCCGACCCACTCGACATCCCCCGACTCGATGACGGGCCGGTCGTCGGTGTGAGCATCTCGCTGCCACCCGCCGCTCGAGCTCAGGGTTCAACACCGGACACCGTGCAGTGCATTTCGGGACCGTCGAAACCCCAGGTGATCGTCGCCTCGCCGTGATGCTCCCACAGTATCTCGTTCCGCCCCTGGTATTTCGCTCCGCCGGCTGCGGGCTCCAGATACATCAGTGAGACCTGGTCGCCGCGCTCCGCGATCAGCGTCGGCGGATCGGTTTCGAAGAAGACTGCGATCACCTGGTTCGCCGACTGGCCGTCGCAGACATAGGTTACGGGACCACGTTCCGACACCAGGCGGTAACCCGCCTGAAGCCCCGCAAGACGCCGCCGGTACGCCTGCTCGACGCAGCCACGGACATCGTCGCTCTTCCAGCACTCGTCGCGACCCTTGATCCAGCCGCGCTGCTCTACCTCGAGCACCGGCGGATGTTCGTTGACGGCCTTTGCCGACGCTGCCGCATACACCTCGGCCATCGTGCGGTCGATCGCGGACAACTCGGCGTCATCGCAGATCAACACCTCGATGCTGCCGGGCTCGACCGCGGAGCAGTCGAACGACGGGCCCTCCGCCCAAGCGACTCCGACGACGATCGCCGTCGTGCACACCAGCCCGGCAGCAGCTCGAGCCACGGTACTCGTGATCTGTCTCCTCATGACGCCATGCAGAACGCGTTCAGCTTGTTGCCGTCGAGGTCACGGAAGTAGGCCGCGTAGAAGCCGCTGTCGCCTCGCGGTCCGGGTGCCCCCTCGTCGGTACCGCCCAGCTCGAGCGCCTTGGCGTACATCGCGTCCACCTGCTCCGGGGTCATCACCACCAACGCGACCATCACCCCGTTGCCCACGGTCGCGGCGTTGCCGTCATAGGGCTTGGTCACCGACAGCGCGGGTTTGTCGGGCGCCACCGCCCACGCGATGAAGGTCTCGGTTTCGAGAAACCGGCCGGCACCGACGAGCTTCAGCAGCTCGTCGTAGAACGCCGCCGCGCCTTCCAGGTCGTTGGTCCCGAGGGTCACATATCCGATCATCCTCGTCCTCCGGTGTCAGTCGTTTGGTGAAGTGTACCCGAGCAGAGCGCCGAGGCTCTTGCGATCTTTCATGGCGTCACGAGCGATCCTTGCGTTCGGACCGTTTGCCGGTGATCGATTCGATGACCAGACGCCACACCCGTACACTCCTGGTCGCGGCTGGATCGAAGGGCCAACGGCGGCCAGAGTAGTGCTCCATGATCTGGTTGAGCCCCCGCTCCCTGTCCTCATTCGACGTCAACTCGTGCACCGTCCCGAAACCGATCACACTTTCGAATGCGAAGCTCCACTCGCATGGCTGCCCGGGATCCCTGATCAGCTCCACGTTGCGCTCCACCTCGAAGCACGCCCGGCTGTTCGCTTCGATGCACTCGATCTTTCGCCCTGTCCTCGCCGTATGGAAGCAGAGATCACGTCCGTCATAGCCGAAGGACACGGGCACCACGTACGGCTCGTTCTCCACTGCAAACCCGAGTCGGCACACATCGCATTCGTGAACGATGGCGTCGATCTCGGCTCGACTCGTGATTTCCTTGTCGGCTCGTCTCATGGTGCTCGCGAGGAGTAGCTTAACCCGCACTCTTCAAGAGTTTGATTCATGGTTCACGCACCGCGCGCGTGCTGATCCGCGAGCCTGAAGATGGTCGGAATGCGATACGGGCCGTGCATGCCCTGAATCGCTCGTGCCGCATCGTCGAGGGGGCAGCCCAACGCCGAGACGAAGAGCGGATTCGCGCTTCGTCCGCGCCTGATCGGCACGAAACGGTCCGCCACCTGCAGCGGGGTCTTGGCCACGCCGATGATGACCGGCGAGTAGGCGAGTGCCTCCGCGAGGTGCAACCCGAGACCCTTGCCCACGTCCGGCCTGAGGTGAACGTAGCCGTCGATCACGATCGCTTCGAACTCCTGCTCGGCCTCCTCCAGGACCGCCAGAAGGCACGGCAACTCGCGCTCGTAGAAGGCGCCGGCGCGGTACCTCGCCGCCACCGCAACCGTACTGCGCACGACCCTCGCCGGCACGTCGTCCTGCCAGCCGCGGAAGACGACACAGGCCGCGACCGCGTATTCGCCGAGGTAGTGAACGTCAACCACTGCCTTCATGAGTCACTCCCGGAGCAAGGCAACGGCCCCGTTTCATCTCAGATTTTTCAATCTCGCACGCACCTGACCGAGAACCCGCTTGATCGATGCCCGGGATTGAACCGGACGCTGTTCTTGTCAGGGTACAGGCCCCAGTGCCACGCGTAGTCTGAATCGGAGGGCGTCGAAGACCACCATGTCGCGTAGTATCCGACCTCAGCCGCACTTCCCAACCGTCCTCGGCCGCCTGCCGGAATCGCGGAGAAACCGCTCTCGTTGGTGGTGCCGGGAACCGAAATCCGCCAAAGATCTGAACTCGTGTCCTTCATCCTGCCACCGGCCACCTCGGCTCCGCCGAGCTGGGCGATGAGTGTGCGCCATTCTTCGGCAGTCGGCACGTGCCAGCCGCAGGGGCACAGTCCACGGCTGTCCCGTATGGCGTGAAAGTTGTACAAGAGACCGTATGAGTCCTCATGCGCGGATGGATCATGCTCCGGCAGGCAGTAGGCACCAGTCGTCAGAACACTCCACTGACCGGTATCCGAGACACGTGGTATCGGGGTCCCGTCACGGTAACCGGCGACCCGGAGGTTTTCGACCATCCAGACCTGGTTTCCGATCGTGACGGTGTGATACACGTTGCCACCGACATCGGTCACCGTCATCGAGGTGTCGCGCGGGCCTGAGGGATCGGCACCGCAGGGCTCATCCGCCGCACGGGTCGGGACTCCCGCGACCAGCACCGTGACGCCCCGATCACACGCGGACATCCCAATGGCCAGCAACACCGAGAGCAACGCCACCTTTGTCATGCGATGCCTCCACCCGCCAGCTCGCGTCCCGCGAGGGACACGCGACGAACGCCGGTGCCTCGCGTGGAAGGCCATATCGTGCGATTCGTGCAGCGAATCGCGTCAGTACAGGGGAAACCTGGATGTCAGCTCGCGGACCTCGGCCCTGATCCTCTCCATCTCGGAGTTGAAGACCGCCATCTTGGCCTCATCCTCCTTGTCCTCGTCGAGGCGGAGGACGCGGTCCATGAGCTCGGCGATCTTCACCATCTCCTCGGGTCCCATGCCACGGGTCGTGACCGCCGGTGTGCCGATACGCAGGCCGGACGCGATGTAGGGCTTGCGGGTGTCGAAGGGCACCGTGTTCTTGTTGACCGTGATGTCGGCCAGGCCGAGCCAGCGCTCGGCCTTCTTGCCCGAGATGAAATCGGGTCCGAGGTCGATCAGGAACAGGTGGTTGTCGGTGCCACCGGAGACGATTCGCCAGCCGCGCTCGTCCATGGACCGGCACATCACCGCAGCGTTCTCCACCACCCGCTTCTGGTACTCGTTCCAGTCGGGCCTCATGGCCTCGGCAAAGGCCACCGCCTTGGCCGCGATGACGTGCATCAGCGGCCCGCCCTGCACGCCTGGAAAGACCGCCTTGTCGATGGCCTCGGCCCAGTCGGCGGTGCACAGCACGATGCCGCCGCGTGGACCACGGAGGGTCTTGTGGGTGGTGGATGTCACGAAGTGGCAGTGCGGTACCGGCGACGGGTGGAGGCCGGCGACGACCAGACCGGCGATATGGGCGATATCGGCCAGGATCAGCGCCCCGGCCTCGTCGGCGATGGCGCGCAGACGCTCGAAGTCGATGATCCTCGGGTAGGCCGAGGCGCCGCATACGATGAGCTTGGGATGATGCTCGACCGCAAGCTCTCGGAGACGGTCGTAGTCGATGGTCTCGGTCTCCCTGTCGACCCCGTACGGGACCACCTCGAACTCCTTGCCGGAGTAGTTCAGCGGATGGCCGTGGGTCAGGTGGCCGCCATGGGTCAGGTCCATGCCGAGCATGGTGTCCCCGGGCTGCATTGTCGCCAGGTAGACCGCCATGTTGGCCTGGGCCCCGGAGTGGGGCTGGACGTTGGCGTGGTCGGCACCGAACAGCTCCTTGGCACGCTCGCGCGCGAGGTCCTCGCCGATGTCCACGAACTCGCAGCCGCCGTAGTAGCGTCTGCCCGGATAGCCCTCGGCGTACTTGTTGGTCATCACCGAGCCCGTGGCCGCGAGCACCGCCGGCGACACGAAGTTCTCCGACGCGATCAGCTCGAGTCCCTGATTCTGGCGCGCGCGTTCGTCCTCGATCGCCTGCGCGACCTCCGGATCCGCGACTGCCACGAATCGGTTGTGGATCTCGAAGAACTTCCCCTTGAGGTCATCGCTCATCATTCCTCCTCGTGGTTCGACCCGGGCTCGATCTTGGCCACACGACGCTGATGGCGCCCCCCCTCGAATGCGGTTCCGAGGAAGATCTCCACGACCTGCTCCGCCACTCCCGCACCCAGCACCCGCGCGCCCAGGCAGAGCACGTTGGCGTCGTTGTGCCGGCGCGCCATCTCGGCGGTGTAGGCGTCGTGGCAGAGAGCGGCGCGAATGCCCGGATGGCGGTTGGCCGCCATGCTCATCCCGATTCCGGTGCCACAGATCAGGATCCCACGATCGGCGCGGCCGGCGATGATCTCGGCGACCACCCGGTGAGCGTAGTCGGGATAGTCCACTGACCGTTCGTCCGCCGGACCGAGGTCGGCGAAGCGCTCGCCCCGTGCGGCCAGCAGCTCGACCACCCGTCGCTTGAGTTCGACAGCGGCATGGTCGGACGCGACGACGATCATCTGACCTCCTTGCTAGAAGCGCTGGTCGGTATCCGGCTGCTCGAGGAAGCGGTACTCCTCGAGCGCGTAACGATCGCTCATCCCGGCCACGTGGTCCGCCACCAGCCGGGCGAACCCGGGTGAAGAATGGTATCGGTCGGCCACCTCGTCCGCAACCGACGCCATCGGAAGGTCACGCAGGTAGGGGAAGCCCAGCTCGTCGCGGGCGCGCAGCAGCACGTACTCCGGCAGGTTGCGGGGACTGACCCAGAACGCTCTGAACAGCGCCACGATCACCTTTCGAGCCCGCCAGTCCTGACGGTTCACCCTCGAGTGGTTGATGATGTAGCGGTAGATGAACGCCTTGAGCTCGTCGAACAGCTCCTCGACCTCGGACGAGAACCAGACCGTGGTCTGCGAGATCTCGCGCGAGTGCCTCAGATAGGCGCCCTTTTCGGCGATCCGATGGCGACTGCAGAACCGCTCCAACCGACCGGCCGAGGCCGCGATCACGTCCGACACGAACAGCCGGATCACGCCCCGAATAAGCAGGTTCTGACGCCGCCAGCGGCGATTTTCGTTGCGGTACAATTCGCCGAGCTCGTCGATCACCTTGCGAGCCACGCTCAGCTGCTCGACCGCACCGAGCCTCACCGATCCTGCGCGCAGACCATCCTCGAGATCGTGGGTCTGCTGGGCGATCTCGTCCGCGACCGCCACCGCCTGACCCTCGAGATGGCACGCGCGGTCCAGGTGCAACCCCTCCGCGTCGGGCAGCGGAAACGGAAACCGGACCTTCCAGGTGGTGTGTTTGAGGATCCCCTCGCGCACCTGATCGGTGAGGTTGAGGCCTGCCGCGTCATACCGTCGCTCGAGCAGATCCACCACCCGCAGCGACTGATAGTTGTGCTTGAATCCGCCGACCTCGGCTGCGACTGCCTCGGGTAGCGTGAAGTCGGCGCTCGTGCCGCGCAGGATCCGGTCGAGCACCGACTCCCCGGTGTGACCAAACGCCGTGTGGCCCACGTCATGTCCCAACGCCACTGCCTCGACCAGGTCCTCGTTGAGGCCCAGGGCACGCGCGATCGTGCGACCGAACTGGCCGACCTCGAGGGTGTGGGTGAGGCGGGTCCGCGGATGGTCGGCCACGTGCGGCACGAACACCTGCGTCTTATGCTTGAGCCTTCGAAACGCTCGCGAGTGCAGGATGCGGTCGCGGTCGCGTTGAAACGCGAGCCGGAAGTCGGCCGTCTGCTCCAGGTCGGCCTCGAGCCGCCGGGTGGCCGAGGTCGACCGCGTCGAGTACACCGCCAGCCGACGGTCCTCGTCGCGCTCGAGCGCATCCCGGTCTCGTACGAAGGGCCCGGTCATATCGCCTCCTCGGCGGTGGCCAACAGCACGCCCGCCAGCCGGACACTGCCCGCCACCAACACCGGGTCCGGCAGCAACGCCAGCGCCTGACGCACCGACGGCGCCGACCGACAGTCCGGGAACGCGGCGTGCAGCCGCTCGAGCGACATCGCACGGTCATCCTCGAGCGGACACACGACGACGTTGCCGACCTTCGACCAAAGCGCCCGGGCCATGGTCTCGACCGGCTTGTCGTCGAGACACGAGAACAGAAGGTGGTACAGCACCGGCTGGTTCGCCAGGTGATCCGCCAGCGCCAGCGTCCCCTCGGCGTTGTGCGCGCAGTCGACCAGGATCCGGCGGCCGAAGACCCGATGGCTCGACAGTCGCCCTGGCCACTCCGTGCGGTCGAGCCCCACCTTCACCGCCCCGGGGTCGAGGGTTTCCAGCCACTCGAGGTGCACTGTTCCCAGCGCCAATGCCAGCGCCAACTGGAGGTTGAGGAGCTGGTGTGACCCGTCGAGCGGGAGGGCGATTTCTGCGGAGCCGCCCTGCCAGGTTGCACCGACCAGCCGTGGCGTGAGCCGGTCGACTCTCACCAGGTCCGACGCCGCGAGTGCGTCCGGTGCTCCGACCAGAGGTACCAGCTCGGGCTCCAGCTGGCGCCCGAGCACGGCGAACCGTGCTGCCGCCAGGGCAGACCCCTTGTCGGCCGCCCGCTCCTCTCGGCTGTCACCGAGCCAAGCGCCGTGATCGGAGCCCACATTGGTGAGACCGGCGATCTCGCTCGAGGCCGCCCGGGTCGCGTCCCAGCGGCCGCCCATCCCCGCCTCGAGCACGGCGCAGTCGACGCCGCGGTCGGCAAACGCGAGAAACGCGGCGGCGGTGAGGGTTTCGAAGAAGGTCAGCTCGTCAAACCGATCGAGGGCTGCGAGGTGATGCGCCAGCTCGTCGCTCTCCAGCGGCTCGCCGGCGATCCTGATCCTCTCCTCGACGCGCACCAGATGAGGCGATGTGTAGAGTCCCGTCCGGAGGCCGTGGGCTGCGAGAACCGCGTCGAGCATGACGGCGGTTGATCCCTTGCCGTTGGTCCCGACGATGATGACCGATGGGAACCGCCGCTGGGGATCCCCGAGCTCTGCCAGTGAAGACCGGAAGGCACCCAGGTCGGGTCGGATCCTTCCCGGCTTGCGACGTTCCAGACTCAGCGGAAGTAGCCGAGACATCGTGCGATCGTTCCCTTGAGCTCGCTGCGCGGCACCACCAGGTCGAGCATCCCGTGTTCGACGAGGAACTCCGACCGCTGGAAGCCCTCGGGGAGCGTCTGACGGATGGTCTGCTCGATCACCCTCGGTCCGGCAAAGCCGATCAGAGCCCCGGGTTCGGCGATGTTGACGTCGCCGAGCATCGCGAAGCTCGCCGTCACGCCGCCGGTGGTGGGGTCAGCTAGCACCGAAACGTAGGGGAGGCCACGCTCCTTCATCCGTGCCAACCCGGCAGAGATCTTTGCCATCTGCATGAGCGACAGGATGCCCTCCTGCATGCGGGCCCCTCCCGAGCAGGCCACCGTGACGAGGGGGAGCTTCTTGTCGAGACAGCGCTCGATGGCACGGCTGAGCTTCTCGCCCACGGCCGATCCCATGGAGCCCCCCATGAAGCCGTACTCCATCGCACCCACCAGCACGGTGTGGCGCTCGATGTCGCCCTGGCCGATCACGATCGCGTCGCTGTTGCCGAACTTCTTGTTGTAGACCTTCAACCGTGCCGCGTACGGTTTGGAGTCCACGAACCCCAGCGGGTCCGACGATTTGATCTTCGCGAACAATCGCTTGTAGCGACCGTTGTCGAACAACAGTTGGAGGCGACGGTCCGCCGAGATCCGGAAGTGGAACCCACACCGAGTACACACCTCGAGGTTCTCGGAGACCTCGCGGTGGTACAGGATCTCGCGACACTCGTCACACTTGACCCACAGCCCCGGTGGTACTCCGCCGCCGCCCCTCATCCGATCCTCACCTCCCGCCGCGGGCCGTGCGCACGTGCTCCGCAACAGCGACATCGGCGCGCATCTCGGAGAGAAGAAACCCCGGCCGAACCGGGGTCGGACCGCTCATGGGAACGGCCCCTCAACCCGAGGAGCTCTGCTCCTCTTCGAGGTCGTTCGGTATGCCCAGCCGCTGGCAGGCCGCGTCGTACATCTGGCGCGCTGCCTTCTGACCGGACTGGAGATCTGCGATCTTCTGCTTGACCTTCGCGAGCTCTTCCTGGATCTGGCCCTCGATGTCCTGGATCTCCTTCTTGGTCTGCTGCAGGGCTTCCTCGTAGAATTTCTTCTGACTGTCCGACAGAGAAGACATCGTGTCCTCCATATCACCTCACCTAACGATATCTGAACGGGACTCGGATCTGAACCCACATCCGTACTTTGACTCCGTTTTTCGTTGCCGGTTTGTAGCGCCACTGGAGGACCGCCTCTTCGGTGGCATCCTCGAAACCGACGTTGGCATGCGACACCTCGAGAATCCGCAACTCTTCGACCCTGCCGTCGATACCGATCAGCGCCTCTGCCGCCACGTCTCCGTTCACCCGAACGCGCTCCGCGATGCGCGGGTACTTCGGATCCACCCGATCAAGTACCAACGGCGGCATCACACCGGGCCCCTGCGTGACGATCTCGCCCTCACGCACCAAGGGCGTTGGCGTTGCCAGGATCGGCGTAGCGGTAGGTGGCGCCGGGGTCGGTGTCGGCGGTCTCGGTGTCGGTGTGTCGGTCGGCGTCTCGGTGACCGTAGGGGTTTCGGTCGGCGTCTCCGTCGGCGGCAACGGGGTCGGCGTCGGGAACTCCTCCTCCAGCCGGCGCCGCAGCTCATCCTCCCGCCGTGCGACCTCGACCGCGGCCAGCTGGCTCACCCGGTCACGTAGCTCCTCGTCCACCGGCGTCGGCGTCGGCCGCGTCGGCCGCGTCGGCACCATGATCACCGGCGCCGGCGTCGGCGCCGGCGCCTGGTCGCTCGATCCGTCGCGCCACAGGTACATCGCGCCGGCGATCACAGCCACCAGAACCGCGCCACCCAGCAGCAGCAGGAGCGATCGTCGACTCCGCGACCGGTCCGATCTCTCGCCATCGGGTTCGCCCTCGAGCGAAGCCTCCACCGCGGCCTCGGCCACCACCGGGGGCACGGACAGAGGTTCGTCGTCGGCGACCGCCACCGCCTCGGGCACCTCGTCAGCCGCGGTCACGTCGATGAGGGCGGCGTGTTCCGGATCCTGCACCAGCCGCGATACCGCTGCGGTTCCCGGCGCCCACCCCTCGGCCTGCATCACCGCCTCGAGGTCTTGCCGCACATCGCGCGCCGACTGGTAGCGATCGTCGGGATCCGGCTCGAGAGCCTTGAGCACGATGCGGTCGACCTCTCTCGGCACCTGCCGATTGCGCTTCGATGGGGCCGCCACCTTCGGGTCGCGAACCTGCTCCAGCACCGACTTCTCGGAGCTCCCGGCGAACACCTTGTCACCGGTCAGCATCTCGGACAGAACCAGCCCGAGCGAGAAGATGTCGGAGCGGTGGTCGATGTCTTTGCCCCACGCCTGCTCGGGGGACATGTACTGCAGCTTGCCCTTCAGTGCTCCCGCGCGCGTCGTCGTGGCTTTGGACGCGGCCTTCGCGATGCCGAAATCGCACAGCTTGACGTCGCCGTCGTTGGAAATCAGGACATTCTGCGGGGACACGTCACGGTGGACGAGCCCGAGTTCACGATCCTCGAAATCCCGCCGATTGTGCGCGTGGTCCAAGGCCGCGGCGAGGAGCGACGTGATGTGGAGCGCGAGAGGGATCGGCACCGTTGTGCCCTGCTCGCGGCACTCGGCGAGCAAGGACCGGAGATCCTTGCCCTCGATGTACTCCATCGCGATGAAGTAGGAGCGATCGATCTTGCCGAGATCGTAGATGTGAATGATGTTGTTGTGGTTGAGCTGCGCGGCGAGCTTGGCCTCGTCGATCAGCATATTCACGAACTCTTCGTTGCCGGTGAGCTGAGACAGGATGCGCTTGATCGCGACCGTCTTCTGGAACCCCTCCATCCCCACCATACGAGCGCGGTAGACCTCGGCCATGCCGCCGGTGGCGATGTGCTCTTCGAGGATGTACTGGCCGAACCGCGTACCCGCGGCCACCGGGGACGGCGGAGCAGGCTCCTGCTCGTCGCCGTCCTCCACCTCGGGCGGCTGGGTGACGCGCTCCGCGTCAGAGATCTCGACCACATCCTCGTCGATCAGCGGCACCGGCGTCTGCTCGTCCATCTCGGACAGCGGCGGTGCGGGCTCGGGTGGAGATTCAGCCTCGAGCAGCGGTTCGGGCTCGGGCTCTTCGGTCGTTCGGAATCGCCTGGGGTCGATGTCAAGGCCGGCCAAGGTTTCCGACAGCATGGCGTCGACGTCCCTTTCGACGGACGACGGCTTCCGCACCGGCTCCGGTGCGTCACTCTTCTTCAAGACCTCGGCGAGCGCCTCCTCCACGCCTTCCGCGACATCTTTCACGGGCTCCTCGGACAGCACCTCGAACGGCGCGTTTTCCGCGCCCGTTAAGGGTGGCGGCGGGGCTGGAACAGGCTCCGATACAAGTGGTTCCTCCGGAAGGGACTCATCCACATCGAAGGGGGTTTCCTCAGGTGTTGGGAGCGGAGGCGGAGATGGCTCCTCCGGCGCCGGAGGGGGAGCTGGAGGCGGCTCCAACGGTTCCACCGGCGTCGGCGACACAGGTGGCGGGGGCTCCACCGGCTGCTCCGGAGCCGGCGGCGAAGAGAGTGGCTGCACCGGCTCGACCTCGTCTCCGGGAACCACGTCACTCTCCACGTCCGACAGGATGTCACCGAACAGCTCGTCCGAGGTCAGTGATTCCTTCTGATCAGCGCGGCCGGTCTGCTTCTGCACCGCATCGAGGGTGTCCTGGGGAATCGCCTGAGCGACATCGACTGATGGTCCAGTCTCGAGCAACGCCTGCACCCGCTCGCCGAGCACCTCTCCCGTGAACGGACGTTCCAGTATGTCCTGGGCGCCGTGCTGAGCGGCGTCGGCGCTCGCGTCGCCGCCGCCGTATCCGGACATGAGAATCAAAAACGGAGTGACCCGAAGTCCTGCACGGGCGCGAAGCTGGGTGATCGCGTCCGCGATCTCCAGACGGGGCAGGACCGAGGTGATGATGACCAGACTCGGCTCGTAGTGGGCGCAGATCGCCACGGCCCGGTCCAGATCGCCCGCGACCTCGATCCGATCCACGATACCGGCCAACGCGCCACGGATCTGATCAACGTAGCGTTGCTCATACTCGACGAGGAGAATATTGGCTGCCATGACGTCTTTCTCAAAAGGTGGGGCGTGCGAAGAGCCCGATTTCATTATCGGTCAGTGGGCTCCAAAGTCAACCGCGGTCGGCTCCACGGATGACGGCCTAAGCTGTATAATGGCGTGGTTTCGCGCATTTTCGTCGCCGCGGTCGGGAGGGCTCATGTCGGGCCACAACAAGTGGAGCACGATCAAACACAAGAAGGGGAGAGCGGACGCCAAACGCGGCAAGCTCTTCACCAAAATCATCCGTGAGATCACGGTGGCGGCCCGGGAGAGCGGCGGTGATCCTGACGCCAACCCCCGACTGCGCGCCGCAGTCGCCGCTGCCAAGGCGGCCAACATGCCGGCCGACAACATCAAGCGGGCGATCCAGCGTGGGACCGGCGAGCTCCCCGGCACGACCTATGAGGAGGCCACCTTCGAAGGCTACGGTCCGGGCGGCGTGGCCGTGTTGCTGGAGATCCTCACCGACAACCGCAACCGCACGACACCGGAGATTCGGCACCTGTTCTCGAAGCACGGTGGCAACCTCGGTGAGAGTGGCTGCGTGTCGTGGCTATTCACCCGCAAGGGCTCGGTCCTGGTGCCGCACAGCGACGACCTGGACGAGGACACCATCATGGAAGCGGCCCTCGAGGAAGGCGCAGAGGACCTCGACACCACGGACTCGGAGTACTACCGCATCACCACCGCGCCGGAGGACCTCCACCGTCTCAAGGAAGCTCTCGAGGAACGCGGTATCGAGGTGGAGACGGCGGAGTTCACCATGGAGCCATCGACGACCGCCCGGCTCGAGGGCAAGCCGGCCGCACAGATGGTTCGGCTGATGGAGGCCTTCGACGATCATGACGACGTCCAGAACGTGTGGGCGAACTTCGACATCGATGACGACATCCTGGCAAGCGTCTAGCGAGGCGCGCGCTCATCGAGCGGACCGCGAAGGCATTTGAGGATGGTGACGCGGGTTCTCGGCGTCGATCCCGGATCCTCGGCCACCGGGTGGGCGCTGATCATCGCTGACGGCAACCGCTACCGGGTGGAGGCTCACGGGGTGGTCCGCGCGCGCGGCCAGCAGCGCGCCGAGCGGCTCGCTGATCTCGACCGCAGGTTCTCGGCAATGGTGGCTGATGTCGCGCCCGATTGCGCCGCGGTGGAGTCGTCATTCAGCGGACGAAACCCGAAGTCGAGCCTGTCACTGGCCGAGTGCCGAGGGGTCATTCTTGCCTCACTTGGCCGCCGCGGCGTCGCCACCTGGTCGTACCCGCCCGCCGAGATCAAGTCAGCGGTCGTCGGCCACGGGACCGCCCAGAAGAAGCAGGTGGGCTACATGGTGACGCGGCTCTTGAGCCTCGATGAGGAGCCGCCCGCCGATGCCGCCGACGCTATGGCGGTAGCCCTGACCCATCTCCACACCAAACGATGGTGACGTCATCGTTGACGCAATCGTTGACGCAGCCAAAATCACCGTGCTAGGATGCCCTGCCTTCATCTCCGGATGAGCGTAGACACATCATTTTTGGTATGATGAGCGCCGCTCATCTCGGGATATTGGGAGATTGAGAAATTGGGCCGGCGATTCCGCACTTGTGCCGGCGTGACGTTAGGTGGACAATATGTGCCGGATGAGTTGGAACTCATCCTCGCCGCAGAACTCTAATCTAAGGGGAGGCCGATCGTGACTGGACAGGTTTTTGACTATTTCCGACAGGGTGGCATGTGGATGTATCCGTTGCTCTTCCTATCCCTGCTCGCCCTCACAGTGATCATCGAACGTTTCATCGTCTTCACCAAGGCGAAGGTCAACGTCAATGAGTTCCTCACCAAGATCCGCAAGGCGTTGCTGGTCAACCGCAACGTCAAGGAGGCGATCAAGGTCTGTGAGGAGTACCGTGGCCCCGTGGCTTCGGTGGTCAAGGCCGGTCTGCTGCGCTACGGCCACAGCAAGGAAGACATCGAGAAGACCATCGAGAACGCCGCCCTGTACGAGCTCGATCGGCTGGAGAGGAGGATGGGCGTACTCGCCTCCACCGCCAACGTGGCCCCCATGCTCGGCTTCCTCGGTACTGTCACCGGCATGATCAAGTCGTTCGCCACGCTCGCCGAACAGGGTCTCACCAACCCTGCGGCGGTCGCGGTCGGAATCTCCGAGGCGTTGATCACCACCGCGACCGGTCTGATCATCGCGATCCCGGCGCAGCTCGCCTACAACTGGTACACCACCAAGATCACCAGGTTCGTGCGTGACATCGAGACCGCCACGAACATGCTGATGGAAACCTTCATCGAGATGGACAGCGAGCGCTACGGCGACGAGGGGCCCGCGAAGTAGGCCCAAGGAGGGAGTGCCAGATGGCGCTGATGTCACTGTCTCGCGGGAGGGATCGCCAGTCGGCGGGTAAGATTTTCACCGCCTCGATGGCGGACATCGTGTTCCTGCTGATCGTGTTCTACGTGCTCACCTGGAAGGTGGAGGTGGACCGGACCAGGATGAATCTCCCCGATACCTGGATCCGCGTCAACTTGCCCGAGCACGAAAAGCCGGCGGTGATCTCGATCGCCCCGAGGTCCGAGGGTTACCTTATTCGGGTCTCCACCGGAGAGGAAATGTCGCTGCCGGTCTCCACCGACGAGGAGGTGGTGACCTTCGCCTCCACCGAGGTGGCCAAGAACCCGCAGAAGTCGTTCGTGATCAAAGCCGACCAAGAGGTCCCGTACGAACGCTTCGACGCGGTGCTCGACGCGCTCAAACAATCGAAGGCCAAGTACATCTATCTGCTCTCCGAGCAGCGGACCCAAGAGCAATGAAGCGGGGGCGAGGATGAAGCTCAAGAAGAAGACGATCGAGTCAGAGATCTTCACCGGATCGATGGCCGACGTGTCGTTCCTGCTGATCATCTACTTCATGATCACCTCTGCGTTCTCGGCCACTCGAGGGCTCGACTTCGCGCTGCCGGAGGACACCTCCACGCCGCAGGAGATCAAGCAGGAGGATTCGATCGACGTCTACGTCCTTCCGGGTCCGGTGGACGCACCACCGGTGCTCGAGGTCGACAGAAATCAGATGCCGATCAACGGCCTGGTGCCCTATATTGCGGAGCGCCTGAAACAGAACCCGGAGAAACCGATCATTCTGCGCACGGATCCCGCCGCGTCGTACGGCAACATGATCGCAGTGTTCGACGAACTCCGGCGGGCCGAGGAGGATATCGGAACGAAGATGAACATCTCGATCCCCACGCAGCGTGAAATCGAGAATATCTGGACCCTGCTGGGGATCGGATAAGGGGAGGCGGACTATGAGTAAGGATCGCAAGCCCAAAGAGCAGGCGGCGACCGGACTGCCACCCACGGTCATCGAGATCATCGCCCAGGAGGAGAAGCAGGACCGGAACTTCACCCGCCTCGCCATGGCGTTGGCCGGGATCATCCACATCTTCATTTTCGCCGTGACCTGGCCGTCGTTTGCGGGCGCCGTGTCCGACGCGAAGCAGCAGAGGTCGAAGATCTACGTCGTCAAGCAGGTCAGGTTCAAGCAGCCGCCGCCGAAGCAGGATCAGCAGATTCCGAAGCCGAAGACGAAGAAGGTGCCGATTCCAGACCCGACCCCGGACGAGCCCGAGCCGATCCGCGAGGAAGAGCCGGACCAGGACCTGGATTTCGTGCCGGACGAGAACCTCATCCTCGGCGTTCCGGACGCCCCGCCTCCACCCGAGCCCGAGGGCCCGCTTCGCTTCGTGGTCGGTGGCAAGATCACCGAGCCCGAAAAGTTGAGCGGCCCGAACCCGATCTATCCGGAGGCGGCGCGGCGGGCGCGTATTCAGGGTGTCGTGGTGCTCGAGTGTATCATCGGCAAGACCGGCGACGTCCAGAGTGTGAAGGTGTTGCGGGGGCTACCTCTCGGCCTGACCGAGTCGGCGGTGGACGCGGTGAACAAGTGGAAGTTCAAGCCGTCCACGCTCAACAACAAGCCGGTCGAGGTGTTGTACATCCTGACGGTTCGCTTCAACCTGCAATAAGCGATACGCTCGGTCCTATTCCATGGCACTGCAGGGGTCCCTCGCCGAGCTGTCGCTGCCGGACGTCATCCAGGTCGTCAGCGCGTCCGGCAAGACCGGTGCGTTCCACGTCGACCGCGATGACGAGCGGGGAAAGATCTTCCTGCGCGACGGCCGCATCGTCGATGCCGTTGTCGGTTCGCTCAGGGGAGAGCACGCGGTATACGAGATCGCCAGCTGGTCGCGCGGCAACTTCACCTTCAAGGCCGGTGACACGTGCGAGGAGACCACGATCCAGGCCTCCAACGCGAGCTTGATGATGGAGGCGGCTCGACGGCTGGACGAGTGGCGCGTGCTGGCGCGCAAGATCCCATCCGTGGACGCAGTGCCGTACTTCCCGCCTCGAGACGAGGAGCGGGACCAGATCACGCTGAGTCCCCAGGAGTGGGTCGTGGTGACGCAGATCGACGGCAGCCGATCGATCGATCAGCTCGCCGGCGAGCTGCAATGGGGTGTCTTCGACGTGTCCAAGCTGCTGTTCGGTCTCGTCACCTCCGGCCTGGTGGGCCTCCGGGCCGCCGGTGAGGAGGGAACGTCTGGACCGCGGCCCGACGCGGGTCCGAGCGCCACCACGTTGCTCGGACTCGCCGACCGGATTCGCACCGTTGCCCTTGAAGTGGTCGGCCCGGGTGGTGAACGCACGATCGAGAAGCAGTATGCTGGGGCCCGCACACTCATCGAACGTGGTGAGGGTTTCCACGCTGTTCGAAAAATGGTGGAACAACACAGCAAGGCGATCTCGTTACTCAAGGGTACCGACATCGCCGCCATGTTCGACGAAGAGGTGCGGCCGTTGCTCGGACAGACGTCCAACACGTCGTGAAACGTAAACTTTACGGGAGGCTTTTGGCCATGAGGATCAGGGGAAGCCAGGGATTGATCGCAGGCGCAGCCATTCTGCTCGCCCTGGCCGTGTCGACGCCGGCCCAGGCGGAGTGGGAAAAGGGTGTTGCGGCCTACAACAGCAAGGATTACGCCACGGCAGCGAAGGAGTTCGAGGAGGTCACCAAGACCAATCCGGATTTCGCTGGCGGGTACTACATGCTCGGTCTTGCACAGAACGCGCAGAACCAGCTCGCACCGGCGGTGGCGAACCTCCGCAAGGCCGTCGAGCTCGACGCCGACAACGCCTCGTACCAGGTGGCGCTCGGTCAGGCGTTGCTCAAGACCAAGGAGTACCGCCAGGCGTACGGCCTCCTCAAGGGGCTCGACATGGCCTCGATGGACGCCAGGTACCGGTCGAACTATGCCCTGCTCTTCGCCCAGGCAGCCACCAAGAGCGGCCAACCGCAGGACGCGATTCGGGTGCTGTCCGCGCAGGCCAAAGCCGACGGCAACAACCCTCGCCTCCACCAGGCGCTCGGTGTTGCCAATGACGAGGCCGGTGACGACGCCAAGGCGTTCGAGGCCTTCAAGCGCGCCTACGAGCTCGACCCCAGCGATCAGGCCACCGGTCGTTCCGCCGTCCGCTCCGGCATTCTCGCCGCGCGCCGCTCCTCGTCGAACACCCAGAAGCAGCGGTACTACCAGCAGACCGGGCAGATCGCGGAGAGCCTGGCATCGTCGTCGCCCACCTTCGATCACTACCTCCTCGCGGGTGAGACCTGGATGGGCGCGAAGGAGTACGGCCGCGCGCTCGAGTGGTTCGAAAAGGCCAAGGCGAGCCAGCCCAACAACGTCCTGGTGCACTACTACTGCTCCCAGTGCAACACCTCGATGAAGCGCTATGACCCGGCGCTCCGCGACCTGCAGACCGCCCTCAGAATCGGTGCCAGCGGCAAGCTGCGGACCCAGATCTACAACCAGATGGGGTACGTCTACGCCGCCAAGAAAGACTTCGCGAACGCCGCCAACGCCTACGGCGAGGCCGGCAACCAGAGCAAGGTCGCCGAGATGAGGCAGAACCAGGACAAGCAGGCGCAGAACGTCCAGGCCGAGGCGGAGCAGGCCGAGTTGCGCCGGACCATCGCCGCCCTCGAGCTTCAGATCAGGGAGCTGGAAGAGATCGGCGAGGTCGACGACGCCAACGAGCTTCGCAAGCAGCTCGACGAGCTCAAGAGACACCTGCAGTAGCCTCCCACCCGCCCAGGGCTTGGGGGCGCGTGGGCTCGTGAGAGCATGAGGGCTCCACCGGAGCGCGTATGGGAGAGCCCCCACGCCCTCAAGCCCAGCCCGGCACTCGGCATGAGTGCCGGGCGGCCCAGCCCTCAATCCCCCTCGAAGTCGGTGGCCGCGTGGCGGGACAGCGTGATCAGGGCTGCCGCCAACGGCAGCGCGCACGCCAGCACGACTTCCGCCACCAGCACGGGCCTCGGCACCGAAACCGGTGGCAGGCCGAGCACGCCCACCAGACGTGACAGCCATGCCGCCGCCACCACCGTTCCACCCGCCGCGAGCACCGCGCCGACCGCTCCCGGCACGATGCTGGCGACGATGAACGGGCCACGGATCGCCGATTCGGCCGCGCCCACGAGACGCATGATGGTGACCTCGTCTGCGTGACGGTAGAGCTCGAGGTGCACCCAGACGGCGGCGAACAACGTCGCCGCCAGCAGCAGCAGAAAGCTGAACACTCCCAGAACCCAACCGAGCGCACGCGCGGTCCGCCCGAGCGAGGAGTAGATGGAGGACCGTGGGCCGATCGCGATCACCGCCGGGCTGCCCACGATATCGTCGATCGTCGCCGGGTCCGAGGTCGCGATCTCCACCAGCGGCGACAGCATGGCGTCGCCTCCCTCCTCGAGCAGGTCACCCAGGTAGGGAAACCAGCGGCGCAGCCGCTCGGCAAGTCGATCGTGCGAAATCTCCTCGATCTGCCACTCGGGATGACGTTCACGCTGATCCTCGAGCCAGCGGTCTCGCTGGGAGGGGTCCATGTGAGGGTGCAGCAGGACCGGTACCACGGTCGCCTGCCGGGCGAGGCCCACCACCGGCTCGAGCCAGCGCATGACCGACCACGTGACTCCGGCAAAACCGATCGGGATGGCGAGGGCGACGGCGAGCACGCCACTGACGGCCCAGCGACTCCTGAGCAGCAGCCAGCCTTCCGCCAGTGCGTGGCGAATCATGGCGGCCACGCCCCGTCGTAACGGATGGCCCCGTCATGCAGGATCAGCGTGCGCGCCGGGATCGAGTCGAGCAGGGAGTGGTCGTGGGTCGCCACCAGCACCGTCGCGCCCTGGTAGTTGATGTCGCACAGCAGGCTGAGCAGCTCACCCGCGAGGTCGGCATCCAGGTTGCCGGTCGGTTCATCGGCCAGGATCAGCCGGGGCTGGTAGGCGAGGGCGCGGGCGATCGCCACCCGCTGCTGCTCGCCGCCCGACAGCGACTCGGGAAGGGCGGACTGGCGGTGATGCAGGCCGAGGCGCTTGAGCACCTGATAGGCCCGGCGATGGGCCTCGCGGGGCGCCACACCGTGGAACCGCAGCACGAAGGTGAGGTTCTCGAGCACCGTCTTGCGTCGCAACAGCTTGAAGTCCTGGAAGATCACACCGACCTTGCGGCGCAGCTCCGGCATCCGGCTCCGCGACAGCTGGTCCACCCGGTGTCCGGCCACCCACACCTCGCCCGCGGTGGGCCTCTCCGCAGCGTACAGCAGCCGAAGTAGCGTGGTCTTGCCGGCCCCAGAGGGGCCCGTGAGAAAGATGAACTCGCCCGCCTCCACCTGTACGTCGATTCCGCGGAGCACCCGGCGGCCATCG
>JBFELO010000002.1:0-96697 GCA_041552055.1 Candidatus Sulfomarinibacteraceae bacterium | reverse complement strand
GTGGAGCGGCCGGCGTCGGTGGTGAAAGAGCTGGTGGAGAACAGCCTGGACGCGGGATCGGAGAGGATCGAGGTGGAGCTCGTCCAGGGGGGACGGAGCTGTGTTCGGATAGTCGACGACGGCTGTGGTATGGACTCGGATGATGCCCTACTCGCGCTCGAGCGCCACGCGACGTCCAAGATCACGACGGACGACGATCTAAACCACATTGCCACCCTAGGGTTTCGCGGAGAGGCTTTGCCGTCGATGGCGGCAGTCTCCCGCTTCGTACTTTTGACCTGTTCAGACCCGGCGCGCGGAGGCGTTCGGGTCACGGTCGACGGCGGCCGGATCCTCGGTGTCGACGGGGCGAGCCGGGCCAGAGGGACCACGGTCGAGGTGCGCGACCTCTTCTTCAACACGCCAGCGCGACGGAAGTTTCTGCGTGCGCCGCAGACCGAGTTGCGCCACGCTCAGGAGGCCGTGTTCGGGAGTGCGTTGGCGAGACCGGACGTGGCGTTCATCCTGCGCCACGGCCCCCGTACTCTGATCGAGGTGCCGGCGGTCGCGGACCCCGCGCTGCGGCTGCGCGAGCTGTGGCGCGCCGCAGATGGACCGATCAATCGGTTCGAGGCTCGCGGCAGCGGGATCGAGGTGTGGGGCCTGTTGGCGGCGGGTCGGGGGTCAGGCCAGCCCCAGCTCACCGTGATCGTCAACGGTCGGCCGGTGCGGGACCGACTTCTGGTGGCTGCCGTGCGGCGGGTACTGCGGGAGGTCGGATCCGGGTTCGGCGGCGCACGGGTCGCACTCTTCGTCGACCTCCCGCCGGAGTCGATAGACGTCAACGTCCACCCCGCCAAGGCCGAGGTCCGGTTCGCGCATGCGGGCACCGTGTTTTCGGTTGTCGACCGTGCCCTCCGGGGGGGCGTTGCCGCGTCCCAGGGTCGGGTCGCCGTGACGCAGGTCGAGGTCGCGGGTGGCGTCGCCGAGCCACTGGCCCCGGGGTACGCAGGAGCGGGCGCGCCGTCGGCGCCTACGACGCACGTGGGAGGGTTGTTCCCGCATCCCGCATACGGCGTCGATGCGACCGATGGCGAGGAACCCGGGATTCGGGCGACGTATTTCGATCGAGGCACGCATGCGGGCGGTCCGTCCGGGGCGAAAGCCGGCCTGCCGGACACGCCGTTCGGACGCTTGATCGGACAGTACCGCAGCTCCTTTCTGTTGCTCGAGGATGACTGGGGGCTGGTCATCGTCGACCAGCACGTGGCGCACGAACGTGTTCTGTACGATCGGATTCGTGGCCGCCTCCGAGGCGAGGACGCGCCGTCCCAGAGGCTGCTGGAGCCGATTCTGCTCGACGTGGACGAGTCCGCTGCTGGGGCTCTGCCACGGGTGCGCGAGCTGCTGGAGCAGGTCGGGATCGAGGCCGAGGGATTCGGGCCGAACACCGTGCGGATTACCGCACTGCCGCCCGAGACCGACGGTCGGAGCGCCGGTGAGATCGTCGAGGAGTTATTGGACCGCGCCACGTCCCTGGACGGTGTGCCGGAACAGGTGACCGAGGAGCTGTCGCACGAACTCGCGGCGGCGTTGTCCTGTCGGTCGGCGATAAAGGTCAACCACTCTCTGACGGCGGATGAGCAGATCGTGCTGTTGAAGGACCTCATCGACACCGAGAATCCGTACCGCTGCCCCCACGGCCGACCGATCGTGCTGCGCCTGAGTCAGGAAGAGATGGAGCGGCGATTGGGGAGACGGTGATGCGACGCGAGTACTGGCACCTGACCGAGGGATTGATCTTCATCCACTTCGCGGTGTTTCTGCTGAGCTACGCCAACCCGGATGGCCTGCGAGCGCTGGCGTTGGTGCCGGGTGAGGTGGCGGCGCGCCCGTGGTCGCTGGTGACGTATCAGTTCATCCACGGCCAGAGCATGTTCTGGTTCTTCATCTCGATGTTGGTGTTGTGGATCATGGCAAAGCCGCTCGAGGACGACTGGGGATCGCCGCGATTCCTGGCCTTCTGGCTGGTCGCGACGTTCGGCGCCTCGATCGCCGCGACCCTGCTCGGCCGACCCCTGCTCGGGGACATGGCGGTCAGCGGATCTCTGCTGTTCACCTTTGCCACGCTGTACCCGGAGGTCGAATTCCGGCTGTTCTTCCTGATCCCCGTGAAGGTGAAATACCTGGCGGTGTTCGGGGCGGCGCTACTGGTGTTTACCAGCCTGCAGCTGGGATTGCTCGCGGGGGTCGCCAACGCCGCCGGCATGTCGGCCGGCTACCTGTTCTTCCTGGCGACCCGAAGGCTGCCGTCACGCCGCAAGCTGGCGTTCAAGGTGAAGCAGCGCAGGGCAGAAGTTCAAATCAAAACCGAGTCGACGACCGCCGAGCAGGGCAATCGGATGTGGGATCCCAAGGTGCGCGAGGCAGCGGCGAGAGCTCGGGAGCTTGGTCGAGTGGCGGCGGGGGACGAGCCCCTCTTGGTCGAGTTGGACGGCGCGCGCGATCCTGAAATCACGATCTGCGCGCCGGAGGAGTTCGGCTTCATCGACGACAACATTTGCCGTACCTGCACCGGCTTCCCCGAGTGCTCCGCACGGTACATTCGCCTCGCAGCCGACGAGGGGAAACGGGACTCGTAGCTTTGGCCCCGGCACTCGTGGCTGACGCCGCGAGCTCGATTAGTCCGGGAACGGCCAACCACAAAAGCACGAAGACACGAAGCCCCCACCCGCCCGGGAAAGAAACCGCAGATCACGCAGATAAACGCAGATAAGAAAGACTGCCCGCAGACCACACAGATTTGAACGGATCCCCGGCCCCGAGCGAACCACACAGACACAGAGACACAGAGAAGTAGTGGAATGTACTGGCGCCGACCGCCTTCGGCCGCCTGCCCGTGGCGTATGAGCGGGTGAAGTTTGGACTGACGGGAACGTGCGAAGAAGCCTTGTAGCATATAGCTTGTAGCTCAAGACCCCCTTCGGGCAGGCGGGGGATCTTGCATCTTGTATCTTGCACCCTGCATCCCGGCCGGCGGGTGGGGGGCGGCCTCAGAGAGGGATCACCCGCTGCTGGGCGCCGTCCGTCGGCACCAGCCACTCCTCGCGTTCCCCGTTCGCGATCCGGGCCAGTGCCTGGGAGACGGTGTCCCGGACGTAGCGTCCCCAGATCTTGATCGGCATTTCGCCGGGCGACACGGTCGGCGAAATGGCGAGTTGGAGCATGTACTCGATGATCCACGAGGCGTTCTGAGCGATACGGCCCGTGTACGCCGCCCGCTGCTCGAGGATTCGAACCTCGTGGATCGATCGACCGAACTCGGACTCCACGAGGTCCTCCATGGTGTTCAGGATGAGCTCGACACGAAACGTACGGCTTCCGGTCGAGACGTACTCGTAGAAGTCGGACTCCAGATCGAAAAGGGAGACCCCGCGGCCATCCGCGAACGACCAGTCGATGTTCCGCACCGCCGCGACGGTTTCGTCGACCGAAGGCAGCTCCAAGTCGACGAGGTAGTGGGTGCCGACGTACGAGCCGTCGTGAATCCTGCGCTGACATGCCCACGTGTCCTCACGGTCGTCGAGCGCCCGCTCCAGCCGATCGATCTGATCGGGAGTGACCACCAGCCGGATGCCGATCACGTCGTCGACGCGCTGGAGCTCCGGGTCGAGCGTGACCTGCATCGCGCGGATCCGATCCGCGACCGTTCGCTCGGCCGCCGCGAACTCCTCGGCCATCTGTTCGCGAGACGAGACCAGGTGCTCGAGAGACACCCCCTCGCGTCTGGCCCGCTCGCTCGCCAGTCTGCGGGCGACGTCATCGATCTCCCCTGCGAGCTGGTTTGCTACCTGGCGGGATACCTTGTCGGCGATGCGCCGGATGCGCTTGCGGCGCACCATTCCCGCCAACGATCCGTCCTCGCGACAGATGAGGCTCATGTTGACCGGAGTCCGGGGGAAGAACTCCTCGGGGAGCTCGCGGTAACGGGTGAGCAGGTCCTGGATCCGTAGATTCGGATCGGTGACCGCCGCGACGATCGCCTCCCGCACGGCGTCCTTTGTCGTGACACGATTCAGAAGCAGGGGACCCGGCCTCAGTGTGCGAGCCAGGTCGGCCGCCAGGCGGCGTACCGACGGCGCCGTGATTGCGCGTTCGAAGGCGAAGATCCGGGTGAGCTCCCGACCGTCCTCCGGTTGGACGCGGTCGGCGAGCCATCGACAGGCGATGTCGAACAAGCGATCGCGATGGGTCAGACCCGCGAGATACATCCCCTTACGGTTCCAACGTCATGATAGCCGGGATACCGAATGCTGAAATCCACATCTAGGACCCCGGATCCCGGATGAGGAGATCCTCACCACACGCCGCGTTCGCCAATCGACTCGATGATGGTCCCCACGCGGTAGGCTGCGTTACGCCAGTTCGTCTGAATCATCTGCTGCGTGCCGTCTCCGTCACCGCGCCGCAGGGAGCGGACGATCTCCGAGTGTTCGGCGACGGAGAGTGGGAGCTCGGCAGTGAGAGACGACAGGTACAACCGTGCGTATCGGTCGACCTGCGGTTTGATGGCGTCATGCAGCGCGAGTAGACGCGGTGGGGACGCAGCCTCCACCAACTGACGATGGAATCTGACGTCGAGCTCGAACATTCGAGTCGCGTCGGGCTGCGTCACCTGTGATGCGGCGAGCAACTCGGAGTTCAACCGCGTCATCTCATCGGAAAGGCGAACACGTGCGACGCGGTCCAGATCTGCGGCATACCGGCCGGAAAGTCCTTCGAGCTCACCCACGATATTGAAGAGGTCGGCCGCGTCCTCGCTGGTCATGGGCGACACGACCAGCCTCGTCCGCACATTACCGCCGCTCGCGGGCACCGCATAGCCCTCCTGCTGGAGACGATGGAAGGCAGACCGCACGGGTGTCCTGCTCACACCGAGGCGACGCGCCACCTCACCCTCGACAAGCCGGGCACCCGGGCTCAGGAGCCCGGACACGATGAGCTCGCGGAGCTCGTTGTAGGTCGAATCACTGCGGACCTGATTCGGTGAGTCCTCAGGACCGGAAGCGGCCTTTGATCTGGGCATGTGCCGGTTCCCGGTGACTGACTTCGTCACTATTTCTCCCTCGCCAAGAGACGGTGTCTCGAGGTCACCATTGTACGATATGTACTCCTTGAAGTATACCAAATAGTATGCTAAAAATGGTGCAGTACCACGCTATGCTATGGGCCTGGGATGCTCGGAGTTCTTTTGAGGAGAGGCGAGTTGTTCGATAGACGGGTCACTCTGCTGGTGGGACATTTCGGTAGCGGAAAGACCGAGATCGCCCTCAACGGCGCGCTCGACATGGCGGCCAAGGGTTCGACCGTCACACTCGCCGACCTCGACATCGTGAAACCTTACTTTCGTTCGCGGTCGGCCCGAGCCGTGTTGGCGGCGGCCGGAATACGGCTGCTGGCACCGACCGGTGAAAACGTGCACGCGGACCTGCCGATCATCGTGCCCCAGATTCGCCAGGCGCTGCGCGATCCCCACTGCCGTCTGATCGCCGATGTCGGCGGCGACGACACCGGTGCCAGGGTCCTGGGCTCGTTGTCGGACGTCGTACCATCGGAGGAGACGCACTGTCTGGTGGTGCTCAACTTCAGGCGCCCGTCGACGCCCAATCCGACAGAGGCGGTGGTCATGGTGCGGGCGATCGAAACGGTGGCTCGGCTGTCGGTGACCGGTCTGGTCTCCAACACACACCTGATGGGTGAGACCACCACCGACGTCGTGCTCGACGGGTACCGCATGGCGATGGAAGCCGCCGGCGTGCTCGACCTGCCCTTGGTCGCGATCACCGTTGACGAAGACACGGCCCACGGAATCTCGGAGGCGGAGCTGGACTGCCCGTTGCTGGTATTGCGACGCCTGGTGCTGCCGCCCTTCGAGCAGACACGTGAACAGCGGACCTCGGGTCCGCTTTTTGTTGTCAACTGAAAGGAGATCGGATGCCGCAGATCATCATCACCCCAAACGCCTGTAAGGGGTGCGAGCTGTGCGTCCAAGCGTGCCCGCAGAAGATCCTGGGCATGGGAAAGAGGATCAACGACAAGGGCTACTTCTACGCCGAAGTGGTGGAGCAGATGAGGTGTATCGGCTGTCGGCTGTGCTGCATCACCTGTCCCGACCTCGCGATCGACATGAGGGTCAACGGGACGATGTATCACTACTTCTCGTACTGACCCCGGGAGATTTGGAGAGTCGGAGGAGCGGGGTGTTGGCTCAGCGCGAGGAAGGCAACAGGGAGCAGGGAACAGGGTGAGGGATCGGTAATGGCTCGCGCGCCACGTACCACGGAGGGACCGTGTGGGAGGGTGGCCCAATCCTGGAGTCCTGGGGCCCAACCCCGTCGTTCCAGTGAGGTAGTCGCGCCGATGACGATGACGATGACAGATTTGCTTCGGGTGGCTGGGGGATCCGGCTTCGCGTCACGGCTTCGCGTGAAAAAAGTCTTGCATCCAGCATCCAGGATCGGACCGGTGGTGGTATGAGCCCCGAGCCCCGAGTTCCTTGTCTGGAGAACGACGTATGACGAAAAAACTCATGAAAGGCGCGGAGGCCATCGGCGAGGCGGCGATCCAGGCCGGCTGCCGCCTGTTCTTCGGCTATCCGATCACTCCGCAGAACGAGATACCCGAGTACATGTCCATGCGGCTGCCTCAGGTGGGCGGGACCTTTGTCCAGGCGGAGAGCGAGGTGGCCGCGTCGAACATGCTGTACGGGGCGTCCGGCACCGGCGAAAGGGTGATGACCTCCTCGTCGTCCCCGGGGATTTCCCTCATGGCCGAGGGGATCTCGTACCTCGCGGGTTCGGAACTGCCGGTGGTCATCGTCAGCATCATGCGTGCCGGACCCGGCCTCGGCGGCATTCTGCCGTCCCAGAGCGACTACCTCCAGACCACGAAGGGCATGGCTCACGGTGATTTTCGCCTACTCGTGTTGGCGCCGTGGTCGGTGCAGGAGGCGGCGGACCTCGTGCAGGATGCCTTCGACCTCGCCGACCACTACCGGAACCCGGTGATCGTGTTGGGAGACGGACTGATCGGTCAGATGATGGAGCCGGTGGAGTTTGCAGAGGATCGCCAGCCGATCAAGGAGCTCGAGCCCAAGACATGGGCCGCCACCGGCTACACCGGGGAGCGACCACGCGCGATCATCAACTCGCTCTACCTCGACCCCGAGGAGCTCGAGCGCCACAACCTCAGGCTCAAGGAGAAGTACGACGCGATTGTCCGCGACGAGGTCCGATACTCGAGCTACGGCACCGAGGAGGACTACGACGTCCTGATCGTCGCCTACGGCACCGTCGCCCGGGTCTGCTACACCGCCATCGAGGAGTTTGCGGAGCAGGGCATCCACGTCGGGATGGTGCGACCGATCAGCCTGTTTCCGTACCCCTACGACGCGGTACGTGAGGCGGCGAGGCGTGCGAAGGCGGTCTTGGTGGTGGAGCTGAGCACGGGCCAGATGATCGAGGACGTACGACTGGCGGTCGGTGCCGAGCGGCCGATCCACTTCTACAGCCGGGTCGGCGGGATGCTGGTGAGTCCGGAGGAAGTGATCGAGCAAACGACCGCGATCCTCGAGGATCGGGAGGTGATCCATGGCTGAGACCGTGTTTTCCCGTCCGCAGGGGTTGATTGATGTCACCACCCACTACTGTCCCGGGTGCACCCATGGTGTCATCCACCGGCTGGTCGCCGAGGTGATCGACGAGCTCGGTGTGCGCGAACGGACCGTGGGCATCGCCCCGGTTGGTTGTTCGGTGCTGGCGTACAACTACTTCAACATGGACTTCCACGAGGCCTCCCACGGTCGAGCGCCGGCCGTCGCGACCGGCATCAAGCGGGCGCGCCCCGATCTGATCGTCTTCACATATCAGGGCGACGGAGACCTCGCGTCGATCGGGATGAGCGAGATCGTTCACTGCGCGAATCGTGGTGAAAAGGTCACGGTCGTCTTCGTCAACAATGCGATCTACGGCATGACCGGCGGTCAGATGGCACCCACGACCCTCCCCGGCCAGGTGGCCACAACCTGCCAGCTAGGACGTGACGTTGAGGCCACCGGCCATCCGATCCGAGTCGTCGAATTGCTGTCCACCCTGCGCACGCCGGCATTCATCGCCCGGGCATCGGTGCACGATCCGCTGCTGTCCATCAACGCGAAGGAAATGCTGCGCAGGGCGTTCCGCTACCAGGTGGAGAACACGTGCTTTTCGTTGGTCGAGATTCTCTCGACCTGTCCGACCAATTGGGGCGTGCCGCCGGCCGAGGCCACCGAATGGCTGGCCAGAAACATGCTGCCCTACTACCCCCTGGGTGTGTTCAAGACTCCGGAGGGCGACGATCGGGCACCGCGACCGAACGGATCGTAACGGGGGAGCGATGCAGAACGACGTGATCATGGCTGGGTTCGGCGGTCAGGGGATCCTGCTGATCGGCAAGATCCTGGCGTACGCGGGGATGAACGACGGGAAAGAGGTGTCGTGGATGCCATCGTACGGCCCTGAGATGCGGGGCGGCACCTGCAACTGCACCGTTGTCATCTCGGACAGGCCGGTGGGTTCGCCGGTGATTCGATCGCCGCGGGCGCTGCTCGCCATGAACCTGCCGGCGCTCGACAAGTTCGAGCCGCGGGTTCGGCCCGGCGGAGTCCTGCTCATCAACTCGTCGCTCATAGACCGAGAGGCGCAACGTGACGATCTCAGGGTGATCTTGGTGCCGGCCAACGAGGTCGCCAACGAGCTCGGGAATCCACGGGCGGCCAACCTGGTGGCTCTGGGCGCATACATCGGTGCCACCAAGGCTGTGCCGCTCGACAAGGTGGAAGATGTCGTCCGGGAGAGCTTTGCCGCCAAACCGAAGGTCGTCGATGTCAATCTGGAGACATTGCACCGTGGTTACGATATTGGCACCGGCGCTGCGGTAGAGGAGGTTCCGGTGGAGGAGGGTGCATGACCGGAGAGCCGTGTGTGGATCTGACCAGGGCTGAGGAGATCCTCGGACAGTACCCGGCGGAGGAGCCGGCGTTGATCCAGGTGCTCCAGGACGTCCATCGCGCCTACAACTACCTCCCGTGCGACGTGCTGGCGCGGGTCTCCGATGCGCTCGGCGTACCCCTGGCAAAGGTCTTCTCGGTGTCCACGTTCTACAAGGCATTCTCCTTGACGCCGCAGGGCGACACGGTGATCCGTGTGTGCATGGGGACGGCCTGTCACATCCGCGGGGCCGGCCAACTGGTCGACGAGCTCGAGCGAAAGCTCGGCGTGGAGCCCGACGAGACGACCGAGGATCTCCGCTTCACGGTGAAGACGGTCAACTGCGTCGGCGCCTGCGCGATGGCCCCGGTGATGATCGTGGGCGAGACGTACCGGGGCAACGCCAAACCGGCGCGCGTGTCCAAGTACCTGGCCGAGGGGGACAGCGACGATGAGAATTGAGTCCAGGGACCAGTTCGAGGCGTTGCAGAGCCAGGCAAGGCAACGCAACGCGAGTCGAGAGCAGCAGATTCTGGTGTGCTGCGGCACGGGCTGTCTGGCGTCCGGATCGAAGAAGGTTGCCGACGCCTTTGCCGAGGAGGTCGCCAAGCGGGGCCTGGACGCCTCGGTCGGCCTCTTCGTCAAGAGCACCGGCTGCCACGGCTTCTGCGAGCGCGGACCACTGGTGGCGCTGCATCCGTCCGGCATCCTCTACACCAAGGTCAAGCCGAAGCAGGTGGAGCAGATCGTCGAAGAGACCGTTATCGGCGGCGAGATCATCCAGGGCCTGCTGTACAAGAACCCGGTGGACGGCCAGCGGATCGAACAGTACGAGGAAATCCCTTTCTACAAGCACCAGGTGCGGGTGGCCATGCGGAACATCGGCCGCATCGATCCGATCGACATCCTCGACGCCGTCGCCGGGGGCGCGTACGCCGGCCTCGCCAAGGCTCTGTACGAGATGGATCCCGACGAAGTGATCGAGCAGGTGGCGGTCTCGGGTCAGCGTGGTCGCGGCGGCGCCGGTTTCAACACGGCCCGCAAGTGGCGCTCGTGCAAGCAGGCCCCGGGCGAGCGGCGGTTCGTGCTGTGCAACGGAGACGAGGGCGATCCGGGGGCGTTCAAAGACCGCTCGATCATGGAGGGCGACCCGCACTCGGTGCTCGAGGGCATGATCATCGGTGCCTACGCCATCGGATCCCACGAGGGTTACATCTACGTCCGGGACGAGTACCCGTTGGCGGTGGTGCATCTGACCATCGCCATCGAGGAGGCACGCAAGTTCGGCCTGCTGGGGACCGACATCATGGGTTCGGGGTTCGACTTCGATGTCCGGATCTCCCGCGGCGGCGGAGCCTTCGTGTGCGGCGAGTCGTCGGCCCTGATGCGCTCGCTGGAGGGCAAGACCGGCGAGCCGCGCGCCAAGTACGTGCACTCCACCGACAAGGGTCTCTTCGATCTGCCGACGGTGCTCAACAACGTGGAGACGTGGGCCGGAATCGGCGCGATCGTCGACCGCGGCGGCGAGTGGTTTGCGTCCATGGGAACGGAGAAATCCAAGGGGACCAAGGCGTTCTCGCTGGTCGGCAAGGTCAAGAATACCGGCCTCATCGAGCTCCCCATGGGGACCTCGCTGCGCGAGATCATCTTCGACATCGGCGGCGGAATTCTCGGGGACCGCCCGTTCAAGGCGGTGCAGACCGGTGGTCCGTCGGGCGGTTGTGTGCCGGAGTCCCTGCTCGACCTGCCGGTGGATTACGAGAAGCTCGCCGAGGTCGGCTCGATGATGGGCTCGGGCGGCATGATCGTGATGGACGACCGGACCTGCATGGTGGACGTGGCCCGTTACTTCCTCAACTTCCTCACCGAGGAATCCTGCGGGAAGTGCGTGCCCTGTCGCGAAGGACTGAAGCAGATGTTGTCCATCTACGACCGTCTCGTGGCGGGCCGGGGCCGGGAGGGCGACATCGAGGTTGTCGAGCGGCTGTCTCGAGGCATGCAGCTGGGGAGCCTGTGCGAACTCGGCAAGTCGGCGCCGAACCCCGTCCTGTCGACCCTGAAGTACTTCCGTGCCGAGTATGAGGCGCACATCGCCGACCGGGCGTGTCCGGCAGGGATCTGCCGCGAGCTGACCGCCTACGAGATCGTCGAAGATCTGTGCGACGGTTGCCACGTGTGCTTCAAGGCGTGCCCGACCGACGCCATCACCGGCACCGTCAAGGAGCTGCACGTGATCCACCATGACGCCTGCATTTCGTGCGGCGCCTGCTTCGACGTGTGTCCGACGGAAGCGATACGGACATTTCCCAAGGTCGAGCTCTCGCAGGAGGTGGCGTCATGACCACCCTCACCGTCAACGGAAGGAAGGTCACCGTCTCGGAACACGCGTACATCCTCGACGCCGCCAGAGAAGCGGGCGTGGACGTGCCGACCCTGTGCCAGTTCGACGGCCTCGAGCCGTGGGGCGGCTGTCGGCTGTGCGTGGTGGACATCTGGCAGGAGGGCTGGGACGAAGACTGGTTCAAGATGGTGACCTCCTGCAATCACCCCGTGAAGGAGGGCCTGCGGGTCTTCACCCAGTCGGAACGGGTGTTGGAGACCAGAAGAGTGGTGCTCGATCTGCTGTTGGCCCGCTGCCCGGAAACGCCACTCATCCGGCGCCTTGCCGGCGAGCACGGGATCGAAGAGACCTCGTACATGCCGAACCCCGAGCCCACGGACTGTATTCTGTGCGGTCTGTGCACCCGGGCGTGCGACCACATCGGGATTTCCGCAATCTCCTCCATCAACCGCGGCTGGGGACGTGAGATCGCGCCGCCGTTCGAGCAGCCGCCGCCCGATTGCATCGGTTGCCTGGCGTGTGCCGAGATCTGCCCGACCGACTTCATTCCGTACGAGGACGGCAACGCGGTGCGCACGATCTGGGGGCGTCGGTTCGACATGCTCCGCGATCCCGCGACCGGCGAGGGCTTCGTGACCAAAGCGCAGGCCGCTCACTTCGCCGCGCGTAGCGGGGTGCCGATTACGTATTTCGAAACCTCGGACAGATCGAAGCGGCTGCAGATGGCGAGGACGTTCGAGAAGTTGTCGGTCGGGAAGTAGGAGACAGGATGTCGAGTCGTTCGATGACAGTCCAATCCCAGATCCTGCCACGGGGAAGTTGGGAGCGGGGACGGGAACGGGTACGGAGAAGCTGCGCATGGGAATGATCTTCAAAGTTTCGGTCGAGCGGTGCATAGCATGCGGCAAGTGCGAGTTGGCGTGCGCCTTCGCCCACGGCAGGGAAGGCAGGCCGGCAAAAACAAGGATCAATATCCACCGGCGTGGCCCGGAGCTCGGCACACCAATAGTGTGTTTTCAGTGCGACGACGCGGCCTGCGCCAGGGTCTGCCCTACCGAAGCGCTGACACGAAACGACGAGACCGGAGCGATCGAGATGGTCCGCTCGCGCTGCATCCTCTGCCGCAGCTGCGTCGGGGCGTGTCCATTCGGCAATATGCTCTGGGACACCCCGTACCACTGCGTCCAGAAGTGCGACCTGTGCGGCGGTGATCCCAAGTGTGTCCCGTTCTGCCCGACCGGTGCCCTGGCCTGGGTGCCGGCGGACCTGGCGGCCGTTCCACCCGAGCCGCTGGACCACTCCCAACTCGCGTCGATGGAGAGCGGTCTACCGATGATTTGAACCACAGAGGCACAGAGACACAGAGAGGGTTTTTTGGCCTGTGTTCGAGCCGATCAACTATCAGGTGACAATTCGGAGGCACTTGGATTGACCAGGACGCGCTCCCTGATTTGCTCTGTGTCTTTGTGTCTCTGTGGTGATTTCGTCTGAAATGGGGTAGCGAAGATGACCGAAGCCGAGGGAAAGATTCACGAGATTCTGAGGAAGGCCTACCAGATAGAGGTCGACGGCTACACGTTCTACTCCATGGCCGCCGACCAGGCGTCCAAGCCGGCGGTCGGGGAGCTGTTCGAAAAGCTCGCCAAGGACGAGGTCCAGCACCAGGCGTACCTGAAGGGTGTCATGAGCTCGTACGACGAACGTGGCCTCGAGGCGTTCAACGTGCATTTCCGGGATCCGGATCTCAAGGCGTTCACCGCGACCTTCTTCACTGACCGGTTCAAGGAGCAGGCGGGCGGTGCGACCTTCGAGCTCGGCGTGCTGTCGATCGGGATGACGCTCGAGACGAACGCGATCGAGTGCTTCTCGAACGCCGCCGATGCCACCGGAGAACGCGAGGTGAGAGAGTTCTATGCGTTTCTCGCGGACTGGGAGCGGCAGCACCTCGAGGCTCTCCGTATGCTGTACGACGGCGTCCGGCAGGACCACTGGGCCGAGGGCGGGTTCGCGCCGTTCTAGCCCCCCGCCCACCCGTCGCTGGCTGCTCGTCGCTGGACCGCTGGCCGCGGAATCCGTGACTTTGATCTGAGGTGGGATCGGTCGAGCGACAGGGGGGCGGGGGGTGGCAGGGGGCCATGAGCGGGTACAATGGCACCTCTCGATAGGAAGACGGTATGGTGAGCCCACTCCACGACTTGCGAGCCTCGAAGCAACGTCGGACAGCGATCCGCGTCGTGGTGGTCGACGATGACGCCTCGGATCGGGAGCGGATCACGGCGATCGTGCGCAGCGACGTGGTCCCGGTGGAGATCCGCGAGGTTACCGATCACGTGGGTTTCTTCCACGCTCTGAAGGATCCGGACTTCGACCTGCTCATCACCGAGCAGGATCTGCACTGGTCCTCGGGCAAGGAGGTGCTGACCGCGGTCAAGAGTCTCAAACCTTCGATCCCGGTCATCATGGTGGCGAGATTCGAAAACGAGGCCGTGGCCGCGGCTGCCCTCAGAGAAGGCCTGGAGGCGTATATCCCGAAGTCTGGGGAGCTTGCCATCCGTCTGCGTTCCAGCGTGCGATCGGCGCTCCAGAAGATGGAGGTCGCAACCCGCGCCGACAGCCTGGAGACGCGGCTTCAGGATCTGTTCGATTCGCTGAACGTGGGGGTGTTCCGAACGTCGATAGACGGTCGTTTCGTCGAGGCCAACGCCGCCCTATTGCGTTTGGTCGGCGTCCCCTCTTCGCGGGCGATGCGAGATCTGTCGCTGTTCGAGCTGTTTGTCGATGCCGCGGTACAACGTGGCCTCCGGAACCGTGTCGAGGGGGAAGGGCAGATCCGCGATTTCCAGGCCGAGATGAGGCGGAGGGACGGCACGACGGTGTGGGTCTCGCTGACCGTACGGGTGCGCCCGTCACTCGGAGGAACGGGTGTGGTCGATGGCCTCGTAGAAGACGTGACGCTTGCCCGCCGCGCACACGAGGCGATTCGCAGGGCAAACGAGGACTACCGCGCTGTCTTCGAGTTCACCAATTCGGCCACGATCATCCTCGAGGAAGACACCACGATCGGCGTCGTCAACTCGTCGTACGAGCGAATGTCGGGGTACTCGCGGGAGGAACTCGAAGGCAAGCGAAGGTGGACCGATTTCGTGGTGGCCGCTGATGGCGACAGGGTGCGTGACCAACTCAGGCGGCTGCAGCTCGACCCGGACGCCGTTCCGCGGACCATCAGATTCGATCTGGTCCACCGCCGCGGTCGGTCCGTGCACGTGCTCGCGACCCTGGCGCCTCTGAGCGGGTCGGGTCGGGTGGCGGTGTCGTTGCTCAATCAGACCGAGCGCCAGCAGGTGGAGCAGCAGTTGATTCACAACGCATTCCACGACGGCCTGACCGGCCTGCCGAACCGGCTGTCGATGCTCGATCGGCTGGAGACGTTGTTGTCGAACGCGCGTTTTCGTCAACAGGGTCAGCTCGCGTTGGTCCTGCTCGGTTTGGACCGTTTCCGGATGCTCAACGACTGCTTGGGCCACCGGATCGGCGACCTGCTCTTGCAGGTCGTGACCCGTCGTCTGGAGCGGGCGGTGCCGGCCGCCGACACGGTGGCCAGGTGCGGTGGGGACGTGTTCGGGGTCATCCTCCACCCCCTGGAAGGACTGGCCGCTGCGACAGAAACGGCGGACACGATCAGGACGGAGCTCGACGATCCGTTCACCTTTGGCGACCACACCGTCCACTGCACCGCGAGCATGGGTATCGTTGCGTGCGGCGACGAGCGTGATGCCAATGAGCTGTTCCGGGAGGCGGAGGCCGCGCTGTACGAGGCCAAGCGGACCGGGCGGGACCGTTGGCTGGTGTACGAGTCGTCCATGCTCGACAGGGCGTGGCATGCATTCACCGTCGAAAACGACCTCCGGCGAGCGCTGAAAGACCACGAATTTCGACTTCACTTCCAACCGATAGGCGCCCTGGCCGACGGTCGGGTGGCCGGGTTCGAAGCGCTGCTCCGCTGGCAACGGGCGAGCGGAGACCTGGTGCTTCCCGAGGGATTCCTCCAGGTGGCGGAGGACACCGGCCTGATCGTGCCGATCGGGCGCGAGGTGCTGCGACTGGCGTGTGACCAGCTCGGCAGCTGGCGTGCACTCGGTGACGTGGCTGATGGATTGTTCGTGAGCGTCAACCTGAGTGCCAGGCAGATGGGTCATCCGGAACTCGTGGCGGACGTTGCTGCCGCGATCGAGAGTTCGGGTGTCCGCCCCGCAGATCTGATGATCGAGATCTCGGAGGGGCTCCTGTCGGATCGGGGAGGACCGATTCCCGAGGTCATTGTCGGTCTCCACGAGCTCGGGGTCCCGCTGTGTCTCGACTCCTTTGGAACCGGCGGTCTGTCGCTGGCCGAGCTCCACCGCTATCCGTTCACCGCGGTCAAGATCGACAGGTCGTTCCTGGCCGGCATAGCTGACGACCAGGAGCGGTGGAGGATGGTGGACGGCCTCAACGCGCTTGCCGTCCACCTGGGGCTGCAGGTAATCCTCGAGGGGATCGAGGAGCGAGATCAGCTTCGGCGGCTGCTCGAGCTCTGTTGCTCCCTCGGACAGGGGAAACTCCTCTCCGGTCCCGTGGACGACACCGGGGCCGAGCGTATGTTGTTGGTCCATCCGGTGTGGTAACTGGGTGCATTGGGACTATTTCTGAACCTGGAGGACATCATGGCAGCACGGAGTCGGTCGGTCGCACTCGTGGTGATGGGGGTGGCGCTGGCATCGCTCAGCGTGTTGGCGGACGTGATCGGTGTCGGCACCGGTCCCGGATTCGGCTGGAAACAGATCGTCGGCACTGTGCTGGGGATCGTGATTGCCGGGGTCGGCGTGTGGGGGATCCGCAGCGCGAGCTGACGCGTGGTCGGAACAGGAGTGAACGGCTAGGATTCGATCTGAGGTATAGAATCCAGGGCCCCCACCCACCCGGGCGAAGAGGCTCGAGACGCGGCCACAACTCCCGCCCGGGGCTGCGAGCGATCGCATCTGACGCGCGCATATCTCGGAGCGCCAGCCACACCTTCGCCGACTGCAGCAGGCAGCTGGTGAGAAGTACGGGCCAGTCCCGAGCTGTCGACCGTCGATCCGAACCCCGGCACACATGCCTCCACGCTAGAATCATCACGAAGCGAGGAAAGCACAGTGACCCATACCATCACCATCGACGGGCAACACGTGACGGTCAGCGACGTGGACGCGGTCGCGACCCGTCTTGCACGGGTCGAACTGGCGCAGGACGCCCGCGAGAGAGTCGCGGCCTCGAGGCGGGTCGTGCAGGACATCCTCGCCGCGGGCGAGATAGTGTACGGCGTCAATACGGGGTTCGGCAAGCTGGCTGATGTGCGGATTTCGCCGGACCAACTCGACCAATTGCAGCTCAATCTGCTGCGGTCCCACGCGTGCGGCGTCGGAGAGCCGTTCTCCGATCGCGTGGTGCGGGCCATGTTGCTGCTGCGGGCCAACGTGCTCGCGACCGGTCTGGCCGGCTGCAGGGCCGAGCTGATCGACCGGGTGCTCGATTTGCTGAACGCGGGCGTGCATCCGATTGTCCCATCTCAGGGGTCGGTGGGTGCGTCTGGAGATCTGGCGCCGCTCGCCCACCTGGCACTACCACTCGTCGGCGAGGGAGAGGCACGCTTCGAGGGTGATCGGCTACCGGCGGCCGAGGCGCTTCGGCGTGCCGAGATCGAGCCGGTGGTTCTCCGGGCGAAGGAGGGTCTGGCCCTGATCAACGGCACTCAGGCGTCAGCCGCGATCGGCGCGCTGGCGCTGGTGGAGGCCCGATGTCTTCTCGATGCCGCCGATGTCGTGTGTGCGCTCACGCTGGACGCGTTGGCCGGTACCGACGCAGCGTTCGACTCGGCGGTCCATGAGGCGCGTCCTCATCCGGGACAGCAGGCCAGCGCCGGGCGCCTGCGCGCGCTCGTGGCGGGTTCCGAGATCCGTGTCTCCCACCGCGACTGTGGGCGTGTTCAGGATGCCTACTCCCTGCGGTGCTCGCCCCAGGTGCACGGAGCCGCGCGGGACGCCCTTGAGCACGTCTATCGTGTGCTCGAGATCGAACTCAACTCGGCGACCGACAACCCGATGGTCTTCCCCGACGGTCGAGTGATCTCTGGCGGAAACTTCCACGGGGCGCCGCTCGCGGTGGTGTTCGACTATCTGTCGGCCGCGCTGACCGACCTCGCTTCGATCTCGGAGCGGAGGCTGGCGCGAATGGTCAACAGCGCACAGTCGGGGTTGCCGGCCTTCCTCGCCCCGCGGCCTGGACTCAACTCCGGTTTCATGATGGTCCAGGTGTCGGCGGCCTCGCTGGTCAGTGAGTGCAAGACGCTGGCGCACCCCGCTTCGGTGGACTCGATCCCGACCTCGGCCGGCCAGGAGGATCATGTCTCGATGTCCACGTGGTCGGGCCGCAAGCTGGGTCGGGTCGTGGAGATGCTGCGGCAGGTGCTCGGGATGGAGTACCTGGCGTCGGTGCAGGCGCTCGAGTTCCACCGCCCCTTGCGCACGTCGGAGCCCCTCGAGCGTGCGGTAGGTCGGCTGCGCGCCCGGGTGCCGCGGCTCGAGGATGATCGCATCCTGGCGCCGGACATCGACGCTGCGTGCGAGCTGGTCACGGATCTCGTCGACGTCCTCGAATAGCGCGGGCGGTGGCAATGCAGTTGGATCGGGTGGGTTCGGACACCACTGAAGATCCACCCACAGAGAACCGTATCCGTCTCCCTATTCCGACCCCACGCCGCATTACCGGGAACGGAGACGGATACGGAGACGGGCCCTCCTCCCGAGTCACGTGAACAGGCATGGTCCGGGCTAGCGTGGTCGCGATCTGGACTCGAGCAACGACTCGATGGTCGCCAGCTCGCTGTTGATGTGATCTTGCAGAATGGTGAACGACTCGTTGGGGTCGAGCTTCTCCGCCACCAGGTCTGCGAACGCCTTCTGACGCAATCCCACGAGGGCGTCGTGGGTCTTGTTCAGTGACTCGACTGACGCGTGGCTCAGATCGGCGGTGAGCTCGACCGTCTCCACGTAATAGCCGTCGATGCGGTTCTTCTTGCGACGACGCATCCACTCGCGCAGCGCGATGGAGCCGGAGTAGAGACCGACCAGGAGTGTCAGTCCGAGGCTGATTGCCTCGGCGTACTCCACCAGGAAAGGCGGCTGCGACCGCTCGTAGTAGGCCACCGCGCCGTGGTGATATGGGACGATGGTCGAGCCGGGCCGGTACCGCTCGCGGATCCGTTTCGCGACCGCGAGCTCGCCGCCACCCACGACGAGCTGGGACCGGTAGCGGAACAGGGCGTCAGTCACATCGCGCACCAGATCGCCGTCCGCTCGACTTGAGGCGACCAGCTGGGCGGTCACCCCGATCGAGCTCACCGGTCGCTCGGGCAGGACGCCGTAGGTCTGTCTCGGAATGACGGTGCCGTGCAGGCTCGGGTTGACGAGCGCGACACCTTCCGCCTCGTTTCCCGCCTCCTGGGCGTCGCCGAGCGACAGGAACCGCACCGCATTCCTGCGACACAGCTCGTCGACCGCGGGCGAGGGGACGGCTGTGAGCAGAAAGACCGCGTCGACGGTACCTTCCACGAGACCATCGACCGCTGCCCGCGGCGAGATCTCCAGCGCCTCGCCCACCCCGACCCTGAAGTGATCAAGCACCCGCATGGCTACCTGTCGGGTGCCGCTTCCGCGGGCTCCGATTGCCGCCCGGTGTCCCTCCAGATCGTGCACCGTCGCGATCTCTCCGGCGAGACGCGTGGCGACCAGCAGGTGCAGCACCTCGTCGTACAGGTGGGCCACCAGCAGGGCGTCGTCGTGCGCGGGCGTGTCGCTTTGCACGATCGCGAACTGGACCTCCTTTGTCCCGTCTCCGATCAAGTCCATGTTGGAAACGCTGCCCTCGGTGGGCAGGGGGGTCGCGGAGTGCACGATACCCTCGCTCTCGAGCACCTTTGCCAGGGCCGTTCCGAGTGTGTGGTAGGTGCCGCCCTCCGGCCCAGTGGCAATCACGATGTCGCGTTGCTGGTCGCCCTCCGAAACCAGCCGGTAGATGAGGAATCCGCCCACGATGACGGCGCACGCGACGAGCGCCGCGATGACGGTCCGTAGCGGAATGGCGGAGCCAACGTTGGACTCGGATGTGGTGTGTTCCATCGCCGTGTCCTCTATGTCGTCGCGTGGAGCGAGGTTCATCGAGACCGCTCGGTTGTCCAGATCACGCCGTGCGCAGCCTAGCATGTCACCGGCGGTCGGATGCACAACGGGGGACGGGCCAATACCCGAGTGATGGTTCGAACCATGGCGATACGTCACGGGGGTGAACAGGTCAATCGAACGTGAGTATCATCCCGCCCCGATCACGAGTGGATCGAGAAAGATTGGGAAGCTGCGCGGCCTCGGTCAGGTCTCGCTCCTGGGGGAGGGGTCGGGAACTGCTGCGGTCAAACTCGGAAACCCACCACAACAATCGGGGGTGACAGGTGAAAGGGACTCTATGGTTGGCGCTGCTGGGACTGCTGATCCTATGCGCGCTCTGCCCCTACTGTCGTGCGCCTGTCATCGAAGAGGACCTGCGAAGTCAAGCCACCGCGAGTTGACGTCAGTCGACGCGAAGCTCTGAGCTTCCGCCGCCCTCGCCCTTGATCGTGACTCGGACGTCTGCGAACCCCTTGTCGAGAGTGGCGCTCTCGCCGAGCAGGCAGTCGGCCACGGCCCACGGCATGACCACCTCGATCGCGCCCCCTCCCTCGAGGTCCCGCACGTCGAACTCGACGGTTCGTCCGCGACGGTGGGCGGTCACGACCGAGTCCTCGTCGGTGAGCGTGGCACGACCGCCACGGCCCTGCCGGTCGAGCGTCCGCAACATGTCCTCGAACTCGGGGTCCAACTCGCCGTCACAGTTGAGCTCCGAGCCCAACGTGTCCTCGAGCAGCTCGCGAGCGAGGGCCTCGGAAACGGCGACCACCACGCCCTGACCGTCCTTCGACTCGGACACGGTGAGCGACTTCTGCTCGGCAGGCGTCGAGCTGGCACATGCGATCGTAGCGATCGCGAGCGCCGAAACCATGAGCATCCGACCGGCAGATCTGGTCATTCGAACCTCCGTTCTCGACAGGGGAAACGGAAGAGTGGTTGCGGGAGTTCGCCGAGGCGTGACTCCCAACCCGCACGTCTCGCCGGTTTTGTCCCGAGGGCGCAGCAGGAATCTCGTGAGACATGCGGGTCCTGCCTGTCTCCTCGAGTCAGGTTTGCCCTCCTGTCGTACGCGTCCCCCTCCCCGTTCCCGTTCCCGGGAAACAGGATCTCAGCCGATCGTTCCGTCTGCCTGAAAGAGAGAGGCTCCTGCTCGTTCTCGGGCATACCGTTCGGGTGCGGGGACGGGGAGGGGGACGGGGACGGAGGGAACCTGAGCCCTGTTCATGCGCTGGAGACGGGCGATAACAGCTTCATGGGCCGCCCCCCGAGCATCGCCGAGTACAACCTGGCGTCATTCGGCCGCGGCTCTCGCGCGATGATAGTGACGTCTGGCCTTCTCGCGGTTTCCGCATGTGCTCATGTCGCACCACTTTCGGCGCCGGGTCCGACTGGTGTCCAGGAACAACCAGCTGCAGGTCGAGGAGGCACACTCGCGCACCCACTGCAGATCCTCAGACACCAGGAGGTTTCCGGCGGACCGCGCCACGGGCCATACGATCCGCCCGGGCGTTTCGCTGTCATTCGACCAGCGCCAGTGAAAGCCCGTAGCGTCGCTACCCACCCGAAGATGACCCATCGCCTCACCGAACGACCGGTTGAGCAGGGCGATGTCGCCGTCGGGAGGATCGACGCCCGCCGCATGCGCGGAAAAGATTCGGTACACCCCTTCGCGCAGGGCGAGGGCATTGCGCAGAGCGCGAGCAGCCACCTTCGGGCTGCGCAGGCCCGCGTGGAGAAGCCGGCCGGCTTCGTCTTGGGACAGGGTGCCGGACTGGAGCCCCCACGCGACCAGCTGCCGGTAGCCGGTCAGCTTGTCGTCGGTGCATTGCGGGCGGTGAGGGATCGTATTGGCGAAGTCCAGGCACAGGGCGCCGCTGTCGAAACTGAATATCTGGCTGTCCTGGCTCGAGCTCATGTCGTCCACACGACTCCCCTCATGTGCGCATTATAACCTAAAAGATCGGCTTGACAGGTTAGTTCATGAAATATATATTATAACTAGTAAAATGGAAACTGGAAGTTAGACAACAAGGAGAAGCCGATGACCGACGCGCTCATGCCAACCAGCCCACAGGGAAAAGTCGACCAGGCGAGAGCCCGTGAGCAGCTGATCGACCGTCGGAGCCGGCTCCACAGTGCCATGTCGACCCAGGGAACGGCGGACCTGCAACATCTTCTGAGCCACGTGGATGCCGCGCTCGAGCGCCTGGACAACGGAAGCTTCGGACTCTGCGAGACGTGCCACGATCCGGTCGAGCAGGATCGAATCGCCGCCGATCCGACGGTCCGGGTGTGTCTCGAGTGCCTTTCCGACGAGCAACGAGCCGCGCTCGAGCACGACCTCGAACTCGCGACCCACATCCAGCGGGCACTGCTCCCGGCGCGCCGGCTGAGAACTGGCGGATGGGAGTTTCACGTCCACTTTGAGCCCGCCGGTCCGGTGAGCGGTGATTTTTTCGACCTGGTGCGCCCCTGGCCGGACCGCGAGGACATCTTCTTCGTGGTCGGTGACGTCTCGGGCAAGGGCGTGTCGGCGGCATTGCTCGGCTCCCATCTCCAGGCGATATTCCGATCTCTCGCAGTCCTGGATCTGCCGGTGTCCGAAGCCATGACCCGGGCCAACCATCTGTTCTCGCAGTCCACGATGGCCAACTCGTACGCGACGTTGGTGTTCGGCAGGGCTCGTTCGTCGGGTCGCATCGAGCTCGCCAACGCGGGTCACGTACCGCCGATGGTCGTCCGCCGGAATGGGGTCTCGGAGCTCGCAGCCACCGGGGTTCCGCTGGGCATGTTCACGGAGAGTCGTTTCGATGAGCAGCGGATCGTACTCGAACCCGAGGATCGGATGCTGCTCTTCACCGACGGCCTCACCGAGGCGTACAACGAGCGAGAGCAGGAGTACGGTTTCGACGCCGTACGAATCCAGGCGGCCGACAGCTGGGGCTGCTCGGCCGAGGAGACCGTGCAGGCATCGGTGCGCGACCTCGAGAGGTTCCGGAGTGGGACCCCGAGGCACGACGACCTGACCGTGGTCGCCGCGAGAAGGACGGCCGAGTTTGTGACCTGATTTCGTGCGTGCTGAACGGAGATGTGTCGTCTGACACGGTCAGAGGCGGCGGAAACTGCTCTTGGGTCCTTCGACACGGTGTCCCCGGGTAGTGAGGTAGAGTGGACGCTCATGGAGCTTCGAGAGCGACTGACCAGCGCGCCAGTGGTCGAGCTGACCGAGGTCGAGCTCGACCGGCTGCGGGCATCCGGAGACACCGTTCGCGACGACAACACGAGCGTGGCGGGCCGAATCCAGATACTCTCGCTCGATGGGATGTTCGTGGTACAGGAGAAGACGCCGGAACGCCGCATCGTGGTGTGCGTCATGCCATCCATCGAGCGCGCCCAGAGCTTTGTCGACGAGCTTCTCGCCACATACGACAAGATGTGGGACGGCTGAGGCTGCAAGGTGGACTACTTCAGTTGAAGTCGAAGCTCGCATCCAGACGTGAATCGCGCCTGAGACAACCGACCGTGCCCGTCTCCGTGCTCGATGAGGCCTCGGAGCGTGAGTTGGGACTCGGGCACGGATACGGAGACGGGAACGGGCAGGGAAGCGGCCCGCCGCTGCTTCAGCGGCACGCGTGTGCTATAAACCGTCGGCGAGGGGATCGAGCGAGTGGCCGAAACTGCAGATCACGAGCGCCAACCCGCCGGGGACGACGTCGGCGGCAGGTCCGACGTCAACTGCCTCGAAACCCTCACCTTCAGAACTTGCGTGACCGCTCTGTGGGCGGATGGCGTCATGGCGTCGTCGGAGCGGGATTACCTCAGCCACCTCATCGACGCCGCCTCGCTGGACGAGTCGGAGCGCGAGCGGCTTCGCCGTCTGGCGCTCCATGACGTCGACCGACACGCTTTGTTTGCAGAGATCGATGACCTGCCGGACGCCACCAAGCGTGACCTGTTCGACCGCACGGTCGCCGTGCTGACCAGTGACCGCAGGGTGAAACGGTCGGAACTCCGCTTCTTGAGGGAGCTCCGACGACACTGCGGGATCGGGTTCTGGAGCAGTCAACGCCTGCTGTGGCGTGTCATGAAGACTCGTCGATGGGTGGTGGGGTTGGCGCTGCTCGTCGTTGTGGCGGTGGCAATCGGGATCATCAAGGGGCGCGTTTCGCGGCCGGACACGTTTGCCCCGCTGGAGCTGGCCGACTTCGTGGCCATCGCGGTCCCGCCGCTGCCGGCGGACCGTCCGCAACTCGATGCAGAGGAGCTGTTCGAGCGCGTGCGGGTTTCCGTGGTGAGGGTCAACGTGGACATCGACGGCACCGATCACGGGCAGGGGTCCGGATCGATTATCGGTGTCGATCGGTTCGGCCAGCTCTACGTGCTCACCAACCGGCACGTCGTGTTCCACGAGCTGCTGGAGGGGCAGGTGCTCTCCTACGAGATCGAGCTCGAGTCGGGAATCCGCCTGCCGGCGGCGCTCGATTTCTATTCGCGCGACGACGACCTGGCCCTCGTCATGGTGCCGAATCTCACCGGGTGGGGGCGCCCGGTGCCGCTGCTGCCGAGGGATCGGCTCCACGTCGGCCAGCAAGTGTTCGCCGTCGGCAGCCCGATCGGGCTCGCTCACACGTTCACATCGGGAGTAATCTCGGCCCTTCGGGCAGAGCACATTCAGACAGATGCCACGGTCCACATGGGCTCCAGCGGCGGCCCGCTGTTCGACGCCTCCGGCGTGGTCTGCGGCGTGGTCACCATGACCCACCAGCACAAGGACTTCTCGTTCGCGGTCTATGCCGACGCCGTGTTTGACATGCTGACCGAACGGTTCGTGGCCAAGACCGGCGAGAGTGTGGGCGGAGATCCCTCTGAGCTGCCGACCCAAGCACCGCCGTAAGCCGACGCAACGGCTGCCCAAACGGATTCTTCGTGACGGCCCCAGTCGGGCTCAGTCCCCCTGAATCATGATCGAAACCCCGGCGAGGTTCTGCTGCATGATCTGCATGGCGCAGTGCGGCGTCTGCTTGTTCGCCTTCTTGACCACGATCTTCTTGTCCCCGTTCTTCTTGACCGCATATCGGTCGCCGGCTGTCAGGGACAGCTCCTTCCAGAGGTCGTTTCGGATGTCCTTGGGGCCTGACTTGGCCAACACCCGCACCGTCACCTCCTTGGGGTCCTCGTTCATCACCTGGAACTCCATCGTGAACACGCCGTCGGTCTGGGCCTTGCCCTGGACGGTCACCGTCCACTTGGCGCGAAAGACCTTCGGGATTCCGCTGTCGCCCTCATCCTGGGCCGTCGCCGGCGTCGGCGCGAGCACGGTCGTGGCCAGGCAGCAGGCGATGGTCAGCGCCGGCACCAGCCATCCGGCTGCAGGGCGGGACTCGTTCACATTCATCGACTGAGTCATGGTTTCTCCTCTCTTTATGCGTTATGGATACGCGTGGCGTGGCGAGTGTACACCCTCCACCGCATCGAGTGGCGTCAATGCAATTCTTCGTCGTCCTCGGCGTCGGAGATCCGCACGCGATTGCCCATTTGAAACGCCCTGGTGTAGGTGATGAAGACTCCGGCGTCCACGTTGGCTACCGCGGCCGTAGAACCGAGTGACACCAACACGCCGAAGAACATCGACCCGCCACGAAAGGCCGGCGATGCGGACCCCGGCAGCAGGGGGAAGATCATCACCAGTGCGAACGTGATGAACAGAAACGGATGAAGTTGAGGGTAAGCGTCGCCCACTCTGGGTAGAATCCCGTGATCCGGACTCTCTGTGATCGAATGCCGTTGAAGACGAGTTCGAGGAGCTTGATCAGGTAGCGGGCGGCCAGGGCGATGATGGCGATCGTTACCAGATTTGGCAGGTAACCCACGACCGCGGTGGCGGCCGCGCCCTAGGCGGTCGGCAGGTATTCGAAGACCTGGGTGATAACGCCCCGCGTGGTGGGGAATAAGCTCAAGACAACGCTCAGGTAGGCGAACAGCAGCGGCACGATCACGACCACGCGCCCCAGTCAGAGCACGCCGTTGATGATGCGCACGATGTCGGCGGCGGCCAGGATCTCCTGTTGCTGGAACTACAGCGGACGCATCCGTGTTCTCTCCCGCGCGTGGAAACGAGCTGACAACTCGGTGGAGATCGTCCGCACCACGCGCGGCGCGATCCACAGCACGACCGTGGCGATCGCGGCCGCTCCGACGCCGATCAGGAACCTGGTCACGTCCAGGCCCTGCCATCCCTCGGTGACGGCGTCAGTGATGTTCGACCAACACACGGATACACGCCGGCCTTTCCGATCGCGTCATGAAAGTAAGATTCGACTCGAAGTCACGATCGATGCCCACGCCCATGCCCGTCGGCCTCGGGTCGTCCTCACGGTGTGCGTCGGCCGTCGCGCCCCGAGGTGGCCGGCCAGGCCGCCCAGTGGCGCGAGTAGGGAGCCGGGGTTTCAACAGGTCGTCAGTCGTCCAGCACGAACGAGACCTTCATCATCACGCGGTAGGCGGTGATCTTGTCGTCCGCGACGTCCACCTTGTGCTCCGAGATCCAGGCACCCTTGATGTTCTTCAGGGTCTTGCCGGCGCGGGCAATTCCCTGCTGGACGGCGTCCTCGAAGCTCACTGTCGAACTGGACGAGATCTCGGTGATCTTGGCGATAGGCATTTGTCACCTCCCGGATTGTGGAATGGGAGGAAGATCATACCCCAAACCAGGGGTGAATGCGACCGGCAGGCCGACGACAGCGCCTCGTGCGGGCGTGCCGGGTATGACGTTTCGAGGCCCTTCATCGTCAGGGATATTGTGTGGCGTCGAAGCCTCGAAACGTCATAACGGGCTCCCACGGCGAGCGTGCTGGGGAGAGGGTGCGTCGACTGTCAGATAGTCGTCGCAAATGGCCAGTCGATGACGAAGAAGACGAAGATGAAGACGGGCATGGGGCGCTGGGCGGTTGATCCCGGTGTTGGCGCAGGTACAATGCGTCGATCCACGTCCGAGAGGTGAACGATGCGGTGGCGACAGGGGCGCAGGAGCCGGAATGTCGAGGATCGCCGAGGCGTGCGACATATTCAGCCATCCGGATCCACGATCGGAGGACGTTGAGGACATGGAGCCGAAGCTGGATCAACTCGCGCGCAAGCACGGTTCGGACAAGGGCTCGGAGCCGGCGGGCGGGCTCTCCGGCAAGGGCTACACCGCGACCTACTCGCGGTTCTTCGAAGAGCTCCGACAGCGGGATCTGGTGCTGCTCGAGATCGGCGTGGCCAGTGGCGCATCGCTGAGGATGTGGGAGGAGTACTTCCCGAACGCGCGCATCTTCGGTGTCGATGTGGATCCGGACTGCACTCGGCACGAGAGCGACCGAACACGCGTCATCGTCGGTGACCAGGCAGACGCGGGGTTCCTGCAGCGACTCGTCGACGCCGTCGCAGCCCCGTTCGACATCGTCATCGACGACGGCGGGCACCACATGTGCCAACACCAGACGTCGCTCGAGTTTCTCTTCCCCCACGTCACCCGCGGTGGTCTGTACTGCATCGAGGACCTGCACACCTCGTACTGGCGTAGCTACGGGGGAGGCTTCCGTCGGCACACCGGAACGATCGAGTACCTGAAGGCGCTCATCGATCACATGAACCGGGGCGCCATCAGGACGGGCCTCCGGGACGCCGGGCCGTTTGGACGCTTCCGAAAAGCCTCCCTACTGCGCCGGTACGAGGTCTTCGCGGATCTCGACGCCGTGCACCTCTACAAGTCACTGGCGGTTCTGCGCAAGCGGTAGTGCTGTCGTCCCAGCTCTCTACGGTAGGGTTCCGCCGTTTTTGTTCCCGAACGAGAGTCCCCGGATCTACTCAAAAGCCGCTTTGTTTCAAAGAGATGAGGGGTCGCGATGATGGTCCCGGCCTGCCGGGGCCGGGAACGAGTTGAAGGCCAACGTGACCCGATGCGATCAATCAGCCCACGCCACGGAGCACCGCGATCAGTTTTTCCGGACGGATCCGGACGCGCCAGTTCTCGGTCAGGTGACGCCACGTCACCGTGCCGTCGGGTCCGATCAACAGGATCGCGGGCCGGGCGATGTCGCGGCCGCCGATGCCGCCGCCCACGTGGAGTACGCCGTAGTCCGTGACTACCGAGTGGCTCTCGTCGGCCAGAATCGGAAAATCCAGCCCGAGCTGATCCGCCACGCGTCTGTTGTCCGCCACCGGATCGACCGACACCGCCGCCAGCTCCGTGCCCATCTCTCTGAGATCTGTGAGACGTGACTGCAGGCCCCGCAGTTCCGACAGGCAGAACGGTCACCAGAAGCCGCGGTAGAAGACCAGCACCAGGTTCGAACCCCGGTACTCTTCGAGGGTCGTTATTCGGCCCTCCTGGTCGGGAAGCGCGAACGCAGGCGCCGTCTCACCCACCTGAATCGCGTGCTCGGCGTCGGGTAGACCGTACGACAGGACGAACACGTAGGCCGCGAGCAGCCCGGCACATGCCGCCGACACCGCGAGGCCGGTGATCGACCACAGCGACCGACGTCGCAACAGCCCCCAGGCCGAGACGGCGAGGCCGATCAGCACGAGCGCGAAGTTCACCTTGGGGACATCGCGCAGCGCGGGGAAACGGGCGAAGAAGGTGAAGTAGCTGATCAGTCCGATCAGCGAGATCAGCGCTCCGACCCAGACGGCGTGGTTGCGGCGTGTCATGGTGCTCTTAGTCATGACTCGTCGTCATCACGATCGACAACAGCGGCGACCGTGTGGCTCTTCCGCTCGAGCCGCGGCTCGAGGTCACGACGTCGACACTCATTACGGTTCGCTTTCGGCGCCAAGCCATTCCGATACCGACGGAATGCCCGCGCGCCCGCCCAGCCGGAGCGCCACCCTGGACGCCGCCCACGAGCCGAACTCGAGGCGTCGTTCGACGTCCCAGGCCTGCAGCAGCCCGTAGATGTAGCCGGCGTGAAAGACGTCGCCGCAACCGGTGGTGTCCACCGACTCCACGAGGTGCGCTGGCCGCGCGATCGCACGGCCATCCGCGATCGCGACGTGACCGCACCTGCCGAGGGTGATCGCGACCACCGACGGGCCGAGCTCGGCGATGCGGCGACACGCGTCGAGCGGTGAGACGTCCGGGGCGAACGACCGCAGAAACGTCTCGGACGCGATGAAGTGGCCGCACGATCGGGCCAGCTCGAACATTCCGTCGCGCATCGACCCTGCGTCCACCACGACCTCGACCTCCGCCTCGTGGGCGACGGCGGCGGCCGCCAGCGAAGCTTCTGGAAACAGGCCGTCCGTGTGGAGCACTCTGGCTGTTCGCAGCAGGGAGGCGTCGATCTCGTCCGGCTCGGGCGGTGGGCCGGTAGGCCGCCGCCAGAAGATCGTGCGGCGTCCCGATTCGGGCTCGGCGACGATGAACGCGAACTGTGAATCGGTGCCGGTGCGGACCGTCAGACCCGTGGTGTCGATCCCCTCCGCGTCGAGGGATCCCCGGATCGCGGCGCCCAGATGATCGTTGCCCACCACCCCTGCGAAGGCACACCTCATGCCCCAGCGGCTCAGGGCGACGAGGGCGGTCGCCACCGGTCCCCCGCCCTGGACGGTGAGGTCGAAGAGCTCGCACTTGGCGTCCGGTGGCGGGTACTCGGCAATGCGACCGAGGTAGTCGATCGAACACTGACCAATGCCGAACACGTCGAGAGCCGCTGAACTCATCTTCGCACTCCGCCATCCCCTTACTCCCTCATTCCCGCAATAACTCGAGGAGCTCGAGCGGGTGATGGATGATGTGTTGGGAGCCGCTGCCTCGAAGCTCGTCTTCGTCGCGGAACCCCCAGGTCACGCCGACCGTGAGCACACCGGCGCGCCGTCCGGTCTGCATGTCGGTCCTGGTGTCGCCCAGGTACAAGACCTCCGCCGGCCGCGCCCCGAGTTCGGAGAGGAGGTCGAGAGCCGAGGTCGGGTCGGGCTTGAGCGGGAAGCCTGACCGAGCGCCACGTACCTGATCGAATGCATGCCCCTGGAACAATCGAAACACTATCTGTCTGGTTGCCCCGTCCGGCTTGTTCGACAGGACGGCCGTCTTCAGCTCGAGGGCACACAGCTCTCTCAGCAGCTCGGGAATCCCTGGGTACGGTGCCGTGGTCTCCAAACACCTGCGGCCGTACACCTCACGCATCCGACGAACCGCCTCCTCCACCGAGGCCTGGTCAGCCGCATTCGGTGGCAGGGCGCGACGGGCGAGCGTGACGATGCCATCGCCGACGAAGCGACGGTAACGCTCCGTGGGATGGGTTGGATGGCCCATGGACTCCAACACCTCGTTCATGGAGTGGGCCAGGTCGCCCAACGACTCGACGAGGGTCCCGTCAAGGTCGAAGATGATGGCGGTGTACGGCATGTGATCCTACTGATGAGGATGATTGCATGTTCGGAGAAAGCTGGGAACGGTTTTTGAGCGAGGCTCAAGGCTCAAGATACAAGGTACGAGTGCCCCCGCGCCAGGGGCCCAGGTATCCCAGAGCCGATGCCAGGCACCCGTGAAATGTAGGGGTCCAGCCAGTTGCTTCGAGCTAGGGGGTGCCTGGCACCGCCACGTGGTTCGGTACCGCAAAGGAATGCGCCCGGTGCGAATCCGGGCGCGAGTCGCTATTCGTTCAGAGACGAGGCGTCGCGTCGGATCGGCGAAATCAGCCGCCACCGCCGCCAGTACCATGCGGACCAGGGCCGTCACAATCACCGCCGCCAGTGCCGTGTGGGCCGGTGCCGTCACAGTCGCCGTTGCCGTCACCGTTGTCGTGACCACTGTCGTAGCCGTTGCGGCCGCCGTTGTTGGCACCGCCATTGTGGTTGCTGCCGAGTCCCGCGGACCGACGGCCGCCGCAGTCGGCCAGCACGTCGCCAAACTCGTCATAGACAACCCCCCTTTCGTGCTCGGACTCGAGGATATCCTCGACCACCGAAGGGTCGAGGTATTGTGCCTCGTACGCGATGCCCTGCGGCTCGAGCTGACGGGCGAAGGCGCGCAGGTGGTTGCGTGAACCGGCGGAAAGGTTCTGTGCAATCAGCGCCACGTCAAGGCTGTCGGTGGTATCGATCAGGTCGTACAGGTCCGCGAGGTCGAGGTCCTCGATGGTGGCGCCGACCCACAGCGCGTCCTCCAGCGACCGCTTGCCGGTCGCCACGAGGTCGCCGTACAGTGTGGCGAGATCGGGGTTGGTGAAGACACCGATCGTATCGTCGACGACCGGGTCGTCGAGGCTGTAGCGCACGATCAGCAGATCCACCTGCCGCATGTGCCGCTGCTCGGAGCGTGCGATGTTGGAGAAGATCGGAACGTCGTACTCCAGCGACAGGGCTGCGTAGACGTCGCGCGCCAGCTTCTCCTCCTCCTTGAGGTAGACGATCTGTGCGACCGCGTCCGCGTCGAGATCCTCGGGAACCAGCAGCTCGAAGCGCTCGATCAGCGCCTGACCGCAGCCTCCTCCCATCTGCCTCCGGGGTGCCTGGGCCTGGCCGGTCGTCGCCAGTAGCAGTGTGATGGCGGCCATGATCACCGGCAGGATTCGAATTCGCATCGTGAGCCTCCTGTTTTCGCGGCGGGTCGCCGCGTTCGTCTCACCGTTCCATGGCAAGGGTCGTGCCAATCGGGACTGGCAGACGGGTTTGCCGTCGCGAAGAAAAATAAACTATTTTGATATAGTCATTTAGTATTTTAATGTCGGTGTCACCTGCGAAAGACGCTCATGGCGTCAGGCGTCTACGCGCGGGTCTCACGGACACGCGGTGTGGGTCGTTGCGTCACGCGGAGGGTGGTGCCGGCGTGATCGTTCGCCGCAACTCACGCAAGGGCCTGCGTCACGCCCCGTCGGCTCGATTCGGCTCCTTGGACCGTCGCTGTCGAGACAAACTCTGACCGGTCACGGAGTCCACCGCGCCGACTCCTGCAGCGCTTCGAGGTCTGGTGGGTTGCGGGCGATCTTCAGTGACTCCACCCACACCTTTTCGAGCAGCGTGCCGTAGTGGATCTCGGCGCCCTCGCGGACGAAGAGCGGAATCTTGTACAGCGGTGCCGGCACGGTCAGGGATCGGCCGCCGTCGTGGGTCTGCCCGGTCCAGGCGTCGATCCACCGCTCACCCGACGGCAGGTAGAGCGTGTGCTCCGTCGTGCCCTTGCGCCATATGGCCGAGACCAGAATGTCGGGCCCGTACAGGTATGTCTGCCAGTCCCGCCAGGCCTCCGGCTGGTCCGGATAGACCAGGAACAACGGGCGCATGATCGGCATGCCGGTGTTGTGGGCGGTCACCGCTTGTTGATGGCTGTACTCGCCGAGACGTTCGTGAATGATCGAGTACAACCGCCAAATGGCGATCAACTCGGTGTCATAGTGCGGGTCTCGCTTCATGTCCCAGAAGCCGCGGTTCTCCGTCGGACCCACCTCCATGATCGGGCAGAATGCCGAGAACGCCAGCCAGCGTGCGGTCACCTCCCGGTCCAGCTCGGCCTGCCAGTAGCCGCCGGTGTCCGAGCCCCAGATCGGGTAGCCGATCACCGCCGATCGCAGACCGGCGATGATGGCCGCCCGCAAACCCTCAGCTGGCGATCCAATGTCGCCGCCCCAGAATACGCCGTAGCGGCTCGATCCGGTGAAGGCCGCACGTGGCATCATCGCGATGTCGTCGCCGTGCACCTCGTGGGCGATTTCCCAGGCCGCCCTCACGTACTGGACCGGATACTCGTTGTGGATCTCGCGGGTGGTGCGGCCGTCGAACGCCTGGAACTCCCTGCTGTCCGGCACGAGTTCCTCTGCTCGATCCATCTTGAAAGCCTTTACCCCAGATTCGAGGATCGGACGAAGCCCCACCTCCTGCCACCACTTCACTGCCTCGGGATTCGTGAAATCGAGCAGGACTCTGGGGGTGACGTCCTGGACGCGCTTCTTCTGGCCCGCGAGGGTGTAACCCTGGCGGAGAGCCATGTTCGCCATGTCACCCATCACCCACGGAGCGATCCACAGCGCGAACTCGACGCCCCTGGAATTGAGCCATTCGATCATTTGCACGGCAGCCGGGAATCGTTCGGGATCCCACTGAAAGTCGTCATAGCCCATCGGGCCGACAGCCCATGGACGATCAACCCAGTACACGCCGAGCGGAATGTCGAGCGCCTCCATCATCAGCACGTCCTCGACCACCTCGCTGTTGTACGGCGCCGTCACCGGCGTCCCGTCGTAGTACGTGGTGAGGTGCCGGTGCTCGTCGCGCCACCGCCACGGCCGGAACACCCACTTCGGGGGCAGAACGGGTGGGCCCGCGCGGAGCGAGTGCTTCTGAACCACCGAGGCGGGGTCTCCGGTGTAGATCTCGACGCGAAGGGAGGGCCCCTCGTGATAGAGAGTCACCTGGTCATCGGTCGTGTGGCAGAAGTCGTAAACTCCGGGCCAAGTCGTGTCGAAGAACATCCCGTAGCCGGCTGAAGAAAGGAAGAAGGGAGCGTACAACGACAGCGTCGGACGGATCAGCACGTCGATCCTCTGTCCGTGCAGGTCCATCGCCTCGGTGATCGCCTCGCGCCACGACTCTCGCTGGTCGCCGTCGACTGTCCGCTCGAAAGCCCCGGTGAAGAACTCGTCTGACGCAGCCTGCACGGCGATTCCCCAGCCGAGCACGTCGTGATCAGGTTGTGCCGACAGCTCGAGCACGAAATCCTCGCCCACCGGCGTGACCGTGGCGCTCGCGGTTCGGCCGTCAGAGGTGCGCCACGTACCTTCGAACCCCCCCGCGATCTGCGCGAGTTCAGCCGGACTGCTGTTCAGGTAGAACGTCCCGCCCGCCGTGCGGTACCAGAACGAGCCCCCCGCACGGGGTGATCGATCGAGAAACACCAGAGGGCGTTGGAGGTTCTCGGATTCGAGCTTGAGCGTGAGCGGAAACAGCACGTCCTGCCCCACTCCAATCTCCGCTGCAACCGCCACGACGGCGGCGAGCACCACGGTCCATCTGCTGATCCCGCGCATCACTCGGCCCTCCATCACACCTGCCTTCTCGTTGAGTCCGTGCGCACTGCACGGCGTTTCAGGCTCGTCACGAAACCTGTGATGATCACCGGATCGCACCAACTCGACGGCACGCGGCCAGGAACGCATTCGATGTCGTGATTCTACCTTTGACTCCACGGGATGAGACCGGCTCGAGGTCAGCGCGTGCGCGACACGCCGCCGGCGCATATGAGGGACGGTCGTCGACGTGGGGTGGATGAGCGGCGGACAACATTGCGACAGTTCAGCCGCCGAAGAACAACGCCTTCGGTCGGTCGTAGGCGACCGCCGTCACGAGGTCGATTGCCTCGGGAATCGGGGTCCGACCACGCTCCGCCATCTCGCCGACGACGTCGCACAGCACGCGCCGGAACACTTCGGTCCGAGAGCCGAACGAAATCAGCTTGCGTGAGTCGGTGACCATGCCGGCCGAGTTGGCGAGCAGATCGACCGAGGCGATGTACCGCAGGTGTGTCTCGATTCCGAAGGGGCTGTCGTTGAACCACCACGGCACTCCAAGGCTGACGCTTGGGAATGCTCGGGCGACTGTGGTCAGTGAGGGCTGGTGGCTGGGGTCGAGGCAGTAGAGCACGACCTGCAGGCGGCCGTCGAAGGTGTTGAGAAACTGGCCTAACGGCTCGACAATCGGGATCTGCTGATCGGACACGTCGCCGCCGGAGTCCTGACCGAGTGTGTCGAACAGCCGGTCGCGATAGTCGCGTACCGCGCCGATGTGCAGCTGCATGACCCAGTCGGCGTCGGCGTTCAGGTGTGCGAAGAAACGCATCATGTAGGCCTGGTAGTCGGCCACGTCGTCGTGGTCGGGCCGGTGCCCTGCGAAGGCGCTGGCGTGAACGGCCGCCGCCTTGGCTTGATCAACACGGTGCCCCCACGGCACGGTCAGCCCGTGGTCACTTGCCACACAGCCCATGTGCCGGAAGTACTCGTGCGTCGCCGTCAGGGCCCGCTCGAAACCCTCGAGCGTCGAGGTATCGAACTCGGTCTCCCGCCCCAGTCGGTCGACCAGCGGCCGCCAGGAGTCCAACTCGATATTCATCGCCTTGTCAGGCCGCCAGGTCGGCAGGATTCGGAGCTGGGCGAGCTCATCCCGCGCGCGTTCGTGGTGGGGCAGGTGCACCGTTGGGTCGTCGGTGGTGCACATGACCTCCACCTGCATGGCCTCGAGGACCTGCTGAGGCCGCATCTCGGGTTCGGCCAGCCTGGCCGAAGTCTCCTGCCAGATCGCCTCCGCACTGGACGGCCGGATCACCTCGTCGATGCCGAACCGACGTTTGAGGTCGAGGTGGATCCACTCGTAGATGGGGTTGCCCACGAGTTGCGGAAAGACATCTGCCAGCGCCAGCCACTTCTCGTGATTCGAGGCCCCTCCGGTGATCTTCTCCTCTGGAACCCCGCGCCTGCGCATCATCTCCCACACGTAGTGGTCGACGGCGCCCTCCACCTGCCAGAAATCGCTCCAGGGCCGGTTGTCCACGATTTCGGAAACGTCCGCGTGATTGTGGGCGTCGACTATCGGGAGATTCCGTATCTTTTCGAATAGCGTGCACGCGATTGGGGAGCCCAGCAGATGGTTCTCTCCGAGGAATGAGGGTTCGCGTCTGTCACTCATGTGGGGACGACCTCCTGTCAGTTACGGACGAGTCGAGGCTGCAACGCACCGGTGGAACGCGACCGATGCCGTCGACTTTCGCTGTCAGTCGTCAATGTTTCGAGGATCCGATTCATAGCTCAATCGTGAGTCTTTGCATCATTCCCTGTACCTACATCGGCTGCTCCGTTGGCAGGACCATGATGCGCGGGATGACGACGTGGGGCGGTTGCTCGAGCATGAACCGCACCACACGAGCGATGTCTGCCGGTTCGAGTGGCCGCTCGATACCCAGCATGTCGCGTGGATGGACCTCGAAGTGGTCCTGCAGCTCTGTCATCACGAGTCCCGGTTCGATGCAGCCCACCCGAATTCCGGTTCCCGCCACTTCAATTCGAAGCGCCTCAGTGAGGGCCTCGATGCCGTACTTGGTACCGGCGTAGACACCCGCGGTCGGCCGCACCTTGGTGCCGAGGATGCTGGAGGTGTTGATCAGATAGCCGGAACCCTGGGCCTTGAACTGTCGCAGCGCCGCATAGGCGATTCGCACCGCCGCCTCGAAGTTTACCCGGACGTTGCGGCACAGACGATCGACGTCGACGTTGTCGATCGGGCCGGTGTCCATGATGCCGGCGTTGTTCAAAAACACGTCACAGCGTCCGAACGATTCGAGGGCCGCGTCGATCAGGCGCCGAGGCATGTCCTCATGGGTGACGTCGCCCACCACCACGGCAACACTCTCGAGCTCGTCCGCCAGCGATTCCAGTCGATTTGCGCGGCGTGCCGTCAGGACCAGTCGCATCCCGGCTGCATCCAGTTCATGCGCGACGCCACGACCGATGCCACTGGAGGCGCCGGTAATCACCGCCACCTGGCCCTCGAGCGGGTTCATGACCCACCTGCCGAATGAGCAGCCTTGATCGTCGCGTACCAGTCCCGCAGCACGAAGAAGGCGAGCTTCTTCTCGCCCGTCTCGGACACCAGGCCCTTTCGGTTCCAGAAGTTCTGGTACAGGCCGTGGAACCGGCGCGGTGAGCGAAAGTCCTTCAAGATCCACGGCGAGGCACCGCGCAAGAAAGGAATCGATTCGGTCATCTTCAAGGTCTGGTGATAGAAGTGCTGCTGGTATTCCTCGGTCCACCGCTCGTGCTTGGGACCGTGAAATCCGAACAGCGCGCCGGCACCGAACTCGGAGAAGATCATTGGCTTTTCGTAGGGCGTCTCCCACCGGAGATTCGTGATGTCGTCGATGGAGCGGCTGCCGTACCAGCCCTCATATTCGTTCACCGCCAGCAGATCGAGGCGCTCGCCCAAGGGGTCGTCGATAATGATCGTGTCGCCTTCCTTGGTCGTGCGATCGAGCGCCGCCGACACCAGCCTGGTCGGATCGAGCGTTCGCACCCGATCGATCATGGCGCCGAGGAACGCACCCCGCTCGTCATGGATCGGAGTTTCGTTCGCGACACTCCAAACGATGACGGAAGCGCGGTTTCGGTCCCGCATCACGTTCTCGGTGACCATGTTCACCGCCACGTCGCGGGTATGCTCGTTGGTGTATGCAATCGCCCAGTAGACCGGGACCTCGCTCCACACCAGCAGGCCGAGACGGTCGGCGAGCCGGGTCATCTTCTCCGAGTGGGGGTAGTGGGCGAGTCGGACGAAGTTGCAGCCGAGCTCGTCTCGTGCCAGCCTGAGAAGTTGCTCTGCGGTCTTCCAGTCGAGGCCGCGACGACCAACCGGACCGATCGGTTCCTCATGAATCGAGATGCCGTGGAGGAATATCGGTTCGCCGTTGAGAAGGATGTCGTGGCCGTGGGTGGCAACGGTTCGGAAACCGACCTGGTCCGAGACGCTGTCGAGTGCCGAGGAGACGGTGACGGTGTACAGCCTCGGGTGCTCCGGCGACCACAACTCGATCGGGGGCGGCGAGATCTCGAAGGTGGTGACGCCGTCATCTGCGGTGTGAACAGTTTCGGCAATGTTCAGCTCGGGGATCTCGATCCGCACCTCGGTGTTCGCCTGTTGCGTCCCGTCCAGCAAGAGCGACCCGGTGAGCACGCCGCCGTTCTCCGCGCTGTACGCTATCCAAAGGTCGTGAATGTAGGTCTCGGGCACGTCGACGATGTGCACCGGGCGGGTGATCCCACCGTAGTTCCACCAGTCGTAGGCCAGTTCGGGGATAGTCTCCGACGTGTGCGTGTTGTCGACGCCCACAACCAGCGAGTTGCGCCCCTTGTGCACGCGGTCGGTGATCTCGAACGCGAACGGGGTGAAGCCACCCTCATGCTCGCCTATCTTCTCCGCGTTCAAGTACACGGTGGTGTGGTAGTTTGCGGCCTCGAAGTACAGGAAGTACCTCCGTTCGTCCTGAGGGAAGAAGTCAAAGGTGCGCCGGTACCAGACCAGACCGGTGTAGAACTCGAGTGCCTCGATCTGGCTGTTCCAGTCCTGCGAGACGACGATCGATGCCTGCTGGTCCCAGTCGAACTCGACCAGGGTGCCGCCAGGCTGCTGCTTGATGTCGAGCGGGAAGGGATAGCGCGTGCCCTTGTCGGTGACACGGCCGCTCTGCAGGGGATCGACGATGTACCGCCACGGGCCGCTCAGGTCGGTGCGGGTGCGGGCGTACAGGTTTGAAAGCGGCGTACCGTAGTCCTCGGCGCCGGTCGGAAGGGCGCAGGTAAGCGTGAGACCTACCACCAACAATGTCGTGAAGTGTTTCATCATGCCCCCTCATTCATCGCTCGGCACCAGGCGCTGCACCCGCCAGTTGAAAACTTCGGTGACGAATATCGCCCGGTGGGGCGCGAGCGCGATCCGGTGGATGAGACCGAATTGGCTCGTTGCCTTGCCGGGGGACCGCCGTAGCGGCCGAAAACGTTGCCTTCCAGGTCGAGCTCGAGCACCTGCTCGAAGCCGTTTTCGGTGAGCAGGAGTTGACCGTCCGGGGTCAGCTCGAGCATAGGCGGCTCGGCCGCATGGGGGACGGCGAGGGTCATCAGCAACGCGCCCGTCAGCGACAGAATCCGCATGGTCATTTGGCTGTTCCTACCGCTTTCCCATGAGCCTTCAAGTAGTCCGACAGAAATCGCAGCCCGAAGGCGGTGGCTATGTCCCGCTGATAGATGCGGAAATCCCCGTTCTTCACCTTGGTCCAGAACTCGAGGTAGGCTCCAGCCAGATTGGGGTCCGGGTGATCGACCGGATACTGGTTTGCCAGCAGCCAGTCCACCGCGCGCTCGATCAGCGGGTCGAACTCGAGGTAGCCGAGCCGGCTGAGGCGGAGCCACAGCACGCCGGTGAAGGCCAGCACCGAGCCGCTCGGCGACTGTAGCGAACGCCAACCGTCGAACCGGTGGCGGTAGTACATGGTGCCGTCCGGATCCGGGAAGGTGGCGTAGGCGCGCGCGGTGGCGAGCGCGGCCTCGAGGTACGGCTCGTCACCGGTCAGATCGTACGCCTCGAGCATCGCCTCGGCGTACCAGATGTTGAACCTTCCGTGCAGCGAGCCGCTCTCCGGGTCGTTGGGCCGCAGCTGGGGCCAAACCCCGTTCTTCTGGTCGGCGACCATCTGCTCGGCCGGCTCCAGAAAGTAGGGGAGGTACTTTTCATCGCTGGTCGCCCGGTACAGGTGGGCGAAGTACGAACCCTCGGTGCCGTACCGGGCGTCGTCCTTTCGGATCGACGGATCCATGGGCAGGTCACGTCCCATCACCCGGCCGTCAGCCGTGATCACGTCGTAGAACATCCGCCGCTCGGGGATGTAGAGATCGATCATCCAGTCGCCGGCGTCACGCAACGCGTCGAGAACCGCCGGGTCACCGGTTCGGCGGTGTACCTCGAAGATGGGCGCTGCGCCGTCGGTGAGGGTGGTCATGGTGATCCTCGGGTTGGCCTCGTCGTGCCACGCCCGAAGCATGCCGCGTAGTGCCGGCGGCTCGTCCATCCGCAGACCGATGAACCAGTCGGCGCCGTCCTTCGCGCGCTCCAGATATCGTTCGTCACCCAGCACGTCGTGGGCGCCCAGCAGTCCGGCCACCACCTGGCCGGTGTGCCAGGCCGGCTCGTACTCCAACCATTCACCGGTGGTGATGTCGTAGTCGCCACGCGACCGACCCTCAGGGATGAGCAGTCGATCTGCGGCGTAGTTGGCGGCGATCCTGATGCTCTCGCGCACGTCGTGCACGCGTTCGGCGTTCGGCGCCTGCCCGACGGTGGGCTGGGCGCAGGCCACCAGGCCCGCGGTCACGATGAGAGCGGCGCCGCGGTGGATCACGACTCCACGGCCCTCTGCACTAGCTTCCGATCGCCTATTGGATTGACCACTATGTCACCTGGAACCCTTGTTTACATTCTCCGGTGTTGGAAGTCAAGCAGTGAGAGTCAGATCGGTGAAGTCAGGTATTGAAAGGGTGGCTATGGATCACAGGTGCTTTCACCGCGCAAAATCCGGCGTTGTGAACGATGGGTTGCGGTTGGCCGCGCGGGGTGGTACACTTTTCAAAAGTGGTAATACCACATGACTCAAAACAAAGGTACTGATCTGAACCAGTCTGCTGTCGAGGCTCGCCGGCACGCTGAACCCATGGCGGCCGAGGCGGTGGTGGCCTACGTCCGGAAGCTGATCGAAAGCGGCGAGTTCTCCTCCGGCGACCGATTGCCAGCGGAGCGGGATCTCGCGACCCGTGTAGGGGTCAGTAGGCCGAGCGTCCGCACCGCTCTGCACGCCTTGGCGGCCCTTGGCGTGGTCGAGTCCCGCCACGGCTCGGGCACCTACATCACCATGGCGTCGCCTTTTGTCGGCGGCAAACCGCTCGGTCTGCTTGCGTCGCTGCACGGCATTACAGACCACCATCTGTTCGAGGTGCGCAAGGTTCTCGAACTGGATATCGCCGAGCTCGCCGCGGAACGCGCGACCGCCGAGCATCTCGCCGCAATCTCCGAGGAGGTGATGGAGTGCTTCGCATTTCGCGAGAACCCGCAGCGGTTTCTGGTCCACGATATCGGCTTTCACCGGGCGGTCGCCCACGCGGCAGAGAACCCGATGCTCGCCGCGCTGTTGGACATGGTTACGGATTTCTTCTACGAGCAGCGCAAGGACGTCTTCTACCACTGGCAGGGCGCGCGCGCCGCGGCGGAGCACCACCGGAAGATCTTCCAGGCGATTCGAGACCACGACCCCGAGCTGGCCCGGAAGACGATGGATATCCACCTCAGGTGGGCCCTTGAGATGCAGCAGCGGGAGCGCGAGGAGGTAGACGAAGGCTGAGGCGGACCACACATCGGGCAACCCAGATACCTGACGGAAGGGGGAGCGTTGAATCGTCCTGACACTCTGCACAGAGTGACAACGCGGCGGCGACGCTCAACACTCGAGTTCGAAGGCGTAGTGACGCGTCCAGAAAGCCGCTGCCGGATGTTGATCCAGTGGCACGGGCTCTTTGTTGCTCTCTCTATCGGCTGCGCGTTGGTCGGATGCGCCGGTCGTTCCGACACCACCGTGCTCAAGCTCGCGCACGGCCTCGACGTGACCCACCCGGTTCACCGCGCGATCGTTTACATGTGCGACATCGTTTCCCAGCGATCCAACGGCCGGATGCGGATCGACATCTACCCGTCCGAGCAGCTGGGATCGGAGCGCGAGTGCGTGGAGCTGATTCAGATCGGCTCGATCGGAATCACCAAGGTGTCGGCGAGCGTGGCCGAGTCGTTCGTCCCGGCGTTCAAGGTGCTGACCGTGCCATTTCTGTTTGCTGGGCGCGAGCACCTGTTCGCGGTGCTGGATGGGCCGATCGGGCGCGAGCTCCTGCTGCAGGGGGAGGGCTCCCGGCTGCGTGGCCTGTGCTACTTCGACGCTGGCAGCCGATCGTTCTACACCCGCGAGCGGCCAGTGCTCTCGCCGGCCGACCTGGAGGGGTTGAAGATCCGCACCCAGGAGAGCGCTACCGCGATCCGGATGGTGCGCGCGCTCGGCGGTTCGGCCACACCCATATCGTGGGGTGAGATCTACACTGCCCTCCAGCAGGGGGTGGTCGACGGCGCCGAGAACAACCCGCCGTCGTTCTACCTGTCGCGCCACTACGAGGTGTGCCGGTACTACAGCCTGGACGAGCACACCTTTGTGCCCGACGTGCTCCTGATCGGCACCGACAGCTGGAACCGACTGACCCGCGAGGAACAGGAAATCCTGCAGCGCGCCGCGCTGGACGCGGCCGAGCACCAAAAGGTGATCTGGCAGGAGGCCTCGGACCACGCGTTGACCGCCGTGGCCGAGGCCGGCGTCGAGATCTTGCACCCGGACAAGGCGCCGTTCGCGGACGCGGTGGCCCCGCTGATCGAGGAGTACCGCTCGGAGCCGGAGGTGTATCGCTGGATCGAGCGGATCAGGGCGTTGGGGAAGGAGATGGAGGCCGCTCTGGAGAATGACGCAGAGGGCGCTGATCAGTGATGCCGACACTCCGCGCCGCGGTGGAACGGGTGCTCGAGTGGACCCTGGTAGTCCTGATGGGCGTCATGGTCGTCAACGTGCTGTGGCAGGTGGCGACCCGATTCCTGCTGAGGAATCCCAGCTCGTACACCGAGGAGGTGGCGCGCTACCTGCTGGTCTGGGTCGGCCTGCTCGGCGCCTCCTACGCCGCCGGCAAGCGGATCCACCTGTCCATCGACCTTCTGCCCGAGAAGCTCGAGGGGCGCCGGCGCCACCTGCTGCTGCTCTTCGTCGAGGCGTGCATCTTCGTGTTCGCCCTGCTCGTGCTGGTGATCGGCGGGGCCAGCCTGGTGCGGCTCACGCTGAGTCTCGGTCAGACCTCGGCCGCGCTGCAGGTGCCGCTCGGGTACGTCTACCTGGTCCTGCCGCTGAGTGGGTTGCTCATGATGTTCTTCGCCGCGCTTCACGCGGCCGACGAGGTCCGCTGGGCGCGGTCCGGTGACGACGACGGTGGGGCCGCCTGATGGAGTGGATTCACGTCCTCGTGCTGGTAGCGGTCTTCGCCTCACTGCTGCTGCTCGGCGTGCCCGTGGCCTTCGCCATCGGCATCGGCACCCTGATCACCATGCTGCTCGGCATGGCCTCGGAACCGGCGTTGACAACCGTGGCCCAGCGCATGGCCACCGGCCTGGACAGCTTCGCGCTGCTCGCGATCCCGTTCTTCATCCTCGCCGGCCAGTTGATGAATCGGGGCGGCATCGCCCGCCGGCTGATCGACTTCGCGAAGGCGGCGCTCGGCATGCTGCCGGGCGGCCTCGCCTACGTGCACGTCCTGGCGTCGATGCTCTTCGGGGCGATCTCAGGATCGGCGGTCGCGGCCGCCTCGGCCATCGGTGGGGTGGTGGGCCCGCGAATGGTGGATGAGGGCTACGACAGGAACTTCACCGCCGCGATCAACATCACCTCGGCCACCACCGGGCTGGTGATCCCGCCGTCCAACATCCTCATCGTGTACTCGCTGGCGTCGGGTGGTGTGTCCATCGCCGCGCTGTTTTTGGCCGGATACCTGCCGGGGATCCTCGTCGGACTGTCGCTGATGCTCGTGGCCGGTGCAATCTCGGTGCGCAAGCGCTACCCGGTGGCGGGCACGCTGAACGTGCGTGAGGTGGTGATGAAGCTCTTCGCCGCCCTGCCGAGCCTGTTCCTGCTGGTGGTGGTCATCGGCGGCATTGTGGCCGGGATCTTCACCGCCACCGAGGCGGCGGCCGTGGCGGTGCTGTACTCCGGGGTGCTGGCCTTCCTGTACCGCGAGATCACGGTGCGCGACCTGCCACAGATCCTGCTCGCCACGGTGGCCACCACCGCCATCGTGATGCTGCTGATCGGCACCTCGACCGCCATGTCGTGGCTGCTGAGCTACGAGAACATCCCCCAGAACGTGAGCGCGGCCCTGCTCGCCCTGACCGACAACACGGTAATGGTCTTGCTGATCATCAACGTGCTCCTGCTGGCGGTGGGTACCTTCATGGACATGACCCCGGCGGTGCTGATCTTCACGCCGATCTTCCTGCCGGTGGTGACCGAGTTGGGGATGGACCCGACCCACTTCGGGATCGTGATGGTGCTCAACCTGTGCATCGGGCTGTGCACGCCACCGGTTGGCAGCGTACTCTTCGTGGGGTGCGGGGTGGCCGGGACCAGCATCACATCGGTGGTCAGACCGCTGCTCCCCATGTACGTCGCGATGGTGCTCGCGCTGCTGGTGGTGACCTACGTTCCCTGGTTGAGTCTGTGGTTACCGAAAGTGTTTGGTTACTAGGAAGTAGATACGCCGAAATGTCGAAAAGTCCACAAGTCACAAAGTCAGGGACGCCGGTAGAGCCTTCAAGAGGTTCTTTGTCAATCGCGTTGACTGCGCAAGCCGGTTGGGTGGGGGATCCAGCATCCAGCATCCAGCATCGAATCATCGACCCGAGAGAGGGAGGGCCCCATGAGCTACCTGTACGATCTCTTCTCGCTGGTTGGAAAAGTCGCCGTCACCATCGGTTCCGGAGGCGTGCTCGGAGGTGCGATGGCCGAGGCGCTGGCAAAGGCGGGTGCCCGGGTGGCGGTGCTCGACCTCGACGAAGACGCCGCCCATCAGCGTGCGCTCGAGATCCGAAACGACAACGGCACCGACGCCATGGGTGTACGGGTCGATGCCACCAGACGAGAAGATCTGGAAGGGGCGCTCGATCAGGTGGTCGGCGAGTGGGGCCGAGTCGATGTCCTGCTCAACGCCCCGGGGATCAACTCGGCGACGCCGTTCTTCGACATCGCCGAGCAGGAGTGGCAGAGAATCCTGGACGTCAATCTGCGAAGCATCTTCGTCGCGTGTCAGGTGTTCGGCCGGCGGCTGATCGATCAGGGCGACGGCGGGTCGGTGATCAACATCTCTTCGGCTTCGTCCGGCCCTCCACTGAGCAAGGTATTCACCTACTCGATCACCAAGGCGGGCGTCAACAATCTCACCCAGTTCCTGGCCCGCGAGTGGGCACCCCATCGGGTCCGGGTCAACGCGATCGCGCCCGGCTTCTTCCCGGCCGCGCAGAATCGAAAGGTGCTCACCGCGGACCGGATCGAGTCGATCATGGGCCACACACCGATGGATCGGTTCGGCGAGCCCGAGGAGCTGGCCGGCGCGGTCGTCTGGTTGGCGTCGGAGCGGGCGTCCTCTTTCGTCACCGGCGCGATCGTGCGCGTCGACGGCGGGTTCACGGCGATGACGATTTGACCCGTCTCCGTGCCCGCCTGCGCGTGGAGGCCTGATCGGACGTTCGGAGACGGATACGGGCCGGTCGCTGAGCTCGTCGGGTTACCGCACGTGATTGGATTCTGAGACACGTCGCCGCGCGAGCTCCTGGAGATAGTACAGGTTGGTGCCGCCCGAGGTGCGGTGGAGGTTCTCCACCAGGCCAGCCTCCTGATCGGTCCACAGCCCCTGCTTGCGCATCCGTTTGAGGATCGGTCGCAGGTGACACTGCACCAGGTACCGATTGAACGAGAGCCGGACCCGTTGGAGGTGGTCCGAGTGCGGATCGCGTGCGTAGGCGAGCTCGAGGCAGTGGTGTGCCGGCAGACCGTGAAACAGCAGCCAGTCGAGCTGGCCGTAGGAAGCGCGGAGGGCTTCTATGACCTCGCGTTCACCCTCGTCGCCGAGATCCACACCGTCGCCGACCGCCACCAGCTCGACAACGATCCGCTCCTCGCTCTCGAGCATGGTTCTCAGCGTGCTTCTGCCCTCGGTGATGGTCCGCTCACCGATCACGTAACTGCTGCCGGGCGACAGCGGGAGCTCTCGTCGGACGAGCAGGTTCGCGCGTGCCAGCGCGTCGGCCCGACCGTTGAAGGCACGTGCGACACCCGTGGATACGTCGAGCATGTAACGCTCGAGATCGGCCGGTGCGCGGCCCTCGTCCCTCCCTGACGCGGCAGTGTTGAGCAGGATGTCCGTGACGTGGTGAGCCGGAAGCCCGGAGGGGGCCACCAACGGTTGTGCGGGGTACAGATGAGCTCTGCTTGGGAGCTGGACGGCGGATTCCCGCTCGTCCTCGGATAGAGCCGCGGCGGCGAGAGTCGGATCGCAGATGAACCAGTGCGTGCCACCGTCCGTCCGCGGCAGCGCCACCTCGACCCAAGTGTGGGGAGCGACCGCGCCGAAGTCGTACAGGAACCCTCGCGTCGGCCGACACGGAATCGCAAGCGCCCGCAGCAGTGCGACCGTCAGCGCGCTGTAGTCGTCACAGTCGCCGACCTCCTCCTCGAGAATCTGTCCGGGCCATCGTCGGATGGGGCTCTCCAGGTAGCGGAGCCTCGAGCTCACGAAGCTGTTGACGGCCAGGACCTGCTGGTAGCTGTCCGGCGCCGTGGCAGTGGCGGCCCGTGCCGCGCGTGAGAGCTTCTCCTTTTCATCGGCATCGCGACAGTCGCTGCCGATCGACAACGTCGCGAGCTCTGCGAGGGGGGCCGGGATGGACTCTGGTTCCGGATCCGTGAGCTTGATCGGGTCCACGGAGTCGTATCGCTGCAGCTCGAGGATGGCTTCGACGAGCACCGAGGCCGGTCGAGGCGTGCCGTTGGTTCCTCGCAGATCGGCGACCCGGACGGGAACCTGCACGGTCACGGTCCCCCTCCGGGCGTGGGGCAGAACCGTGGCATCGACGCTTCGGCCCGACACCCAGGCGCTCCGAACCTCAACCGAGGGTCGGAAGATCGCAGGAGCCGGGAACACGATCTCGAGGACGCCGTCCCCCAGCACGGGGCCGTGCGGTGTCAGAGTCGAGCGGACAATGAATGCGATGTGCTGGCCGCCGTCCACCGGTCGGATGCGCAGCATCGGTTCGACCTGTCCGACCCGGGGAACGCCGTCGAGAACGAAGATCCGGCCCTCGCTCACGAGGTATCGCGCTTCGCGAGGATCCGTGGCCGGGAGGGTGTCATCGTGGTAGAGGAGGGGGGTCCTCGGAGTCAGCACCGGGGCAACGGCACCCGCGTGTTCCTCGTCGGAGGTGATCGGTGGCGCCGGGTCGGGCCCGGTCGCCATCAGCCGCTCGACTGCGCGTTGCGCTGTATCGGAGTCGGCCGCCGTCAGCTGCTTCAACCCGCCGACGAGAATCGCGACGAGCAGCCCGAGGAATCCGATCGTCAGGCGTCTGTGCACGGTTCGACTGTACCAGCCCATGATGAGAAGCCGGTCGCTTGCGGCCGTGGTTCTCGGGGTGACATACTCCACCGGTGGCCGCGGAGCCCGGCCGTCATTGACCGTCAGGGGGGAACGATGAGAGTCCGTTTCGCAGTAGTGCTCGCGATAGCGTTCTTCGTCTCGATGCTGGTCGGAACAACTCGAACCGTGAGTGCTGCCGCTCCCGGGACCATCCAGGGCAAGGTGCGCAACGAGCAGGGCGAGCCGCTGGCCGGTGTTCTCGTGACCGTCACCACCGAGTCGAGCTCCATTCCACTCGAGGTCACGACCCGAAAGAAGGGGACCTTCCTCGTCCGCACCCCGGACCGGGGCCTGATCTACGAGGTGCGCTGTCGGCTCGACGGCTATGCCGAGACGGCGGTGTTCGTGCAATCGACGAGCACGGATATCGCCTTCGTCGAGGTCGTGATGGCACGACCGGCCGCTCCGATCGAGCAGGCCGAGAGAGCAGCCCCGACCCCGACGCCTCGCCCCGTGGTGGAACAGACGAGCGAGCAGCGACAGGCGGCGATCCCGGTGTTCAACCTCGGCGTGGAGGCGTTGCAGGCGGGTGAGCTTGCGACGGCGGAGGAGCAGTTCCGGCAGGCCGCGGAGATTGATCCGGAGTTTTCGGCGCCCCACCGGGCGCTGGCGGCGATCGCGATGGAACGCGAGGACTACGCGGCGGCGGCCGAGGCTGCCGATCGGCTGCTCCAGCTCGAACCGGACGACCCGGAAGGCATACGGACGCTGTACTTCGCGGTGCTCATGCTGGGCGATACGGAACGGATTACCTCAGCTGCCCGAAGGCTCGGGTCGGCGGATCCCCCCATCGTCGAAACCGAGATGCTGAGCCATTCCCGTCAGTCGTTCGAAAACAACCGGTTCGACACCGCGCGAACCCTGCTCGAGGTGATCGTCGAGGTCAGGCCCGATCTCGCCGAGGCGCACTACCTGCTCGGCCTGTGCTGCAACTCCCTCGGGGATGCGGACTGCTCGAGGTCGGCGTTCCAGACCTTTCTCGACCTGGCACCGGACCACGCCGATGCAGCGACCGCGCGGGCCATGCTCGAGTACCTGAAGTGACCGGTGCCAGGCATCCGGCGCCCCGGCCGACGGGGCGGAAGCGAAACTCGGACTGGGGCCTGGGGCAGCCAACATGAGCGAACCGCTGTTCTTGGGAGTCGACATCGGCGGAACGAAGTGTGCCGTCGTATTGGGCGACCGGACGGCCACGATCCTCGAGCGAGAGGAGTTCCCTACCGAGCTCGGTACGGAAGGAAGAAACCGCACCCTCGAACTGCTGAAGTCGTCGGCCGCGAGCATGGCTGCGCAGAAGGACATCCAGGCACTCGGCATCGCGAGCGGCGGTCCGCTCGATACGGAGAGAGGCGTCGTGCTTTGTCCGCCGAACCTCGGTGGCTGGGAGAACCTCCCCATCGTGGAGATCTTCCAGGAGGAACTGTCCATCCCGACCTACCTCGAAAATGACGCCAACGCCGCGGCCCTCGCCGAGTGGCGATTCGGTGCGGGCAGAGGCGTCGAGAATCTGGTCTACCTGACGTACAGCACCGGGATGGGGGCAGGGATCATCCTGAACGGCCGCCTGTATCGGGGCACGAACGACCATGCCGGTGAGGTGGGTCATGTTCGTCTCGCGGATCACGGGCCGAGGAGATACGACAAGAGCGGCTCCTTCGAAGGGTTCTGCAGCGGTCCGGGTATGGCCCAGTTGATGGCCTCCGAGCTCGCCGTGCTGTCGCGGGAAATCGGGTCGTCCGGGACGCGGGAACGATACAAGGACCCACGAGAGATCACCGGCAGGGACGTCGCCAGCTGGGCGAAGAGGCGAGATCCACTGGCCCTGAAGGTCGTGGCTACCTCCGGCGAGTATCTCGGCAGGGGGATGGCCGTCCTCGTCGACGTTCTCAACCCCGAGATGATCGTGGTCGGCGGCATGGGCGTCCGCCTGGGGGATCTGGTGCTCGATCCCGCGCGGCGGGTACTCGCAGACGAGGCGATCGCCAGCGGCGTGGCCGCGTGTCGCATCGTGCCCGCAGAGCTCGGCGAGAGGACCGGCGACATCGGCGCCATCTGCGTTGCGCTTGAACACTGCAATTCGTGACCCGTCCCGTGCCCGATCTGACCGTGAATTCCCTGGAGGAATCGGAGACGGAGACGGAGACGGAGACTGGGTTCAGCCAGTCTTCCGGAACTGATCCAGCATGACGGCGAGGAGGATGACGAAGCCGAGAACCACCTGCTGGACGTAGGACTCGACGCCCACCAGGTTGAGGCCGTTGCGCAGCACCCCGATGAGCATCGCGCCGAAGAAGGTGCCGATGATGCCGCCTCGGCCGCCGAACAGGCTGGTGCCGCCGACCACGACCGCCGCGATCACCTCCAACTCGAACATCAGGCCGGCGTTGGGCTGACCGCTGCTCATGCGGGAGGCGAGGAGTACTCCGCTCGATGCCGCGAGGCCACCGCAGATCACATACACCAGGACAAGAACGCTGTTGGTCCTGATGCCGGCGAGCCGTGCCGCCTCCGCGTTTCCACCCACCGCGTACACGTGACGTCCGAACGGGGTGTGGGCAAGCACGAACCAGGCGACGACGTACACCACGATCATGACCACGGTTGGAAACGGGACCCCGGCGAGGCGCCCGCTGCCCAGAAAATCGAACTGCTCGGGCAGACCCCACACCGGGCGTCCGCCGACCATCAGGTAGGCCGCGCCCCGCCAGATCGTCATCATCGCGAGGGTGGCGATGAATGGCGTTATGGCGAACCTGGCGATGAACAGGCCTGACAGGGCCCCGCTGAGCAATCCGATCGCGATGCCGCCGGCGATGCCGAGGAGGATGGCCGGCGCTGCCGGGACCGGGAGCTTGAGTAGGAGGGCGCACACGACTCCCGACGCCGCGACCAATGAACCGACCGACAGATCGATTCCGGCGGTGAGGATGACGAAGGTCATCCCGGCGGCGATGATGGCGAGGACCGAGGTCTGCAAGGTGACGTTGGTCAGGTTGGAGACCGTGAAGAAGTGGTCCGAAACCGCGCTGAAGACGAGGATCTCCACCACGAACGCCACGACGATGCCGTACTCCTTGACTGTCGCCACCAACCGGTCCGCGATAGTTTTCGTCATTGCCCCGATCCAATCCCGGACGCGGTGCCCGTGGCGATCTGCATGATCCGTTCCTGGGTGGCTTCGTCCCTGCCGAGTATCTCGATCATCCTTCCCTCGCGCATCACGCCGATGCGATCTCCCAAATTGAGAACTTCGGGCAGGTCGGACGAAATCACGACGACCCCGATGCCGCGACCGGCGAGGTCACGCAGCAGGGCGTGGATCTCCCGCTTGACCGCCACGTCGATACCCTTTGTCGGTTCGTCGAAGATCAGCAGCTTGGCGTCGGTGAACAGCCAACGGGCGAGCACCACCTTCTGTCGATTGCCGCCGCTCAGGTGAACCACCTTCTGGTGGAGGTCCGGAGTTCTGATCCGCAGGGCCTCGACGAAGCCCTGGCTCGCCTCGTCCGCCCTCTTCCAGTCGATTCCGAGGTGTCGCCGCAGCGCCGTCAATCGGCTCAGCAGGATGTTGTCCCGCACGGACAGCTCCATGATCAGGCCCTGCCGGTCCCGGTCTTCGGTGAGCAGGCCGATGCCGAGATCGATCGCCTGGCGCGGTGTGCGTGGATCGATCTCCCTGCCGGACAGGAGGATCCGACCGGACCGCTTGCGGTCCGCTGCGAAGACCAGCCGAGCCGCCTCGGTGCGGCCGGAGCCGACCAGTCCGGAGATGCAGAACACCTCGCCTCGCCGCACGTCAAAGCTCACGTCGTGGACGGACGGGGGGCGTCGAAGATGCTCGACCCGGAGGATCTCCTCGCCGGTGTCGGGGACGTTCCTGGAGCGCTCGTCCTCGATGTCACGCCCGACCATGTGGCGTACCAGATTGGATCGGTCGAGGTTTGCGCTCAGAAAGGTCCCCACGTTTCGGCCATCGCGCAACACCGTGACCCGGTCACCGATGTCGTCGATTTCCTGCAGGCGGTGAGAGATGTAAATGATCCCTACCCGCTGCCCCGTCAATCTGCGGATGAGGCCGAACAGGTTGTCCAGCTCTCGGTCGGTGAGTGTGGCCGAGGGCTCGTCCATGGCGATCAACCGGGCATCGTGATTCAGAACTCTGGCGATTTCGACCATCTGCTGTTGGGCGGGGCTGAGGTCGGCGACTCGTCGATCGGGTGGGAGATCTTCTCCGAGCAGGGCGAGCAGCCCGCGGGCGCGCTCGTGCAGAGCCGGCCAATCGACGACCGGCACGGTGCCTCTCGTTGGCAGTTGCCCGAGTGAGATGTTCTCGGCAGCGCTCAGATGGGGCACGAGCTTGAAGTCCTGGTAGATGACGCCGATGCCGGCCCGGAGCGCGTCGACGGGGGTGCGCACCGACAGGTCCCTGCCGCCCAGCGAGATGCTGCCTTCGTCGGGCCGCTCGGCGCCTCCCAGGATTCTGACGAGAGTCGATTTCCCGGCGCCGTTCTCGCCGACCAGGCAGTGCACCTCTCCGGCCATGAGCTCGAGGTCGACGTCTTCCAGGGCGGTCACGCCCGGATAGGTCTTGGAGATGCCGGTCATCCGGAGGAGCGGTCGATCGGAGGTGCCGTGATTCTGCACGGCTTCGCCCGTGGTGGGTGGCGTCGTCATGGCGTTGACACCTTAGCAAGAATACCCTGCGCTCTCGAGGCCGCCGACCATGGGAGGGGGTGAGGGGGTGACCGGTGCCTTCGGCACCTGGGGATGAGGGAATGAAGGATTCCTCGGAGAATGGGGTCTGCCGCGGACCTTCGCCATCTCGCCCTCTCATCCCCGGGCGGCGGGTGGGGGATCCGGCTTGGCGTGTGGCCACGCCGTGACAAGTCCAGCATCCAGAGTCGGATGGGGCGACCACTCGGTGCTGCCGAGGCGACGTCCCTGATGCCTCGATGCGTTCAGGAAGCACGGCACCTGGGGTTGAGGGGATGAGGGGAACCACCCGCGCGCGGTCTGGTCCGGATTCAAACTTTCACACCCTCAACCTCTCATCCCCGGGGTCGGGTGGGAGGGTCTACTGCGACTCTTCTGCCAGCAGTGACGCCCTGTCGACGATGCCCACCTCGACGGGAACCACCTCCGGCACCGGCGTGCCGGCGAAGTAGTCAGCGATGGTCTCGATGGTCTTCTGGCCGATCTTGAACGGGTACTGCACCACGTCCGCCTTGAGTGCCCGGCCCTTCATGATCGCGTCCCGGGCCGGCGGGATCGCGTCGTAGCCGATGATGACGACGTCATCCCGTCCGAAATCCTCGACGGCGTCGAGGGTTCCGAGGGCCGAGTCGTCGTTGATGGCGAAGATCCCATCGAGATCCGGGTGGGCCTGGAGAACGTCGGAGGCCGCCCGCAGCGCCTTGTCCCGCACACCGTCGCCGTTAACGTCTGCGACGATCTCGATTCCCGGGTAGGCCTGGACGACCTCGCGAAAGCCCTGCACTCGATCCAGGGTGGAGGTCACGATGGGTTGATTGATGATCGCCACCCGACCCTTGCCGTGCAGGAGCTCGACCAGATACTCGCCGGCCAGCCGGCCACCGGCGATGTTGTCGGACGCGATGTGGGAGACAACCTCACCGCCGAACGACGCGATGTCAGCGGTGAACACCGGGACTCCTGCCCGGTTGGCGGCCCGGACTCCCGCACCGATGCCGCTGGAGTCGACCGGGCAGACGACCACCGCGTCCACCCCGCGGGTGATGAAGTCCTCCATCTGCGCGATCTGCCGACTCGCGTCCCACTCGGCGGCGTTGATGAGCAGCTCGTAATCGTGCTCCTCTGCCGCCGCCCGCAGTCCGTCCTCGAGGTCGCGGTAGAACACGTGGGCCCGGGTCAGCAGGGAGACGCCGATGGTCTTGGTGGAGCTGCCGATGTCGGGGGTGCCGCACGCCACGGAGACGATCACCAGCAACAAAAGAACCCATACAGCAACGCGCAGGGAATCTGCCATTCGATTCTCCGTGGGGATGGTAACGGGTCGCGGCGTCATCTGCTGGCAAGCTCGTTTTCCAACGATGCGGCGACGCGCTCCCAGATCGCTATGTAATCCTTCAGGTCCTCTTCATCCTGTTCGTGCTCCTCCATGAACCAGTACAAACCACGAACGAAGGATCCCAGAGCTGTTTCGACGTCGCCCTTCTCTTCATACAGCCTGCCGAGATCGAAGTGGATCTCGGCGTCCGACGGCAGGATCGCGAGAGCCATCTCCAACTCCTCGATCGCGGCATCGAGCTCACCGCGGTCAACGTAGATCTCGGCCATTGCCTCGTGGGGGCCGGTCGAGTCGGGGGCGATCTCCCGCCAACGAGAGGCCCACTCGAACGCCCTGTCGTCGTTGCCGAGAGCGTGGTAGCCCCCCACCAGCACCCCGTAGGACCCGGTGAATTGGGGCAGGATCTCGATGCCCGTGAGCGCCCACTCGATCGCCTCCTCGGTTCTCCCCAGCTCGAGCAGGCTGTCGGCGAGCCCGCCCACCGCCTCGATGCAGGTCGGATCCGCCTCGTACGCCGCCAGGAACTCGACCAGCGCCTCCTCGAAGAGGTCGTCGTCGGCAAGGTCATCGCCGGCTTCGTAGCGATTCGTGGCGACGACAGGGTCCTCGATGGCCTCGAAATCGAGCGCTGTGCCGAGGTATGCGTCGTAGGTCACGTGATCGTCCTTGTCGAGTGTCAGCTCGTCGATCACGTCGCCGTCGAGGGTCTGGGACTGCAGGCGCAGCCGCGGACCGTCGATATCAACGGTGACGAAACCGAAAACCCGCTGTGCGTGCACCGTCCACTCTCGGGTGCCCACCCAGCGCAAGGGGGTTCCGCCGTTGCCTACGACGACGTACGTGACCTTGTGATCGCCGTTTTTCGAACCGATCGGCAGCATGCGCTCGTAGTTGTGGTCGTGACCCGCGAACACGAAGTCGACCTCGTACTGCTCGAAGATGGGGTGGAGCAGGTTCTTGAGTTCGAGGCGATCGCTCGCGTGGTAGAAACCGCCCGAGCTGAACGGAGGATGATGGAAGTTGACGAACTTCCAGGTCGCGGTGCTGGCGGCGAGGTCGTCGTGCAGCCAGCGGATCTGCTCGCTGTCCGACTCCATCTGATCCTCGTTCGGACTGTCCAGCACGACGAAGTGCGCGTTGCCGAAGTCGAAGCTATACCAGGCCTCGTTTCCGGGAAGCGAGAAGTAGTCGAAGAAGAGCTGTGCGCGCTCTTCGTGGTTGCCGAGCACGGGATACAGGGGAACGGAGTGCATCAGACGGCGTGCGGGTTCGAAAAACAGCAGTCCCCACTGCTTGGCGATGTATCCGGTGTTGACCAGGTCGCCGTTGTGGAGGACAAACGCGGGTCGCTCGGCAAGGACCGCGTTGGCAACCCTTTCGTGGTTCGCCGGCCCGTCCTTGTTGTCGCCGTAGGTCGCGAACCTGAACGGCGAGCCGTCGGCTACCGCCGTGGTAAAGGTGTGGATCTCGCTGGTCAGGCCATCGGCAATGACCCGGTAGCCGTACTCGGTGGCGGGGGACAGGCCGCTCAGACGCACCTCGTGGATCCTCGCGCTGACCTCGGTCGCGGCTTCGTTCGCGAGATCACCGTCGACGCCGTAGACAACGGAACCCATGGTCGGTCGCGAGGTCTCCCACATGACGGTGATCCCGTCCTGTGTCACGTTCTGGACGTACGGTCCTTTGGTGATTCGAGCCGGCTCCGGGGGCGGTGGTCCCGTGGCGGGAGAGCAGGAGCCCAGCAGGGCGAGACCGACGACGCACATGGCCAGGTGGGCCGAGTTCGTGGAGTGATGCTTCGACATTCGACATATCCTCCAAGACGGCAGTCTACGATGATCCATCAGAAGACCCACTGCAGCTTGGTGAACAGGGTGTCTCCCTGCTCTGATGGCGTTCCGAACTCCGAGGTCCCGCGCTGGTAGGCGACCTGCAGCGAGCCGAACGGCGGCAGGAACCGCCACACCAACAAGGTCTGGACATTCTCCTTGTCGATGGCGGAGTTGCTCTGGAAAAAGAACCTGATCAGCAGGTTCGGGTTGAAGTAGTAGTCGGTGTTGAAGACGTGGATCACAGTCGTTTCCAGCTCCGGATCGGGGTCGAGCTCGAGACGGGTCAGGCTGTAGGAGAGGTTCCACCGATCCGACAGCTTCCACTCGAGCTCGAGGCCGTAGAGGAACAGATCGCTGTCGAAGTTGACGCCCGTTCCGGCAAAGACGGCAACTGAATGTCCCTCCCTTGAGTCCCATCCGACCTCGAGATCGGTTCGTCGGTTCCGGAACTCCTTCTCGAACAGCTTGAACTCGTCGAGGTAGTCGACCTCGAACTTCCAGCCGCTCCGCAGCACGAACGAGACCTCGCCCTCGAGCTCCCAACTGTGGAGCACGTCCTGCTGGCTCCAGTAGCGGTTGTAGTTGGTGTCGATCTTGATCTTTTCGAGGGGTCCAGAGGAGATCCAGAAGGTGTGTGCGAGAGCGGTGTCGAACTCCTTGCGGTCGTCGTCTTTCAGGAACCCCACGGCGTTGAAGTCTTCGAGGATGTCCGCGTCGAGATTCGTGTAACGCACGTGGAAGTGGCTGGTCGAGGTGTCCCACGACGGCCGCACGAACCAGGCGAGCCCGGCGTCCCGTTCCGGCCCGTGCACTCGCAGGAGTTGCGCGGTCAAGCCGAGTGTGTCGGTGAAGAAGAGAGTGGTGTCGAGGCCCACCGATCCCGCGTCCTCGCCGTCCAGCCGACGGTTCGCGGCGAGAAACCCGACGTTTGACGAGCCGAAACCGCGCTGCAGCCGGGCGACTGCGTAGCGCGCGTGTGGGCTATCAGAGAGGTCGGGGTCATTGAAGTCACCGTCGGTGCCGAGGACGGCGATGTCCGTCTTGCCGACCTTCCCCGAGAGCTTGGTGCCCCACGAAATGTCGCCGATACGGCGGCTGTAGAACTGGCGAATGCGCTGGTCGAACATCTCGAGCCCCTCGAGAAAGAACGGGCGCTTTTCCGGGATGAACAGCTCGAAACGGGTCAGATTGATCTCCTCGACATCCGCCTCGATGATGGCGAAGTCCGGGTTCACCGTGAGGTCGATCCCGAGGGTGCCGGTGACGCGGTAGCGGAGGTCTCCGCCGACCTGGTAGTCCAAGTCATCGTCCTCTTCGAGTGTGACCAGCCCGTAGGGGATCACTTCCAGGCGCTTGGTCTCTCGAAGGGGCAGCGAAAGGCCGACGAGAGTCCCGAACTGTGCGACCCGCCACTCCGTTTCACCCGGACCGGCCCACACCGAGGTCTCGAGGCGCCGGGGCACCGTGCGGGTGAAGTTGATGCCCCACACGCGGTCCTGGCCCGCCCGGTACCTGAGGACTTCGAACGGGACCTCGATCTCCGCCGTCCAGCCGTCGGCCGTTCGACTCGCCGCGCACCGCCAGGCGGCGTCCCAGCGCGTGTCGACCGTTTGGCCGTTGTCGGCGATCCGGCCGTCCTGCTGGGTCCCGAGCAGATTGGTGCGGAAGAAGTATCCGGTCCGATCGTCGTCGAAAGGGTCGAGGAGCACACCGACCGAGTCGTCGTCGTCGAGTTCCCCGTCGCGGGTCGTTACTGCGGCCGAGATCCGCCTGGGCTCCGGGTCGGTCAGGACGAAAGCGACGAACAGCGCCCGCTCGGTGACGCCGACCTTCACGGTGGTCGGAAACGACGAGGGCTCCCCGAAGCCGGGCCTGATCTGGACAAGGCCGCCGACTACAGCGGCCTCGGCCCACAGCTGCTCGTCAGGCACGCCGTCGATCACCGGCGCCGAGCTCAGCGGCACGGCCTGGAGCTCGAAGCCGAAGACCGATCTGCTGGCCATCACGAGAAGCACGACGACCAGACCGCCGACCGGGTTCCCCACCGATGGCCTCAGTCGGTTCTTTGCGAAACCCCGAATCATGCCGTTCTACGCCCTCTCCCGCAGTGATGGCCCACATGCGCCTCGGATCGCCTTCGCACGTGTCGCGCGCCGAGTCGAGATGGGCCGGTCGTCGGAATCACTCCAGCATCAGAGATTCTCGAAGCGAGTAGGGGCCTCCATGCGCGTCGTCGCGGTAGAAGTCAACCTTCACCTTGTCGCCGGTGACGGTGATCCTGAGAAACGAGCTGGCTGTCTGCTTGCGGCCCTCGATCTGCCTTTCGTAATAGCGATCACGAGCATCCGGGTCGGTGGAGTACTCGTCGTAGAACTGAGCCAGGGTGGGGACCACCGGCGCCTCGGTCATTTCCATGTACTTGAGCCACCTGTCGATGTGGTAGGCGTCGTCCCGGTAGAGCTGGCGGAGGGACTCCGCCTCACCAATGCCACGCGACCGTCCCGCCTCGATCGCCGACTCGATCGCGGCGTACAGGGCATCCGCGTACGACGCCTCCTCGAGGCCGCGGGCGTGGCCGGCGTCGAGCTGCCACAGCCCGTTGAGGTTGGCGTACGAGGTGTTGTGGGTGTGGCCGCAGATGTAGGCCGTGACACCATATTTCAGCAGCGTCTGGTGGAAGCGAAAGGCGTTCTCGGGGTGCTCGTCGAGCGAATCCCCCTGATGGCGGACGCGGCCGTTGTCCATGTCGGGCATCGGCATCAGCGGCTCGTGACCGATCACGAACACGTGGTCCTGGGTGTTGGCGGCGAGATCCGCCTCGAGCCACGCGAGCAACTCGAGCACCACGTCACCCTCGAGACCCCAGTCCTTGACCCCGTCGAAGTACTGGTTGAGGACGACGAAGTGGGCGTTTGCCCACTCGAAGGAGTAGGTCGTCTGCTCGCAGCCCTGCGGACCGCGATTGACCACGTGCGGTACGGTCCGGCTATACGCGCGCAGATACCTCATCGTCGACGGAGACTCCGGGTCGTGGTTGCCGAGCACCGGATACCAGGGGTAGTCCTCACCGAGGACCGTGCTGATCATCTCCCGGACCGCCGACGGGGGATCGACGTCGAGGTCCCCGGGGCTGATCATGAACGCCCCCGGCCCGACCTCCTTGGCCGCCTCGCACGCGCCGGAGAAGTTCTTCGACCACTCTCCCTGCGCGGAGAAGTTCCTCATGTCGGCAGCGACAATGAACACCAGCTCGCCGTTCGAACCCTCAACCGCCGCGGCGGGGTGTGTCGTCGTACCGAGGAGCAACGTCGCGAGCGCGAGTGCTCCCAGTGCAACCGTGATGAACTTCTCACCGATCCTCGCGTTATGCATCGTGCCCTCCGAGCCGTGGAGTCGAGCCTGTCCGCTCTCCTCCTCCGGTCAGTCCTCCGGCTCGATCTCGTAGTACCCCGTGCCGGCGTCGTAGCTCTGCTGTCGCTGCAGCTCCTCGTTGTCGACCTTGTCGGGCCACGATTTGATGCCGTTGACGAGCTCGTCTGCCCGCAACACGAACGTCTTCCACACACTCCGGCCGTGGATGTCGATCAGTCGGAACACCAGCCGGGGAGATTCGTCGAGGATGAAGTCGATGACGCCGACGTTGCTGCCCCTGAAGTAGACCGGACGGATGCGCCGCTCGGGCCGCCGGTGCAGCCAGCTGTCCGGATTCCGCTGGGCGAGCGGTGAGCTCACCATGTCGTACAGATCATAGCCGCCGTGCTCGGACCACGGGATCACGTTGAGCTCGCCGATGTGGGAGTCGCCCGATAGGAGGACCACGCCTGTGATTTCTTGATCTCGAATGAAGTCGAACAGCCGGTCGCGCTCGTGGAGGAACGCAGCCCAGGAATCGCCGCCCTCACCCTTGGCCTTGGTGAAGCCGCTGCCCGACACGATCACCTTGAAGGTTGCCGTGCTCCCCTTCAACTCCGACTGAAGCCACTCGAGCTGCGCGGTTCCCAGCATGGTCTTCCCCGGGGTGTCCGGATCCGTGTTCGGGTCCCGGTAGTAGCGATCGTCCACGAAGAAGAAGTCCACGTCGCCGTAGCTGTACGCAAAGAACACGCCGGGCACGTCGGGCAACCCGTAGGACGGGTTGGCCCAGTAGTCCTTGAAGACCACGAGCGCCTGCTCCTTGATCGGGTTCGTGAGGTCGTGATTGTTGAGCGCGAAGTCGTGGTCGTCCCAGACCGCCAGGTGTGAGGTGTTGTGCAGCAGCGGCTGCAACCCGTGCACATCACGTTGCCGACGGTACTCCTCGCGCAGGATGTCGGGATCGAGGGTGTCGCCGTAGATGTTGTCGCCGATCCAGAAGAACAGATCCGGCTCGAGCTCGGAGATCACCGGCCAGATCGGCTGGACGCGGTCGTCCTGGAACTTCGGACAGGACCCGTAGGCGATCCGGAAACTCGCGGCGGTTCCGTCTTCCGGCGCCGTCTTGAACCTGAACGGCGGATGCTCCTTGAGGTACTTGTCCCCCTTACCGTTCACCAACACCCGGTAGAAGTACTCGGTGGCACGCTCGAGGCCGTCCAGCGTCACGACGATCGTGTAGTCGGACACCTTCTTCGATACGATCGGTTGGCTCGATTCGAAGGCCGTCATCTCGAAGTCGGTGCTGTACTCGATGACCACCGGGTACTCGCCACTGAGCCGGAGCCAGATGTGGGCCTCGTGCTCGGTGACCGTTCCCACCATCGGCCCTTGCATGACCCGGGGGTAACCCTCGTCGTTGCGGTCGGCGGCGAGGGCTGGCGTGAGAAAATGCGCGCAACACAGCAGGGGGAGGATCGACCTACGAAGCGCGGTGGATCGGTTTCTCATGAGTGCTCCCTCCAATCGGTCGAGGTTCAGTCTCGGTATGCCTGGGGCAGGTACTCCGGCAGCTTCGCGTCGGCGAACATGGGCTCCAGGCGGGCGAAGCGCTGGCGGCCGTTTACCAGGGGGACGCTGGGCCAGTCCTCGCCGACGAGGGGTCGCGCGTAGCGAAGGAACTCGTCCGTTACGTCGGTGCGTGACGGAGAGATCCAGGCGTCCGGGAATGACCGCTCGGAGTTGGCGACCACCTCCAGCGGCACCTTGTCGTACCGCACGCGATAGGTCGGGCCGGGTTCGCGCAGGATAGTGGACATGAAGCCCGAGCCGTCCTTGGCCGCGACGAAGGCCGCCTGACGCCCCACCAGGTAGGCCTCGTCCAGATCGACGGTGGAGGCGTGAATGATGCTGTCCCGCTGGTCGGTGCCGGGGATGTTTCCGCGTGCCGTTCCCCGGGCGGCCAGGCCGACCTCGTTGAGGTGGTTCACCACGATCTGGCCCGCTGTGATCTGGCTGGACGAGAACGTGGTGTGACCGAACGAGTCCTTGCGCTCGCCGATGTCACCAACGTCGAAGCCTTCGCTGACAACCACCACCGCTCGCCCACGCTGCTTGAGAGTGTCGTTGACGGCGTCGGCCAGATCACCGAGCCCGAAACCGGACTCGCGCAGCAGTATCAACAGCGGCATCTGCCGGTCGGGATCGGCCAGGCGGGCCGCGGCCGGGATGAAGCCGATCTTGCGGCCCATGGCCTGCAGCACCAGCACCGGATCCGAGGGACAGGAGCCGGCGTTCTCCTGGTCCGCTGTCTGCACGTTGAGTGCCCAGTAGCGGGCCACGCTGCCGTAGCCGGGAGTGTGGTCGATGAGCCGGAACTTTGAGTCTCCCACGTCGTTGTCGATGGTCTTCGGCACACCAGTCGCCACGAGATCGAGGCCCGTGTCGTGTGCGAGTTCGGCGACCTTGTTGGCGGTGTCCATCGAGTCGTTGCCGCCGATGTAGAAGAAGTACCCGATGTCGTGCGCCTTCAGCACCCGGACGACGCGCTCGAAGTCCTCGTCCTGATGCTCCTTGAGCTTGTACCGGCAGGTGCCGGTGGCCCCCGCCGCCGGGGTGGTGCGCAGCAGGGCGATCTCGTCAGGGTCCTGGGCCGACAGGTCGAGCAGTCGTTCCTGCAGCACGCCCTCGATCCCGTGGAAGCCGGCGTAGACGGTACCGAAATCTTCGGGCAGCTCACGGCAGGTCTCGACCACACCCCGCAGGGAATTGTTGATCACCGGCGTCGGCCCGCCCGACTGAGCCACTAAGACGTTTCTAGGTCTCGCCATGATTCAACTCCTGACCTTTCCCCCTCCCAACCCGATGTTGGATGCTGGATGCTGGATGCTGGATCCACCGCCCGCCCGTCGCCTGGCATCCCTCCCGCTCACGCCTGGTAGGCCCGGGACGTGACGTCGCCGCCACGTCCGGTCCAGTCGGTGTGGAAGAACTCGCCCCGCTCACGGTCCACCCGTTCGTAGGTGTGCGCGCCGAAGTAGTCGCGCTGCGCCTGCAGCAGATTGGCTGGCAGCCGTCCGTTGCGGTAGCCGTCGAAGAAGGCGAGCGCGCTCGACATGGCCGGCACCGGGATCCCCATCTCGACCGCCCGGGCGACAACTCGCCGCCACGCCGCCTGCGATGCCTCGACCTGCTCCTTGAAGTAGGGGTCGAGCAGCAGGTTCGACAGCTCGGGATTCCGGTCGAACGCGTCCTTGATCTTGCCCAGGAAGACCGACCGGATGATGCAGCCGCCGCGCCACATCAGGGCGATGCCGCCGTTGTTGAGGTGCCAGCCGTACTCGGCCGCGGCCGCCCGCATCAGCATGTAGCCCTGGGTGTAGGACACGATCTTGGATGCGTACAACGCCTGACGCAGGTCGTCGACGAACGCCGTCCCGTCTCCCTCGAACGCGGAGCGTGCTTCAGGGCCGCTCAACACCTCGGCCGCGGCCACCCGCTCGTCCTTGAGCGCGGACAGGAAGCGCGCCAGCACGGCCTCGGCGATCAGCGTCAGGGGGATGCCCGTCTCCAGTGCCGACATCGCCGTCCACTTGCCGGTTCCCTTCTGGCCGGCGGTGTCGAGGATCATCTCGACCAGCGGGCTGCCGTCCTCGTCCCGGTAGCCGAGGATGTCGCGGGTGATCTCGATCAGGTAGGAGTCGAGCTCGCCCTCGTTCCAGTCGGTGAAGATCCGGTGCATCTCGTCGTGGTCCAGCCCGAGGCCATCCTTCATCAGGTGGTAGGCCTCGCAGATCAGCTGCATGTCGCCGTACTCGATGCCGTTGTGCACCATCTTGACGAAGTGTCCGGCGCCGTTCTCGCCCACCCAGTCGCAGCACGGCGAGCCGTCCTCCACCTTGGCCGAGACCGCCTGGAAGATCGGCTGGACGTGCGGCCAAGCTGTGGGTGAGCCACCGGGCATGATCGACGGACCCCGGCGTGCCCCTTCCTCGCCACCCGAGACGCCCGTGCCGATGTAGAGCAGCCCCTTGGACTCCACGTACGCGGAGCGACGGATGGTGTCGTTGTAGTTGGAGTTGCCGCCGTCGATGATGATGTCACCCTCCTCCAGGAGGAGGATCAGGGTGTCGATGAAATCGTCCACCGGCTTGCCCGCCTTCACCAGCAACATCACCCTCCGTGGCCTCTTCAGCGCGCCGACGAGCTCCTCGATCGAGTGAGTACCGATGACCCTGGTGCCCCTGGCGTTGCCGTTGACGAAGTCGTCGACGGTGGAGACCGTGCGATTGAAGACCGCGACCGTGAAGCCGTGGTCGACCATGTTGAGTACCAGGTTCTGACCCATCACCGCGAGGCCGATGAGCCCGATGTCCGCCTTGTCCATTGACACTCCTCCTCGGTCGGACAGCCGTCAGGCCGGCTCTCCGCTCGGTCGTAGTCGGTACAGGATCTCGCCGGCCCGTCGGACGAGAACGATGCCCTCCTCTTCACGGTCGACCCAGTCCTCCGGGTCGATCGTAGTCGGGTCCACGTAGCCGAGACCGATGCGTTCACAACGCCCTCGGGAGATTCCCGTGGCCAGGGTGACCGCAATGCGCGGTCGCTCGACCCCGTTGACGTAGGTGCCCGCGCCCCGGAGGTGGGTCGAGTGGGCCAGCACACCCCAGGGCACATGCTGGAATCTCACCCACTGGTCCACGAAGTAGTCCCGCACGTGGTAGCCGATCTCGTCGATGTGCTCGCCGTGCACGTACGACACCTCGTCGATGTGGGGGGCATGGATGATCACCTCCCCACCGTCGGCGATCGCGGGCTCGAGCTTGTACATACCCTTGGCCGCGGTCCACAGGTCGTCGTACATCTTCGGCACCATCGACAGAACCCTCTTGAAGGGTCGCTCCACCCAGACGATGTCGAGCTGTGCCGACAGCTGTGTCGCCGCCCGCCAGGCATCTTCCATGTCGCCGACGAAAAAACCGTGCAGCGACTGGCCGTGCATCACCTGGGCGATGCACAGGCGGGGCGTGGGAATGAACCCGGCGGCCCGGTCGATCAATCGTCGAACGGGAGTGTCCGGCACCCCTATGATCGCGCTGCTGGTCAGCAGAGCGCCGATCCAGTGGGTGACGTTGATGATCTCGGGGCCGGCCACGCCGGGTACGAAGTACTTGTTGCCGCCCGAAAACCCCGCGACCTCGTGCGGGAACACCGGTCCGGCGACGATGAGATGGTCGTAGGGGGACCGCCCCTCGGGCTCGCCCACGAGACGGTTGAGTCGCACCGGAACGTCGAGTTCCATGCGACCGTCGGTGGCCGCCGCCACCTCGGAGGCCGGCAGGGTGCCGAGGGTGACGAAGGTCTCCGGCAGATCCCACCGGTGATTGAAGACACGCGAGCTTCCGGCCATTCCATCCCTGACCTCCACACCCAGCAGGTCGCTCAGCGCCCCGTCGTCCATCGGTGGATGGGTGCCGAGCGCCACCAGGAAGTCGAGCGTGGCCACCCGATCACCGAGGAGATCCTGAAGCAGGCCGAATAACAGCGGCATGGGCGCGGTCCGCGTGCCGTCGGGAATGATCACCAGGACCCGCCTGCCGGCGAGCGGAACCTGTGCCAGCGCCTCGGCCAAAAGGCCGCGGACCTCGACCTGGGTCAGCGCCCGCTCGGTGTTGCTGATGCCTATGGCCATGCGCAGAATCAAACCTCCCAGGGAGGCCTTTCCGGCAACAATCGGTCGAACTCGGTGATCATCCGCCGCTCGTAGGCCCCGGCGTAGGTGCCGGCTAGGAATCGAGCCATCGCCTCGTCGTGGAACCGGTGCCACGACTCCTCCTCGTGACCCGGGTTGATGGGGTAGAACAGTGCGCCGTTCGCACGGGCCGCCTTCATGTCCCCCGGTGCATCCCCAATCATGAGTATCCTGTCCGCCCGGTACTTGCCGCCGGCGGCCAGCTCCAGGTGCAGTGCCTTCTTGCCCAGCTCCTGTCCGGCGATGACGCGCACGAAACGGGCGATGTCGTGTTCTTGCCACTCTCGGGTCAGGGCCTCCACCGGCGTCGCCGACACCACGATCATGTCGGCCCGGTCCTCGAGGGCGGACAGGCTCTCCCGGACCCGGGGAAAGGGAGGTACGCCGTGCACCATGTCGGCCACCGCATCGTTGACGCCGGTGGTCCACGCCATCGCGGTGTCGAGCTCGGGGTCAGCGTGGCCCGCCATGTACGCCGCCAGGCCGTCGTTGCTCTTGGGGAAGGCGTCATCGTCAATGAACGAGCGGAGCTTCGGTGCCTGCGGCGGTTCGAGTCCCCTGGACTGAACCTCGGCTCGCTCGCGGAGCAGGTCGAAGACCATCACCAACGCCGGCCACCGGTTGATCCCCCGCCACTTCGAGTACAGGTTGACGAACTCGGCCGCCTCACGCGCGTATTTGGAGACCGGTTGCAGACCCCAATGCTTGATGATCGCGGGGATGAAGCACTCCTTGTGCTTGATCTCCATGGTGTCGAAGGCGCAGCCGTCCGAGTCGATGCCGATGAAGAACTCGTGCCTCGGCTCCAGGTCCGCCAACGGTCGGGCAGCTTCGGGGTAGTCGGTCAATTCACTCCTCCTGTGGAACGAACGGTCCCAGGTGCCGTCCGAAGTGTTTCCGAAGAAAGTCGTAGTGCAACTCTTCGGAGCCTCGAAGGGACTCCTGCAACCGCTCGCCATAGCTGTCGAGCACGGACCCGAAGGTCACGTGCAAAACCTGGCGCGCGTCGAACTGCTCGAGCAACTCGGGGAGCGCGGCATCGCTCAGGTTCTCGGGCGCTGACACGTTGGCCAGCTCGGCCGAGACGTGGTAGGTGGCTCGATCGGCCTCGTACCTCTCCCGCGCGAGCTCGAGGATCTGCCGGAACAGACCGCTGTCCGTCTGCGCGATCGCGCGGAGTGCCTCGAGAAAGCTGGTGCCCGCGGTCTTCACGTGCACCATGGATCCCGGCGACCGCGTACCTCCATGCCTGGTGAGACGACCGGCGATGGGGTAGACGCTGAACTTGTCCGATCCCGAGTGCAGGCTCAGCTTGTACGGCCCGAACCGGCGCGCCACCGCAGCGTGGGCGGCGAACTCGTGTTCGAACTCCTCGAGATCGCCGATGTAGTCCACGCCCTTTTCAAATCTTCCCACGAAGCGCGGCGCCAGGCTGACCCAGCGCACGCCGAGGCGACGCAGCTCGCAGGCGATGTAGATGTGCTCCGCCACCGTCGTCGGGTTCGCGGTTTCATCCACCGACACCTCGAGCTCGAAAGGCCGCTCGCCCATGAGCGACACGATGTGGCGGTACATCGCCGCCGTGTGGGCGACGGCTCGCCCGTACTTGGCCGCCGCGCGCCACAGCCGGGCCCTGTCGAACGACACCTCGTGGCCGTCGACGTCGAACGGCATGGCGAGGAATCGGCGTTCGAGGTCGCCCTGAAGATCCTCCAGCGCCTCCCATGGCAGTGCGTGCACCTTGGTCTCGAGCTCGGTCGGGCTGACATCGATCTCGTCATCGACGTGGTCGCCCGGGTCGATGGTGAAAAAGGTGTATCCAGCGTCGGCAAACGGAGCGACGTCGTCCGGTGTCTTGAGGTGATCGGCATCGGCACCCCACGGTCGCTGCCAGCCCTCCTCGAAGACGCCCCAGATGGCGTCGTCGAGCACCTGCTGCGGCGTGCGTCCGGTACGGGTGTTCTCGCGTACCGACTGTTGCGCGAAGATCGGCGCGATGGCACCCGCGCCCCGTGGTAGATCGCGGATCGCGCGAATGTGTCCCGGAGTCGCGAGTCCCAGCCGGTCGCCGAACCCTGCCGAGGTGCGGAGTCCGAGCGGGGCGGGCCGCAACCACGCCAACCGGCCGCGCAGCGCCGCCGCATTCGCGGCGGCGAGAGGGCACAGCAGCGCACCACTCGCCTCGTGCCGAATTCCCTCGAAACCGGCGCCGTCTCCCTGGATACCGAGCACCTTGGACTGCTCGCGTCTGGCCAGAAAGAAGGTCGTGCCCTCCAAGTCGAAGACGGAGTGCGGGTAAATGGACAGATCGTAGAGCCCTTCGAGTTGCATCCCTCACAGACTCCCCAAGTGGTCGATGCAGCGACGAGCTGCGGTGTCGGCATCGGGCATGGGCATGAACTCTCCCGACACGAATCCTCCGTAGCCGGCGTCCGAGAGAGTACTCAGAACCGAACGGAAGTCGATGTGGCCGGCGCCGGGGTGCCACCGGTTGGAGTCGGCCACGTGGAAGTGGAAGAGAGCACCGCCGCACGAGCGGATGCTCTGCTCGATGCTCGGTTCCTCGATGTTCATGTGGAAGGTGTCCAGCAGCAGTCCGAAGTTGTCGGCGCCGACCCGATCGAGGAGATCGAGGCCCTCGGCCACGGTGTGGATCAGGTCGGTCTCGTACCGGTTGAGGGGTTCCAGCGCGAACCGAACCCCGCTCGCAGCAGCTGCCGCCGCGCACTCGCGAATCGCTTCCACCAGGTACTCCATGGATCGTTCGTGGGTCTGACCGGATGGCGTGACGCCGCGGATCAGGCCCAGAATGACGACCGCGTCGAGACGGGTGGCGAGTGGAATGTGGCTCTTGATGCGATCGACGGCGGCATGCCGAACCGCCGCGTCGTCGCTGGTGAACGACAGCCCCTCCTCGCCCCACGCCTGGCCGGTCCCGATGGCCGGAACCACCAGACCGTGGCCGGACACCTCGCGCTCGAGCTCGCCGGGATCGACCAATCTGGGATCCCGGATGGCGAGTTCGACCCCGTCGTACCCCCAGCCCGCGATCTTGGCGACGCTCGCCGCGAGATCACCCTTGAACGCCACCGCCTCGAAGGCGGCGGCGTGGGTGGAGAGCACCACGCTCAGCTTCATCAGCTCTCCGTGCCCTGACCGATCTTCGGCAGGGCGTACACCGGCTTCCAGCCGGGGCTGAGCGGCTCGCGCAGGTACGGCTCCATCTCCTCGGCGGTGCGCAGGGTGACCTCCTCGACCGGGGGCACCGTCCCTGCCGGGAACGCCTCGAGGATCTGGTCGTTGAGCAGCGTCAGATAGCGCAGGATCGCCGCCACCGGGCGCTTCGCCTTCTCGGCCGTGCCATGGGTCGCCTTGCCGACCACGCCCTCGGGCGTGGCCGCGATCTCGATGGCGAAGTGGCCCTCGCCCTCGGACCAGCGGCTGGGCCTCGAGAACGGGTCGACCGACTTGTCGAAGTGGCCGTCCGGCAGGTAGCTCTTGCCCTCGGTGTCGACGGCGTACTCCATGTCCACCATGTCGGGGTGGAGCAGCAGTCCGAGCGAGGTCTCGGATTCGTCCGCGTGGACGAAGTTGGTGTCCAGCTTGCCGCCCTTTTCCTCGGTGCGGAAGAACTCGCGCACGGCCCGGTGCCAGTCGATGACGCGGAAGATCCCGGGCAGCTGGTAGCGCTTCTGGAACTGCTGGATCGCCGACTCGAGCATCCACAGGTGACCGTGGTTGTTGATGTAGATCTGCTTCCTGAATCCGTCGTTCCAGAGCCCCAGCATGACGTCCATGAGCAGCTCTCGGGCGATGTTCTCACGAACGATGACGGTGCCTGGCATGCCCACGTGGTGGTAGGGGTGGGAGCCGTAGTTGAGGGGCGGCAGCGCCAGGTTGACCGCCGCGCCGCGCGTGGCGGTGAAGCGTCGCAGGCCCTCCAGAATCTGGCTCGCGTACAAGGTGTCCGAGGCACTCGGCAGGTGCCGACCGTGCAGTTCGGTGCAACCGATGGGCACGAAGACGATGTCGTTTTTGCGCCGGTTGGCCTCCACCTGGTGGCGCACCGTGGTCTGAATGTACGCCCCCGGTGTCCCCCACTCGCATGGTGACGGGATGCCGTACTCGGCGAGGATCGCGTCGATCTCCTCGTCGCTCGCGTCCCACACCTCCTTCTTGCACCGCCCGACGGTGTTGTCCTCGAAGAACAGATCCGGCTCGTCGGTGGTCAGCAGGCGTGGGGTTTCTTCGTAGTCTGCCATGTCGCTTCTCCTTTTAGATCTCTATCGGCACCTCGACGGGTGCACGGGAGTGGATCGATTGCGTGGCGGCGATCGCGACCGCCACGGTGGCTCGCGCGTCGCCTGTGGGCACGGGTGGATCGGTGTCGTTTCGGACGCAGTCGACGAACGCCTGCAGCATGGTGACAAAGGCCTCGCCCATGCGGTCGGGGGTGGTGTGTGCCATGTCGTGGTGCACGCCACGCCGGTCGAACAGTCGGACCGGGGTGTGGCGGAATCGGCCGATCTGCACCGCACCTTCGTCGCCGACCACCTCGCCGCGTACGTCATGGCCGTAGCGCGTGACCCGGCTCGCCGACAGGGTGCCCATGGCACCCCCGGCGAACCGGGCGCAGACCACGGCGTTGTCGACGTCGCCCACCGACCGGACTCCCTCATCGATCAGGGCTTCCCCCTCGCCGTAGACGCGCACGATCTCGTCGTCCATCAGCCAACGCCCGAGGTAGATGTCGTGGTACATGGAGTCCAGGATCAGGCCCCCGCTCACCCTCAGGTCGGCGAAGCCGGGGGGCGGTGGATCCATGTCGCCGCTGATCGACCGGTAGAGGACCGGCCGTCCCACCGCGCCCTCCTCGATCAGGCGCTTCGCCTCACTGTTTCCCGAATCGAACCGCCGCACGTGGCCGATCATGAGCTTGACTCCGGCCCCATCGGCGGCGGCGACGGCGCGATCGCAGTCCTCGAGATTCAGGGCGAGCGGCTTCTCGCACAGGATGTGGAGCCCACGAGAGGCGCACCGCTCCACGTTGTCCACGTGGGCGGACGTGCTGCTCGCGATGATGACCCCGTCCAGCCGCTCACTCTCTAAAAGCTGATCGAGGTTGGCACAGACCGTCACCTCGCCGGATGACTGGCGGACGGTGTCCGCCCGCTCCGAATTGGAGGTCGTGACGGCAACAAGCCGCGCACCGCGAACCCTGCGGGCCAGATTGTCCGCGTGGGTCAGGCCGATGCGGCCCGCTCCCACAACCGCGATGCGCAGCTCGTTCATCCTCGGCTCCCGGTCCCGCGGCCTAGTTCGGGTGCACCATGATCTTGCCGTCGGTCCGCTCCACCGACTTGGCGATGGCCTCGACGGTCTGCTCGAGGTCGAAGTGGGCGGTGATGATCGGGCTCAGGTCGAGCCGACCGGCGGCCACCATTCGGATCACATCGGGAAACGTCTCGTGCCCCGAGTGTCCCTGGGCACCGAACACCTGGGCGCGGCGAACCTGAAACGCCTCGAAGTAGGTCGGCACCTTTTGCGCCGCCCTGCCCACCTGGACGATCTTGCTGTTGATGGCGAGCGCCTTCTCCATCTCGGGGATGGCGATCTCCGGCACTCCCGCGGCCTCGAAGTGGAAGTCGAAGCCCTCGCCCTTGCTGAGCTCCAGCATCACCTCGGCGGGATGCACCTCGCGCGGGTCGTACGCGAAGTCGGCTCCGACGGCCTTGGCGAGCTCCAGCCGCTTGGGGGAGATCTCGAAGGCCACGATGATGCCCGCGCCGGCCGCCTTGGCCAGTCCGATGGCCGCCAGGCCGATCGGTCCCGCGCCGAAGACGTTCACGTAGTGCCCGGGCTTGAAGCCTCCCGCGCGCTCGAACATGGCGTTGTAGGCGACGCAGGACGGCTCGGTGAGCGCCCCCACCGCGTACGCCGCCTCCTCGCTGCCGAATCGCTCCGCGATAGAGTCGATCTTCCAGCAGAACTTTTCGTCCACAGCGATGTAGTTGGCGAACGCCCCCGGAATGGTGAAGCCGATCTCCTCGAGGTTCGAGCAGTGATTGGGATAGCCGTTGCGGCACGGAATGCAGCGTCCGCACCAGATCATCTCCTCGACCGTCACCATGTCACCCACGTGGAGCAACTCGACATCCTTGCCGGTGGCCACCACCTTGCCCGAGAACTCGTGGCCGAGGATGGTGGGGAACTTGGTCAGGCCCGGGTACAGGATGTAGTCGTCGGAGTCGGTCTCGTAGAAGTGCATGTCCGAGCCACACACCCCGCACGCCTGGATGGCCAGCACAACCTCCTGCGGCCCCGGCTCGGGGTCCGGCCAGTCGCGCACCCCGAGCTTGGGATGGCGCCAGATCGAGTTCCCCGTGATCGCCTTGCCCGTCTTTTCCTCCCACTCCGACACCTGATAGGTCGGCTTGGGTTCCCATACAGCGTCAAGGACCATTCCCTTCATGGTCTCAACCCTCCTTCTTTCTCAGGGGTCATCTCCCCTGGGTCGTATCAGTCGTTCAAACCGCGGAGGCCTACGTTCGAGCGGGCGCTCCGTACTTTGTCTCGATCAGGTCAACCAACTCGGCAATCTCCCCGTGAAATGGACCATCTGCCTCCATCTTCAGGCTGGTGACGGCTGCCGACCACACGATGGCCTCCTCGGGCGGCGAGACCAATCGGCGCGCCACGTACGAGCCGAGACACGTGTCGCCGCGGCCGCTCCGCCCGACAATCTCCCTCGAGTGGAACGGCGCTTCGTGGAAGTACCCGTCGGCCAGGACGAGGATCCCATGGCGGTGCGTGAGCACGATCTCGCGCGGCCCGAACGCCGCGAGAGCACTCGCCGCTGCCCTGATGTCGCTTTCCCCGGTGAGGAACTCGGCCTCCACGACATCGGTTTTCAGAATGTCGACCAGCGACAGGACCTCTGACTGCTCCGGCCACGGTGCATGTTCGAGACGGCCGTCGGGATGCCGGATCCGAATGAAACCCTGCACGTCGGCGCTGATGGTGGCGCCGGTCGACCGCAGTGCGTGCATCACCTCCACCGGGACCTCACCACGAAGCGAGCCGCTGATGAGGTACGAGCGCGCGGCGATCGACAGAACGTGATCCGGCGTGAACGATCCGGCGGTCGCGGCTGCGGTCAGGATTCGCTCGTCCAGGTTGGCCGTCGGGTACTCCAGCCGCATGAGGGTCGACGAGGGGGTGAAGACCGGAAAGACATCGACCCCGGCCTCCTCGAGGTCGTCGACCACGTGCCGGTCCTCGGCCGCGAGCCTGGTGATCGCCGCGACGCGGCAGCCGAGGCCGGCGGCGGCGAATGCGGCGTACCGAACGCCCCCGCCGTCCACCTGCCGCGGGCCTGCCGGCGTGACCACGGTGTCCTTGGTGTAGTTGCCGATCGCGGCAACGTCGTACAGCGGCTTGTCGTCCATCATGACCTTTCCTCAATCCCTCAGTTTCACCCGCCACAGGGTGGTCGCCAGGATCAGCGAGACGATCGACGCTCCCACCCAGAACGTGATTGCCGCGCTGAAGTCGTAGTGGCGCACCCCATCGACAATGGTCATCCCCTTCTCGATCAGGTGCCCGCTGATCTGGTCCTGGAGTGCGGCCCCGATGTACGAGAACACCCCGATGAAGCCCATTGCCGCGCCCGCGGCCCGCTTCGGTGCGATGTCCAGGGCGTAGAGTCCGCCGAGGGAGGTAATCAGCCCGGTCAGTCCAAAACCGTAGATGAAAAAGGCGAACGTCATGAACGTCGGCCTGCCGGTGGGGCCGAAGAAGATCATCAACAGCCCCGCGATCTCCACGACCGCGAAGATCAGATTTGTCGGCGGCCGCCGCGCGTTGAAGATCTTGTCCGACGCGAAACCGAAGGCCAGCGCCCCGATGATCCCGGCCAATGTGTTGACCGAGATGACGCCGCCTGCCTGCATCAGTGAGTATCCCTTGGCCTCCTGCAGATACAGCACGCCCCAGCTGTTGATGGCGTAGCGAGTGACGTAGATCGAGGCGCTCGACAGCGCCAGTACCCAGATGGCCGGGATCTTGAGGATCGAACGTTGCTTGGCCCACGTGCTCTCCTGCCCATCGACGTCGGCCGACGATCCGCTCCAGTGGTCGTTCTTCCAGTCGGCCACCGTGGGCAGGCCCATGGTTCGTGGGCGATCCTGCATCAGGAAGTACAGCGCGGCGGCGACCAGAATGCACATGAGACCGGGTACCCAAAATCCGGCCCGCCACCCCCACAGGGTGACCACGGCGGCAACGCCGATGAAGGTGAGCCCCTCCCCGATGGCGTGGGCCGTGCTCCAGATGCCGTAGATCCTCCCCCGTTCGCGGTTCGAGAACCAGCTGGCGATGGCGACCGCGCCCGATGGCGCGCCGAAGCCCTGGAACCAGCCGTTGAGGCCCCACAGGATCACCGACGCCAGGAGTACAGTGGAGAATCCCATGCCGATGTTCAGCAGGGCGGAGCCCATCACGCCCATGGCAAAGAACAGCTTGAGGTTGGCGTGGTCGGCGAGGAAGCCGTTGGTGAGCTTGGCGAAGGCGTAGGTGTAGAACAGTGCCGAGCCGATGATGCCGAGCTCCTCAGGGGTGAAGATGCCGCCGTCGATGAGCGGCTTCTTGACCATCGAAAGCGCCAGCCGGCAGGTGTAGGCGAGGCCGTAGCCGATGGTGATCGCCAGCATGATGCGGACGCGGTGGCGCTTGTAGAGCCGGTCGATCACCCCCTGATCTTCGATCAGTGGCTTGTCGGCCCCGGTGGCGAGGAGTCGGAACGGGTTCATGGTGCCTCGGTCGACGGGGGTGGCGGCGAGTCGACCCGCACGGGCCGGTTTTCGCGCATCGAGCGCGTGGCCGCCACGCCGATGAGCAGGGGGATCAGCCCGTCCTGCCCGGTGACCGGAGGCTGCGTGTCCTCTTGGATGCTGTTGATGAAAGCCTCGAGCTCCGCCACGAACGAGCGCTGATAGCGCTCGAGGAAGAAGTAGAGCGGGTTGGAGCCGCGGATGCCGGCCTCGGTGCGCAGCCGGACCTGGCACGGAGACTCGTTGAACGCCTCGATGCCGCCCCTCGAGCCGAAGACCTCGATCCGCTGGTCGTAGCCGAACACGGCCTGCCGGCTGTTCTCGATCACCGCGAGGGCGCCGTTGGTCAGCTTGAGCGTCACCACCGCCGTGTCCACATCGCCGGCCTCGCCGATGGTGGGATCGACCAGCACGGCTCCGAACGCCTGCACCTCCTCGACCTCGCTGCCCGACAGGAAGCGCACCATGTCGAAGTCGTGGATGGTCATGTCGAGGAACATCCCCCCGGAGTCGCGAACGTACTCGGGCGGTGGAGGGGCGGGGTCACGGGCGACGATCTTGACCAGGTGGACGTCGCCGATCTCGCCGTCGACAACGGCCTGCCGAAGCCTCGAAAACGTCGGGTCGAAGCGACGGTTGAAGCCGACCTGGAGCTTCACCCCGGCGTGCGCGACTACCTCGAGGGTGGTACGCACGCGGTCGGGATCGAGGGCGATCGGCTTCTCGCAGAAGACGTGCTTGCCGGCTCGCGCTGCCTGCTCGGTGAACTCTGCATGGGTCGGCGTCGGCGAGCAGATCAGGACCGCGTCGATCTCCGGGTCTTCCATGACGTCGGCCGGATCGAGGGTCGGAACGATCCCCCGCGAGCTCCAGTCCTCGGGGACTATGTAGGGATCGGCGACCGTCTTGACGCGGGCACCGGGCATTCCGATGAGGTTGTTCGCGTGGATCGTGCCGATCCGACCGGCGCCCACGACAGCCGTGGTGATCTTCCTCATGGGCCCGTCCTTCCCGCCGTCATCGGCGCATCCGACAACCGAACAGGTCGGTTCTCCAGCGCGGAGATCTTCGCCGCGGCCGCCGCCTTCACGGCAGCGAGCGCGTCTTCGGCGGTGACCTTCACCGGTGACCCGTCGCGAACGCAGGTGATGAAGCTCTCCAGCTCCCGGATGAATGCGTCCTGGTATCGCTCGACAAACCCGGGGAAGGGCTTGTCCGTGAACACGCCGTTCTTCAGATATGACTCCATTGTGGTGGGTTGCGTGTTGTCGACCACGAGATTGCCCTTCGAGCCGAACGCCTCGAATCTCTGGTCGTAGCCGTAGTTTGTCTGGCGGCTGTTATCGATGACGCACAGGGCGCCATTGGTGAGGCGCGCCGTGATAACGGCGGTGTCGATGTCGCCGGCCGCGCCGATCTCCGGATCGACGAGCACGGCGCCGACCGCGTAAAGCTCCTCGATCTCGCTGCCACTGATGAAGCGCACGACGTCGAAGTCGTGGATCGTGAAGTCGAAGAACATTCCGCCGGACCGACGGACGAAATCGATCGGCGGCGCCTTGGGATCGCGGTTGATGACCCGCAGACCGTGAAGGTCGCCCACCTCTCCTGCGTGGACCGCTTCGGCCAATCGGCAGATGCTCGGATCGAAGCGCCGGTTGAAGCCCACCTGGAGCTGGACCCCGGCTGCCTTCGCGGCCGCGATGGCATCCTCGATCCGCTCCTCCTCGAAGGCGACTGGCTTTTCACAGAAGATGTGCTTGCCGGCGCGGGCGGCACGCCGAATCATCTCGACGTGCCGCCCCGACGGCGTAGCGATGACGACAGCTTCGATCTCCGGGTCACGCAGCAGGACGTCAGCCTCGGTCGTGGCGACGGGGATGCCCAGCTCATCGGCCCACGCCGGGTCGATCCGTGGGCTGGCCACCGCCTTGACGCGAGCTTCCGGCACGTGACGCACCAGGTTCAGGGTGTGCATCGTGCCGATCCGGCCGACGCCGACGACGCCTACTGCGGTTGGTTTCATGGCGTGATCATTCCTCCGATCACAGATCGAACCTCACCCCGAGGACACCCCACCAGCTGTAGTACTCCTCCTGGCGCGGACGGTCGGAGGTGCCTTCGAACACCCGGTACGGCTCGTCGGTCAGGTTGATCAGCTCGAGCACGAGGCTGATCTTCTTCGACAGCTGGAGCCGGCCCAGGAAGTCGAGCTGTTCGTGGTCGTCGACCCACAGGTCCTCGGCGGCCTCGCCGCCGATCTCGTCGATGCTCTTGCCGTTGTAGTTGTACGACAGCCGTCCCGAGAAGCCGTACTTCTCGTAGACCAGCGCGATGTTGCCGGTGTGCTCCGACTGCCCCTGCAGTCGGGTGGCCTCCCGATCGGGGTACTTGGCATCGGAGTCGACGTAGGTGTAGTTCAGGTAGAGGCCGAAGCCACTCCAGAAGCCGGGTGCGTTGACGAAGTTGTTCTGGTAGGCCAGCTCGATGCCCCACAGGGTGGCACTCTCGCCGTTGCGCGGCTGGGTGACCTCGTACTCGATGCCGTCGATCTCCTCGTCGAAGTTGAAGATGAAGATGTTGTCGTCGAGGTTTTTGTAGAACACGCCGGCGGAGATGATGCCGACCGGCTGGAGGTAGCGCTCCCACATCAGGTCCGCGTTCCAGGCGGTGGTCACATCGAGATCGGGGTTGCCGAGCTCGATTTCCTCGTCCTCTTGGTTGACGAAGCGCCACGGTGCGATGTCCTCGAAGTTGGGCCGGGCGAGGGACCGTGTGATCGCGGCGCGCAGGTTCGACCGGTCGTCCAGCTTGTAGACGAAGTGGAACTGCGGCAGCCACTCGGTGTAGTCCTTGTCGCCCTGGACCGGCGAGACGCCGACCGGGTCGCCCTCCTCGTCGACCACGAACTCGTACGCCGTGTAGTCGGTCGTCGTGTTCTCGACCCGGACGCCACCTAACAAGGTGGACCTGCCGCCGAAGAGCAGCTCGGCCATGCCGTAGGCGGCCAGCGTGTCCTCCGACGCGTCGAAGTCGGCGAGGTCAGACTCAAAGTCCTTCTCGTCCAGCTCGAACTCGCCGTTCTCCCACATCGTTCTGATGGTCGACGGTGACTGGAACCGGCCGACGTCGTAGCGGCCGCCCAGGAACGGGGTCTCCGACTGCCAGTCGTCCAGGACGTCCGTGATGGGCAGGTCGTCGTCGTACTCGTAGATGAAGACCTCGTAGTACTGCTCCTTGGTCTTGCCGCGGTACTTGGCACCGGCCTTCCACAGCCCGGAGAAGCCCGCGTCGCGATACCACCCCTGAGTGAAGTTCAGTGCGCCGACCAGGTCCTCCTCGACCGCCTTCTTGGATTCCTCCTCGAGCTCGTCGAAAAAGAACTCGTTGATGTCCTCGTTTTGCGGGTTGGTCTGGATGTTGTTCGGGTCGATGAAGTCCGCGCTCACGTTGGGGTCGAACTCGACGTCCTCCTGTAGGAACTCGGAGGTCAGCTGAAACGCGGTCTCCTCCTCGGACCTGTTCCACGTCAACCGGTAGTCGATGACGAGTGACGAACCGGCGATGTTCTCGCCGCCGACCGTGACTGAGTTGATGAACGACTCCTGCACACGGTCTTTGAGGGCGCGGACGATCTCGTCGTCACCAACCTTCTCCCTCTTGGCGCGCCGTTGTTCGTCGTCCAAGTAGTTGGTCCACAGCCCGCGCAGGTAGTAGTTGGAGCGGTCGGTCGCGCGATAGTCGAGATCGGCGGTGACGCCGTACCGCTCGCGCCCGATGGTGTAGTCGCGAAGCTGGTTCTCCTCGAGGTCGCCGTCGTCGTACTCGGGCTCGAAGTTGTCGGAGCCCTGCTTGTTGTCGGAGGCGCTGCCGGACAGCAGCAGGCCCCACTTCCCGTCCGAGAACCGCTGACCGTAGGTGAAGTTGCCGTTGTAGCCGGTGTCCTCGACGAGCTCGCGGTAGCCCAGTCCGAGGGCCGCGGAGACGCGCATGTTCTCGGGTGCGCGGGCCGTGATCAGGTCGACCGTGCCGCCGATGGAGTCACCGTCCATGTCGGGCGTCAGCGCCTTGGAGACCTCGATCGACTCCAGCAGGTCGGCGGGGATCGTGTCCAGCGCGATGTCGCGGCTCCCGGACTCGGGCGACGGGATCCGTTCGCCGTTGACCGTGGTCGAGTTGAGCCGTGCCTCGGTGCCGCGCACCAGCACGTAACGGCCCTCGCCCTGGTCGCGCAGTAGGCTGACGCCCGGGATCCGTTGCGTCGCCTCGGCCGCGTTCGAGTCCGGGAACCGCCCGATCTGGTCGGCGACGACGATGTTGGAGATGTTGATCGCGTTCTTCTGCTTGTTGAGCGCCTTGGCCTGGCCGGCCAGCAGCGGTGAGCCGCGGACCTCGACCTCGCCGCCGAAGGTGAGGTTGAAGTCCTGCACCGTCGTCTGGCCCGCGACCACCTCGACCTCCGCCGACAGGATCTCCAGACCCATGTAGGTGCAGGTCACGGTCTGGGTGCCGGCCGGCACCCCGCGCAGGATGTAGGCGCCTTCGAGGTTGGACACGGCCTTCAGGTTGAGGCCGTCGACCGAGATCTCGGCCTTGTCCAGCACCTCGCCGGCCGGGCTGAACACCTGTCCGATGATCACGCCGCTCTGGCTCTGCGCCCACACCGTCGTGGGCAGCACGGCGAGCAGCGCGGCGAGGACCAGCACGGTCCTCACGAGTCGTGCACGTCGGGACGTCATCGCTACCTCCTTCGTTGCGTGGCCCTGGCGGGCCGTCCAGTCCGAACGACCGGTCCTCCCGGCGGTCGTTGGAACGTTCCATCCTCCGAAGGCAAACGAGATGTCTTCGGATCGGATGTTTCCATCAGTAATAGTTCCTATGTAGATACTTGGAACGTCCAGGGTTGCGCGAAATGACTCTCGTCAGGTATGATTGGAACGTTCCAATAGGAACATAACGACTCTGCCGGCGGAAGTCAAGTGGCAATTCCAGAAGACGACGTAAAAACCTCAGGTCGGCATCGCAAACCGACCATCTTCGACGTCGCTCGATTGGCCGGGGTCTCCAAGTCGCTCGTCTCGATGGTGATCCGGGGTGACGAGAGGGTGAGCCCGGCTCGGCGGGACGCGGTGCTCCAGGCCATCAACGACCTGAACTACCGTCCCAACGCCATGGCCCGGGGCCTGGTTCAGCGTCGCACGCGGATCGTCGGCGTCGTGGTCTCGGATCTGCGCAACCCGTTCAACGAAGACGTGGCTTCTGGGGTGCTGACCCAGGCCGCCGAGCTCGGCTACAAGGGCCTGATCAACACCAGCGACCGCCAACGAGAACGAGAAGAGGACGCGATCGAGAGCTTCCTGGAGCTGAGGGTCGATGGATTGATCCTGGCGACCTCGAGAATCGACGATCGCACGATCGGACGCGCCTCCCGCGCCGTACCGGTAGTTGTTCTCGGACGACCAACGTCGGATGTCTCCACCGACAGCCTCACAAACGACAACGAGATGGGTGCAGCGATTGCCGTCGAGCACTGCGTGTCCCTCGGGCATCGCAGCATCGCCCATGTCGCCGGAGGGGACAGCACGGCCGCCCGCAGCCGCCGCACCGGCTACGAGCGAGCCATGGAGCGATTCGGCCTCGCAGAGCGTTCCACCGTCGTCGACGGCGGCTTCACCGAGGCCGAGGGATACCGGGGTGGCCGCGAGCTCCTCACGCGTCGGTCCCTTCCGACCGCCGTCTTCGCCGCCAACGATCTGTGCGCCATTGGCGTACTCAACGCGCTCGAGGAGGCGGGATTGAGCATCCCTCGAGACATCTCGCTCATCGGGTACGACAACACCTCGCTGGCCGCCCTGCGGCACGTGTCGCTGACCAGCATCCACCAGCCGGGAGAGGACATGGGTCGGAAGGCCATGGATCTGCTCTTCGAGCGCATCCACGAGGGCCGGACAGAGGCCAGACACTACGTCATCGCCCCGAGCCTCGTGGTGCGCTCCACCACTGCAGCTCCACCACGGGAGGCCGGCTCCGAAGGCTGACCACCGTCAAACCATCACCGTCCGCCGCGCGTCCAAGGTAGCGAACACGAAGGAGTACGAACATGACACCATCAACCAAGCTCATCCACCCGTCGGCACTGCCGACCGAAGCTCTCCATGCGTTGGCCGTCGCCCTGATCGCGACCCTGTCCATCACGGCCTGCGCCCCGGCAGACGCACCCACTGAACCGGCACCGGTGCCCCCGGACATGAGGCCGGCAGGGTCAACGGCGAACGCGCCCATCGCTCCCGTCCTGGTGACCGAGCCGGTCACGAAGGACTCCGACGACCCCGCGATCTGGTTGTACCCGGATGACCTCTCTCAGAGCCTGATTCTGGGAACCGACAAGGTCGGCTCCATCTTCGTCTTCGACCTCGACGGCAAGATCATCCCCGAAAAGACCGTCACGGGATTGGGACGGATCAACAACATCGACGTTGCATACGGAGTCGCGCTCGCGGGCGACACCATCGACATCGCGGTCGCCACCGACCGCAACGCCAACCTCATCAGAGCGTTCCGGCTGCCGGACATGGCGCCGATCGACAACGGCGGCATCGAGGCGTTCGAAGGGGAGCCGCCCGAGTTGCGCCGCCCGATGGGCCTCGCACTCTACACGCGGCCGACGGACGGCGCTGTCTACGCAATCGTGAGCAGAAAGGCCGGACCCGACGGGGGCTATCTGTGGCAGTACCGGATCGAGGACGACGGTACCGGCAACCTGAGATGTGCCAAAGTCCGAGAGTTCGGCAGCTTTGCCGGCACCAAGGAGATCGAGGCCATCGCGATCGACCAGGAGTTGGGATACGTGTACTACTCGGAGGAGGACGTGGGCGTCCACAAGTATTTCGCCGATCCGGACGCACCGGATGCCAACGTCGAACTCGCGCTGTTCGGCACCGACGGCTTCACCGAGGACCGTGAGGGGATCTCCATCTACAAGGTCAACGACGGCACCGGCTACATCCTGGTGTCCGATCAGCAGGCCAACGCGTTTCGGATCTTTCGCCGGGAGGGGGAACCGGGTGATCCGCACGACCATCGGGCGCTCAAGGTGGTCTTCGTCTCGACCAACGAGAGCGACGGCTCCGAGGTCACGAACGCGGCCCTCGACGACCGGTTTCCGTCGGGTCTCTTCGTCGCGATGTCTGACAACAGGACTTTCCACTACTACTCCTGGGATGACATCGCTGGCGACGACCTGGTCAGGGCGCCGAACGGAGAAGTGATGCCGTGATTCGTAACATTCTGGGTGCCCTGGTTGCGGCCCTGATGGCGGGGCCGCCGACGGCGGTCGGCGATGACGGCGAATTCCTCTTCAGGTACGCCAACGCCCAGAACCCCAACGACCCGCGCAGCGTCTCGATGGAGTTTTTCAAGACCGAGCTCGAGAAGCGAACCGGTGGACGAATCAGAGTCGAAAATTACTTTGGTGGCATTCTCGGAACCGAGCGGGAGATGGCCGATGCGGTGGCCATCGGCGCGCTCCAGGGCACCCGTGGCGGAATGTTCGAAGACGCGTCGGTCAAATTCAACATCGTGCTGCTGCCCTATCTGGTGGAGAGCTGGGAGGAGGCGGTCTGCCTCGTCCGCAGCGAGTGGATGGTGAATGTCGCCGCCGAGGGCAGGAATCGAGGACTCTATATCCCCGCGGTGGGCATTTCGCAGGGTTTTCGCGCTCATGGCTCCAAGAAGCGGGCGATCCGGAGGGTAGAGGATTTCGAGGGGCTCAAGATTCGGGTGCCGAATGCCCAGGAGGTCTTTCACCGCACCGAGAATGCGCTCGGCGCCAACCCACAGGGCATTGCCCAGGCCGAGACCTACTCGGCGCTCAGGACCGGTGTGGTCGACGGGACGACTGCCCCGCCGTCGGACCTCTGGGACCGACGGCAATACGAAGTGCTGAAATGGATCACGATCGACACCCACGCGACAGGACCAGATCCGTTGATGGTCAATCTGGCGTGGTATCGACGCCTGCCTGCAGATCTCAGGGAAATCTTCGGCGAGGTGGCCCGCGAGGCGCTGGTCTACAGCGACGAGCTTTACATGAAGACCGAGGAGGAGATCATCGCCAGGCTCGGTGAAGAAGTCGAGATCATCCGACCCACGCCCTCTGTCCGGGCCCAGATGCAGTCAGCCACCAGACCGGTCTATCAGTTCTTCGTCGATCGGGGAGATTTTTCCTGGGACGACATCGACGAGGCTGTCGCAGCGTCCAAGAGCTGCGGTCAGGAGTAGGCGTGAAGAGGCTGGAGCAAATCCTCGTCAAGGTGCTCGAGATCAGCTTCTCTGTCTGCTTCCTGATCATGTTCGGCCTGGTCGTGACCCAGGTCGCCCTGCGCTACGGATTCAACGAATCCATCGGCGGCGCCAACGAGATGGCCACGATTCTCTTCGCCTACACCTCGGCCCTTGGCATCGCGGTCGGAATCGCCAAACGCGATCACATGGCCATTTCGTGGTTTACCGAGCGTTTCCCGGCGAAGCTGAGGAAGGCGATCGATGTTCTCGGTCTGGTCCTTCTGGCGATCCTCAACGTTGTCATCTTCTGGTATTCGATGCGCTGGATAGATATCACCGGGTCGCGGATGATCTCGGTCCTCCACGTCCCACGGTGGACCGCCCAGGTCGCGATACCCATCGGTACGGGCGCGTCGGCGGTGTTTTGTCTCATCAAGCTGTGGCTCGGAATCAAGGGTGATGAGGAGCTCGGTGTCCCCTGGATGCGGGATGACTGACGCATGACGATCCTTCTGCTCAGCCTCGCTGTCCTGCTCGTGCTGGGCATGCCGATCGCCTACGCGATCGGTCTTTCGTCCCTCTTCTTCTTTGCCCTCAACCATCCGGACCTCGTTCAAATCCTGCCGCAGAGAATGTTCGCCGGTTTCAACTCCTACACCTTGATGGCCCTGCCGTTGTTCATTCTCATGGGCCTCTTGATGAACGAGGCCGGCATCACGAAGCGGCTCATCAACTTCTGCCTGATGTTCGTCGGCAGGTTCCGGGGCGGGCTCGGATTGGTCAACGTCGGCGCCTCGATGATCTTCGGCGGCATTTCGGGTTCTTCGACCTCCGATACCGCGTCGGTCGGCTCGATCCTGATCCCGGAAATGGAACGCCGTGGTTACGCGCGGCGCTTTGCGGCCGGCATCACGGTGGCCTCGTCCACCATGGGGATGATCATTCCGCCGTCGATCCCGGTGATTCTCTATGCGGTTGTCGCCCAGGAGTCGGTGGGTCAGCTATTCCTCGGGGGGGCGATCCCAGGCCTCATGATCGGGGTGTTTCAGCTCGGGATGGTCTCCGTCATGGCGCGGCGGTTTGGTTACCCAAAAGAGAACGTCAGACCCAAGATGGGTGAGATCGCCAAGGAGACGGTGCTTTCCTCCTACGTGCTGTTGATGCCGGTGATCATTGTCGGCATTGTGGTCCTGGGGATTGCCACGCCGACCGAGTCCTCGGCTATTGGCGTGCTCTATGCGGCGATCATCGGCTTCGCCTTTACCCGACGGCTGAAGTTTCCGGGTCTATGGCGTTGCGTCAACCAGACGGTGATGATCAGCTCGAAAATAATGGTCATCATCGCCCTGTCACAGCTCTATATCTATGTGCTCGCGATCGAGAGGATTCCCGAGGCGATGACCCGCTACATGGTCAGTCTCGACCTCGGACCGACCGGGTTCATGCTGGTCTTCGCGTTCATCGTTCTCGTAATCGGCACCTTCATCGACGTCAGCCCGGCGATCCTCCTGTTGACGCCGATCTTCCTTCCGACGGCGGTGGACATCGGGGTCTCGCCGGTCCACTTCGGAATCGTTCTCGTGTCGGGTCTCGCGGTGGGCGCCTGCTCGCCGCCGGTCGGCAACTGTCTCAACGTATGTTCCGCGGTGTCGCGGCTGGGCATCGGGCCGATCTTTGTCGGTGCCCTGCCCTTTCTGGCGGCCAACGTCGTCATCATGATCCTGTGCATCCTGTTCCCGGCGCTCGTGCTCTGGCTGCCGTCGGTGCTCATGGGATAGAGGGAAGCCGGGGCGGAGAGGAACAGAAGGAGTGATCTGATGAGAAGAGTCGGGATTGTCGGTCTTGGCGACATGGGTATGGGAATGGCGCGGAACATCATCAAAGGGGGCTTCCCGCTTGCGGGGTTCGACCTGCGGGAGGAGCGTGTCATGGAGCTGGAACAGGCCGGTGGAGTGCGCACCGCCAGTTGCCGGGAGGTGGGAGAGTCCAGTGACGCGGTATTCGTCATGGTGCTCAACGGTGACCAGGTCAAGCAGGTCGTGTTGGGCGACGACGGACTCGCGGAGGGGATGAAGCCCGGCGCGACGATCATCGTGTCGGCCACCATCAACCCTGCCGAGGTCAGGGGGCTCGAGGTCCCCTTGGTCGACAGGGGCATCCATCTGATCGACACGCCGGTCAGCGGCGGCAAATCGGGCGCCGACGAAGGCGCACTCACCATGATGGCCGCTGCAAAGAAGGACGTCCTGGATGAGAATCGGGAGGTCTTTGATGCTGTGTCCAAGGCGGTGTTCCACGTGGGCGAGGAGATCGGCCAGGGCCAGACGGTCAAGGCAGCTCTGCAGGCTTTGATCGGGACAACCTTCGCGGCGATCTTCGAGTCACTGGTGCTGGGGGCCGCGGCCGGTGTGAAGGGCGAGACGTTGTACGAGGTTTTCGCCTCCAGCGGTGTCAGCAGTCCGCTGTTCAAGGGTTGCGGCAAGCTCATCATGGACAGGAGATTCAAGGACACCGGCAGCCATATCGCGACCATGTACAAGGACCTCGGGATCACCATGAACATGGCCAAGGAGAACGGCGCCGCGATGTTCGCAACGGCCGCGGCCTACGAGCTGTTTCGATCCGGGATCTCGCTCTTTCCCGACGAGGACAACTGGTCGATCGTCAAGCTGCTGGAGCAGATCGCCGGGACCGAGGTGAAGTGGTGAGGCGAATGCTCGGTACACGGCCGACCACGATACTCAGGAGGAGGCAACCATGGCAAAGCTGGGTGTGATCACCGATGGCATCAGCAGGGATCTCGAGCACGCTCTCCAGGTGGCGACCGAGGCGGGACTCGAGTACGCCGAGCTGCAGTTCGTGTGGGACAAGGAGGTCGGCGACCTCGACGACGACCAGATGGCGAAGGCCCTGGCGCTCGTCGAGAAGTACGGCGTCAAGGTGTCATCGATTACGCGGCACAATTTTGTCGGCCTGCTGGTCGGCGAGGTCGAGGTCGGCGATCCCGTCCACCAGAAGCACATGGCCGCACTCCAGCGCTGTATCGACATGGCCAAGGCCTTCGACACCAAGATTGTACGGACCATGAGCTTCCGCAAGGAGATGATCATCTTCGGCTACAACGGCGCCGAGGATTGGAATGCCAGCAGGGGTGCGTGGGACAAGTTGATCGAGCTCCTCACCCCGGCGGTCGAGCTCGCCGAGTCCAACGACATCACCCTATCCGTGGAGACCGGTAACAACGCGATGATCACCTCGGCCGTGCTGGCGAGGAAGTTCATCGATGACATGAAATCGGACAACCTGAAGCTCATGTGGGATCCCGCCAACACGCTCTACTGCGGCGAGGTTGTCTATCCCGACGGTTTCGACGCGCTGCGAGGCGGCTACATTTCGCACGTTCACATGAAGGACTGCCGCGTTGACATTCCCGGTGCAACGGTCTGGCAATGCGAGATGGGCACCGGCCAGATGGCACCCTACCTCGAAGGCATCGCCACAGGTTTGAAGGAGGAGAACTTCGACGGCGTGGTGTCGCTCGAGAGCGTCTACCACCCGACCGGAGGAACGTACGAGGACGGATTCCGGGCATCGGTCGGACGGTTCAAGGAGATCTTCGGCTGACCAATTCGCTGCGGAGCAATTCACTTCGTGAATTGCTGTAGATGAATCTCTTCTTGCGATACGCGCAGCGGATCGAATGAGAACTCGAGGCCACCGAGCCGAGATTGCCTCAGGTGTCAGATGGTCAACGCGAATGCGAGGTCGATGACAGCGCCTCGTGCGGGCGTGCCGTCTTTGACAATGTTGGGAGAACCGTCGCCGAGGTGGAACGGACCGTTGGGTCCCAACACTGTCTAAGGGGGCTCGCGCGGGAGGCACGTGGAGAAAAGGGCGCGTTGAAGGGAAGAGAGCTGCGAAATGCGATCCATAGAACGAATCGCGCGACGAAGCCTTCGCGACCTCGAGACCGCAGATCGTGGGAGAGCCCGGGTGGGTGGGCGGTCGAGCGACCAGCGATCAGCGACGGCCGGTTCCGGGATGAAGATGAAGATCAAGATAAAAACGAGGGGTCGGTGGGGGATCCAGCATCAAGAATCCAGCCTCCAGCATCGGACGGGTGGACAGGAGCTCGCGCGTCCACTCGGCCGGCGACCCGAAATATGCTCTAACTGAACTCTGAACACCGAAGGGGGTGGGGACTCTACGTCACTGTTCCTGGCCAAGGGCGAGCTCCATGATCCGCTCCTGGGTGGCCTCGGCGCGGGGGAGGATGCCCTGGAGTTCGCCCTCGTGCATCACGGCGACGCGGTCGGCCAGGCCGAGAAGCTCGGGCATTTCGCTCGAAATCAGCACCACGGCAGCTCCCTGCTCGACCAGCTCACCGATCAGCTGGTAGATTTCGGCCTTGGCGCCGACGTCGATGCCGCGCGTGGGTTCGTCGAACAGCAGCACCCGACAGTTTGCCGCGAGCCAGCGTGCGAGCACGACCTTCTGCTGGTTGCCGCCCGACAGGTTGACCGCTTCCTGGTCCAGGGATGCGATGCGGATGCGCAGCCTCTCGACGAGTCCATTGGAGCATTCGCGCTCCGCTCCGAGGTCGAGCACTCCGAGCCGCGAGATGTCATCGAGGCTCGTCAGGGTGATGTTCTCGGCGACCGAGAGCTGCAGCACCAGACCCTGCTGCTTGCGGTCCTCGGTCAGGAAACCGAGGCCTGCGCCGATGGCCGCCGCCGGATCCTGGCCGGAAAGCGTCGTGCCGGCGACGCGGACCGTGCCGGTGTCGATGGGGTCTGCCCCGAAGATGGCCCGCGCCAGCTCGGTTCGACCCGAACCCATCAGGCCGGCGACGCCGAGAATCTCTCCGGACCGCACGGTCAGGTTGACGGGTGAGAGCACGCCCTCGCGGGACAGGTCCTCCACCTCCAGGATCGGGCCTCCCATGGCCACGTCGCGCTTGGGGATCTGCTCGGCGATTGTGCGGCCCACCATAAGCCGGATGAGCTCACCGACGTCGGTCCCCTCAACCTCCCGCGTTCCGACGGTGTGGCCGTCGCGCATCACGGTGACCCGGTCACCGACCGCGAAGATCTCTCTCAGTCGGTGCGAGATGTAGATGACCGGGACACCTTCCCGGCACAGGGACCGGATGACCTCGAACAACGCCTCGATCTCGGTGTCGGCAAGTGCGGCCGTGGGCTCGTCCATCACCAGCACGCGCGCCCTCTCCCGCAGCGCACGGGCGATTTCGACGAGCTGCTGCTCGGCAACCGAAAGCTTGGCGACCGGCGTGTCGGGATCCACGTCGCACCGCAGCCGCTGCAGGAGGGCGCGGGATTCCTGGCCCATGACTGTTGCCTGTATCAGACCGCCGCGAGTGGGCTCGTGACCGAGGAAGATGTTCTCGGCCACGGTGAGACCGGGCACCAGGTTGAGCTCCTGGTGGATCATCACGAGGCCCTGTTTTTCGGCTTCCAGCGGGTTCGACGGCCGGCAGGTCTCACCGGAGATGACTACCGTGCCCGCGTCCGCCGCATACTGGCCGCACAGAATCTTCACCAGGGTGGATTTTCCGGCGCCGTTCTCGCCGAGCAGCACGTGGACCTCGCCGGGTTCGACCTCGAGGTCTGCGTCCTGGAGGGCCTGCACGCCCGGGAATTGTTTGAAGATCCCCTGCATGCTGACGATCGGTCCGGTGGAGGTCAAGGGTTCTCGGTCCTTTCGTCGGCGTCAGGCCCGCGCGTGGCGAACGAATCGATGTTGTCTCTGTCGATCAACTCCACCCGGGTGAGGATCTCGGTGGGAGGGATCTCCCCGTCACGCACGAGCGAAACCGCGTGCAATACCCCCAGGCGACCCATCTCGCTCGGGAACTGGGCCACCGTGCCCGACATGCGGTCGGCCCGGATGTTGGTCAGCGCGTCCGGAATGGCGTCGAAGCCGACGATGCTGACGTTCTCGAGACGTCGAGCCGCGGCGACCGCCTCCAAAGCGCCGAGGGCCATTTCGTCGTTGGCGGCAAAGATGCCGTCCAGGTCGGGATGGGCCTGCAGCAGGTTCTCCGCCACCGTGTACGCCCGGGCGCGCTCCCAGTTCGCGGTCTGGCTCGCTACCACCTCGATAGCCGGGGAGGGCGAGATGCCCTCCAGGAAACCGAGCCGTCTCTGATCCGCGGTCTCGTGGCCGGAGATTCCCTCGATCAAGGCCACCTTTCCCTCGCCGCCGAGCGCGGTCGCGAGGTAGCGGCCGGCCACCGCACCACCCTCGAAGTTGTCCGAGCCGATGTAGGTGACCGTTCGGGCCCCGACCGAGTCGGCGGCGGCCCGGTCGATCCGCGTGTCGAGGATCAGCACCGGGATGCCCGCGTCGTTGGCCTTGCGGATCGCCGGCACCAGCTCGGTCGACCCGGCCGGCGACAGCAGGATCGCGTCTACCTTCTGCTGGATCACGTTCTCGATGATCTGGTACTGGCGCTCCACGTCGGTCTCGCGCTCGGCGGCCAGTGAGATGAGGTGGACCCCATGTGCGGCGGCCTCACGCTTGGCCGCCCGTTCCATGTCCGCCCAGAACGGCGAGTTGAGAGCCTTTGGAACGAAGGCGATGGTGAGGGTCGCGTCCTCCTCCGGAGTCGTCGACGTGGAGCGGAATCCGATGGCGGCGAGCACCGCCACGACCGCAACGGCGGCCGCAATCGCGATCTTGCGGTACCGCTGCCAGCCCTCGAGTGGCGCGGCGCCCGCCCTTCGGTGGCGCGCGCGGTCGAGCACCACCGCAACGATGAGTACTCCGCCCACCACCATGCCTTCCAGCGCCGACGGCACGTTGAGGGCGTTCAGGCCGTTGCGCAACGTGCCCATGATCAGCGCGCCCAGCAAGGTGCCCAACACCCGTCCCTCTCCGCCCATCAGGCTCACCCCGCCGATGACCGCGGCAGCGATCGCGTACAGCTCGTACATCTCGCCGGACAGAGGAGAGGCTGCGTTCAGGCGCGAGGTCATGAGCACGGCTGCCACACCCGCCATCAGGCCCGAGAGCGCGTAGATCGCCACCTTGTAGCGACCCACCGGAACGCCGGAGAGCCACGCGGCCTGCTCGTTGCCGCCGATGGCGTAGGCGTAGCGGCCGAGCTTGGTGCGGGTGAGGACCAGATGGGCGAGCACGTAGAGGGTCGCCACGATCAGCACCAGGACCGGCACACCGGCGACATCGCCCGACAGTGAGCGGAACGACTCGGGCAGACCGCTGATCGGCTTGGAGCCGGAGTAGATCTTGGCCGCGCTTCGCGCGATCAGCATCATGCCGAGGGTGGTGATGAACGGCGGGATCCGGCCGAGGGTCGTGATCAGCCCGGTGGCCGCACCGCACGCGAGTCCCACGAGTAGCCCCGCGCCGACCGCCACCAAGGTCGAGTGCCCGGCCACCAGGAGATCGGCGACCACCAGTCCGCACAGGGCCAGGATCGATCCCACCGACAGGTCGATTCCGGCGGAGATGATCACGAAGGTCAGACCGATGCCGAGGATCGCGTTGATGGCCGACTGCTGCATGACGTTGAGCAGGTTGTCGGTGGTCAGGAAGTGGGGCGACGCGATGCCGAACAGGATGACCAGCCCGACCAGGACGAAAAGCGTCTGCAGGCGTGCGGACAGATTGTGGATCATGCCGCCGTCCTTCCCGGTCAGGGCCCATGTTCGACCGACCCGCTGGAGACCCGGCTGCAGGTCGGTGCGTCTCGGTGGTTGACCGCGCGGTAGGGATCATGAAGAGCGCCCGTGGTGCTGTCAAGGAAGATCCGGTCCCAGGCCGCGTTCCCCTTGCGACTTCTCGATTCGGAACACATGTTGATAAGGACGGCGTCGACAATCGGTCAACTCGGATCAAACGGGCCATTGCCCGAGAAGGAGGGAAAGCCATGTTGAAAAGATGCTCTCTCGTCATGATCGGTGTGTTGCTGCTGGTGCTGCCGGCCTCGGCTCAAGAATTGCTCAACACTCAGGTCTTCTCCGTTGCGGCGCGCGGCGCCGGGCTTGCCGGCACGCAGTGGGTCACCGACCTCACGGTGTATAACCCGATGGACGTCGAGCTGATTGTCGGCATCCAGTTCTTCCCGGGTGGTCAGGACAACCTCCTCGACCCGACCTTTCCGGAGCGACTGACCCTGGCTCCACACGAGACGCTCATGGTCGAGGACGTCCTGCTGAACACCTTCGGCTAAGACGAGGACATCAAGGGAGCGCTCATACTGATCTGCGACCCGGACGTCATTACAGAGAATGACGAGGGCGCGGTCATGCTCGCGGTCACGCGGACCTACAACACAGGAGGGGCCGAGGGCACCTTCGGCCAGACCGTGCCGTCGCTGGTCGCCGGAGGGCTCAACGTCTTTGCGGAATCCTCATTCATCACCGGGGCCCGCAACGACGATGAGTTCCGCTCGAACCTCGGCATTGCTGGACAATCGGCGCTCGGCACGATTCGGGTGCACTACCGGATCATGGACCAGGAAGGTATCGTTCTGGTGGAGGATTCCAAGCGGATCCGCATCGCCAGCATGAACCAGTGGTCGTTCGACAGCCTCGGGGTCGGCAGCGTGGAGGGTCCGCTCACGGTGGAGCTGTGGCTCGACCCGGACGACCTGGACGAGGACCCCTGCGAGCCGATCTTCCCGACGGGCTTCCTGGCATACGTCTCGAAGGTCGACAACGGCACCGGCGACGCCGAGTATCTCACCGCTGCGCCGATGATGCCGTACACCGCCTGCTTGGTGGCGAGGTGATCGATCGAGCGAATCTGTAGCGTTCGGGATGCACGGGTGCAGGCGCGGTCGAGGACGGCGCCTGCCCGCCGTGTCGGCCGAAGTATCAACTCACGGGCTCCAACTTCGTTCAGAAACGGTCCGTCCGCGCCGGTGAAGCCGGCGGCGCTCGCTACTCGCAGACGCGGTGGAGTGGCGGGTTGAGATGTCCGATTGAGAGTTCCACCGTTTTCGGGAATGGGAATGGGAATGGGAATGGGAACGTGGGAATGCTGGGTGGACGCGGCGAGGCGTCCTCTTGTAGACTCTGTCTCAGGATTAGTGGACGTTACAGGGCGGGCACGGCTACCGGATCGCACCTCCGCGCACTGGGGCGTGCCGGGAGGACGAATCGGCTCGCCGAGGTCAGGGAGGGCCGCCATGTCGGAATTCGTTCCGTGGGACAGCCAGCCCCTCGAGGTGTGGGCTGCGCGCCATGCTCCCGGGCTGTTCGTGGACCTCGAGGGCCGCCGCACCCACTACGTGGTCAAGGGCACAGGTCCGCCGGTGGTGCTCGTCCACGGCTTCAACCTCGACCTGAACACCTGGCGGTGCAACATCGATGCACTCGCCGAGCGGTTCACGGTGTACGCGCTCGACTTGTGGGGCTCGGGCTTTAGCACCCGGGAGCCGCTCGACTACGGCTACCCGCTGTTCGTTGCGCAGGTTCGAGCGTTCATGGACCACCTCGAGATCGACCGTACGCACCTGGTCGGCCACTCCATGGGCGGCGGCACCGCGATCGTCTTCGGGGTGCAGCATCGATCAAGAGTCGAGCGCCTGGTGCTGGTGGATCCGGTGGGGGTTCCGCGGCGTCTCCCGGTCCGGGGCCGACTGTTCATGTTGCCGCTCATCCCGGAGTTTCTGATGGGACTGAACACCGACCTGGTTCGAAGAAAGAACCTGCTCGACTACTGGATCCACGACGCCGAGCTCCTCACCGACGAGCACTTCGAGACCCTGAGTCGGCATCAGAAGGTCGAGGGGTCCACACGGGCGACGCTCGACGTTCTCAGGAGGAACTTCTTCAACACCCTGGATCGTGAAATCCGTGCACTCGCGGATCTGGACATTCCGACCCTGCTCGTCTGGGGTCGCCACGATCGATCGGTTCCGCTCGAGTCGGGGATGACGATGCACCGGATTCTGGTCGGCTCGCGCCTCGAGGTGTTCGACGACGCGGGGCACCTGCCAAATGTCGATCAGGCCGAGCGGTTCAACGAGGTGGTGATCGAATTCCTGGGCGGAGAGGTCTGATGGTGCGCCGGCTTTGGACGCGGCACCGGGTGAGATCGTGAACGATCCCTACCGGCGCATCGCCCGATTCTACGACGGCCTCCTCGATCGGCCAAACGCGGTCATGCGCAGGATCGGGCTTGCGATGGTGCCTCCGAAGGATGGCATGACGGTGCTCGAGGTCGGGTGCGGCACCGGCGCGAACCTCGTTTTGTACCAGCGTGCGGGGTGCGAGGTGGCCGGCGTCGACCTGTCGCCGTCCATGCTCGAGGTGGCGCGCGCCAAGCTCGGTGAGACGGCGGATCTGAGGCTGTGCGACGCGGCGGACATGCCGTACCGAGATGGCTCGTTCGATCTGGTCGTCGCCTTTCTCACCCTGCACGAGATGCCGCCCGATGTGCGGGAGTCGGTGCTGGACGAAATGGTGCGGGTGGCGGGCCCGAACGGCCGGCTGCTGCTGATCGACTTTCACCCCGGCCCGCTCCGGTTTCCACGAGGCTGGCTGTTCAAGTCCGGGATCGTCGTGCTCGAGGTCTCGGCCGGCAGGGAGCACTTCCGCAACTACCGCGATTTCCTGGCGCGTGAGGGTGTGCGGGGCCTTGTCGACAAGCGTTCGCTGACCGTGGTCAAGGAGAAGGTGCTGAGCGCAGGCAACGTGCTCGCCTGCGAGCTCCGACGATGAGAGGCGACGACACGACGAGCGTGGACCCCGAGGAGGACGTGCTGAATGACACCTGACAATCTGAAGCTGTATCGCGCGATGCTGACCAGCCGGCGCCTCGAGGAGGCGATCTCCGAGTTGTGGCGCGACGGCCTGATCTCGGGCGAGATGCACCTGGGGATCGGCGAGGAGGGAATCGTCGCCGGCGTGGTCGATCACCTCGATGAAGGCGACGCCATCGCCGCCGACCACCGGTCGACGCCGCCAATGGTCATGCGCGGTGTGGACCTCCCCGCGATCGTCGCCGAGTGTCTCGGCAGCTCGGCGGGGCTCGGCCGCGGCCTGGGTGGCCACATGCATCTGATGTCGAGACGACACATCGCCGCCTCGTCCGGCATCGTGGGCGCCTCCGGACCGCTTGCCTGTGGCTTCGCGCTCGCCAACCAGCAACTGCGGCCCGACCGGGTCGCGGTCGCGTTCTTCGGCGAGGGCGCCATGAACCAGGGCATGCTCATGGAGTCGCTCAACCTCGCCGGCTGCTGGCGGTTGCCGGTCGTGTTCGTGTGCAAGGACAACGGCATGGCGATCACGACGCCGTCGCAGAGTGTCACCTCCGGCGACCTGCCGGAGCGCGTGCGAGGGTTCGGAATCCCGGCTGTCGAGGTCGACGGTGCCGACGCGGAGGCGGTGTGGCAGGCCGCGAGCGAGGCGATTCTGCGCGCCCGCCGCGGCGGCGGACCCGGCTACCTCCACGCCTCGTGCGTGCGGCCCGAGGGGCACTTTCTGGGCGATCCGTTGCTGCGGATCGTGCGGCGACCGGTGACCGAGCTCAGGGCCAAGGTCGGACCGCTGACCAGGGCTGCCTCGAGCCCCCAGGGGGCTGGGGTCGCGCAGCGTGCCGCGAGTTTGGGCGGCATCACCACGATGGTGGCGCGGGCCGCGGGCATGCGTGGGCGGGACCCGGTGCGTCGGCACCGCGCCCGGCTGGAAATCGATCGCGGCCGGCTCGAGGCGCTCGAAAACGAGGTCGAGAGCGCGGTGCGGGCCGCGGTCGAGGAGGCGCTGGCGAGCCTGGAGGAGGTGTCGGCATGAGAGAGCTGAGCTTTACCGGCGCGATCGAGGATGCGCTCGCCCACGCCATGGCCGACGACGAGCGGGTGGTGGTGTTCGGTGAGGACGTGCCGGGTCTGAGGATGAATCTGTACGCACGCTTCGGCGAGGCGCGGGTGCGGCCGGCTCCGATCAGCGAGTCGGCCTTTCTCGGAGCCGCAGTCGGTGCTGCCATGGCGGGCCTGCGGCCGGTCGTGGAGATCATGTTGGTCGACTTCCTGCCGGTCGCGATGAGCGCGCTGGTGAACGAGGCGTCCAAGATCGCCGCGTTTTCAGGCGGCGAGTGGCAGGTGCCGATGGTGGTCCGGGCTTCGTGCGGCGGCGGCTACGGAGACGGAGGCCAGCACGAGCAGGCGCTGTGGGCATGGCTGGCACATATCCCCGGGCTGTCGGTGGTGGTGCCGTCAACCCCGGCCGACGCCGGCGGCCTGCTGCTGGGTGCGCTTGCCCACGAGGGCCCGGTGGTCTTCCTGGAGCACAAGCTATTGGCCGAGGATTGGCTCGACTATATGGGCGGCGGGGGGCGCACCACGGTCGCTTTCGACGTTCCCGCTGCCGGCGCCAGGGGGCCGGTGCCGGAGACGTGGCAGCCGACGCCCCTGGGCCGGGCGATCGGCCTCAGGGAGGGTGGTGATCTGACGATCGTCGGGGTGGGGGTGGCGGTCCACCGCGCCCTCGAGGCCGCCGATCGGCTCGCGGCCGAGAGCGGCTTCGAGGCCTCGGTGATCGATCTCCGCAGCGTTCAGCCGCTCGACCGGCAGGCGGTGTGCGAGGCCGTGAGAGGCTCGAGGCGGCTGCTGGTGGTCGACGAGGACTACCGCGATTTCGGGCTCTCCGGCGAGCTCGCCGCCACGGTGATGGAGGCGGGGATCGGCGCGCGCTACGCCCGGGTCTGTGTCGAGGACACGATCCCGTTCGACCGGCGGCGGGAGGCCCAGGTGCTGCCGAACACAGACCGGATCGTCGCTGCCGCGAGCCGTCTCGTGGAGCGGTAGACTCGAGCTTGCGCCGTCGCGACGGGCGTCACTCGCGACCGGCACCGAGATCATTCATGATGTCGTGCTCGTTGATGACGAGCCCCCCGAGGTCGATTCCGAAGTCGACCCAGCGGCGGATCAGCCGTTGGAGCATCGGCATTGATGAACTCTTCGGAGTTGGCGAGTGTCTCATGGTGTCTCCTTCCTGCCTTCAGGCTGCGTCACTGAGAAGCCCAAAGGTTCGCGGGACTATCCTCGTACGACCGATCGTGCTTTTATGAAGGTGGACTACGGCGTAATTCATGGTGATCTAGGGGGTGTTATCTGGCGGCTTCGATCAGCTGCTCGAACGCGGATCGCGCCCGCCGTCTGGCGTCGGTATCTCCGAGCAGCCGGTGGAAGAGATGGAAGGACAGAAACGTGCCGTACACGTCGAAGGCAAACTGGCCCGTGTCGAGATCGGAGCGGAAGTGTCCCTCGTCAACGGCAATCTGGGCGGCGGTGGTCACGGTGTCGACCCAGTCGCGTTGGGCCGCGACAACGGCGTCTCGCACCGGGCCGGGCCGATCGTCGTACTCGTACGAGGCGACGATGAAGGGGCAACCTCCGGGCGTGACGCGACCTTCCTCCCAGGTCAGCCAGAGCTCGAACAGTGCCCGAATCCTCGGCTCGCCCCGGGGCTCACGCAGGGCCGGCGAGATCACGTTGTCCAGGAAGCTGCGGCTGGCGGCGGCAAGCGCCTGAAGCTGCAGGTCCTCCTTGGAGTCGAAGTGGGCAAACAGCCCGCTCTTGGACATGTCGGCGGCCTTGGCAAGTCCGCCGATGCTCAGGCCCTCGAAGCCGACCTCGCTGGCGATCGCCATCGCGTGCTGGAGGATGCGTTCCCTGGTCTCGTCTCCCTTGGCCATATCTATAAAATAGTACGACCGTTCGTATTTGTCAACCCCTGCGATCCGCCTGCCACCCTCGTCGCTGCGGGAGAACCAGATGAAGAAGACGGTGCCGGCCACGATCAGGGAGCCGAGTAATCCGAACCCGCTCTGAATCGTTGTTCTATCAAGGCAGGTGTGTCGGTGACGCGGCGAGGATGGCCCCGGATCTTCGGCGCTGGCGTGGGATCAGCGGTCGTGCTCGCTTCGCTCGTGTGGTTTGCCTACCGGCCATGGGCGTTGACCTGGGGCGCGACCGAGTACGAGGCGGCGCGCGCCATGCCCGGCGACGATGTCCTCCCCGACGCGACCTTTTCGGCGACCCGTGCTGTCACGGTGGCAGCGCCGCCCGAACAGGTGTGGCCGTGGATCATCCAGATCGGCTATCGGCGCGCAGGGTTCTATAGCTACGACCGACTCGATAACAACGGCATTCCGAGTGCCACTGCGATCCTCCCCGAGTTCCAGGATCTCGAGGTCGGCGACGTGGTGCCCATGTCGAGTGGTGCGCACGCCCGGGTGGCGATGTTGGAGCCGGAACGAGCGATGGTACTGATATTCGAGGTCGAGGGGGTGTGGCAGGGCAGCAGCTGGGCGTGGTTACTGGATTCCCACGACTCGTCTGAAACGCGTCTCGTAACACGCCTTCGGGTCGCTACCGACAGGATCATCCCAAGCCTGTTTCTCGACCTGGGAGAGATCGTGATGATGCGCAAGTGCCTGCTCGGCATCAAGCGGCGCGCCGAGTCTTTTCCGCACCACGCGCCCGAAGGACATGCCGACTAGGTCCGTGTCTTGAGTGGTCGATCGCGGTAGCTGGCTATCGCGGCCTGGGTGCGGCTCATCATTGTGTGGGGCGCGATCCGACCACAGTACCCGTGGTCGTCGATCGGTTCGCAGAGCTGGCGGCACCATGACACCTGGTGACCGTTGAACGGGCACCGCAACGCTCCGTGGGCGCGGAGCCGGGTCGTGCCTGTGCGGCGCTCATTCTTCGGGCGGAGCAGTGCCATCGCGTGGTCCTCCGGGGGAGGAAAACAGTCTCGACGGCGGCGCTGTTCCCCCCTGGTCAGTCAAGAGCGGCTCGCCGATTTCCAGTTGCCCTCCGGACGGGCCGGTTCGTGTTCCGGCAGTCGCGCGCCGGGGCAACGGCGGCGCCGGACGACGGCCGTCGACCAGATGTCGAATCGCGAGGTAGGGGTGCCGCGTGAGCATGCGCGGGCCGGCGAACCGCATCACCTCTCGCATCCGCTGCCGCGGCTCGGGCCGGTAACAGTGGATCGGACAGTTGGCGCAGGTCGGTTTGTCCGATCCGTACGGGCACAGGTCGAGACGCCGGTCGGAGTAGGCGAGCAGCTCCGCGCACGCGTCGCAGATCCCGCCGACGCCGTGGTGGTGGCGACAGTAGAACGCAACCATCGCCCGTACTGTCAGGCGTTCGCGCCGCAGGCGGGGGTGATCCTCACGCACCACATGCACAGCTTGGGTCGCCACCTCATCGGGGTCATTGACTATGGTCAAGCCATGGCCGTCCGTTCGGTCTCTCTGCGCGTGGCGATTCCGTCACGAGCAGGCGCTCGCCGATGCCGTGGCCCGGATGAGCTCGCGCAGTACGTCTTCGTCGAGGTCGGAAACCCGCTTGAACCGCACGCAGCTCTTGCCGATGTTTGCCTTGGGCAGGCGGTCACGGAAGCGTTCCGCCACGTAGCCGTCATCGTCGGCCACGCAACAATAGAGCGAGATGTAACGCTTGTTGTTGGCGATTCCGATCCTCATCCAGTCACCCTCGCGGCCACTGGCGTACCGGTAGTGGTACCTGCCGTAGCCGAGCATGCCGAACTCCATGGTCGGCTCGAGCTTCGGCGCCTCTTCCCGGACCAGATTGTGAAGGCGCCGGATGTCCTCCCGTCGCTCTTCCTCGACTTGGGCGATGTACTCCTCGTGCGTCGCGGCGTCCGATTTCCCGTGCATGAATCGTAGAAGCGTCATCAATATCCGGAACATTCCGTGTCCGCTCGTGAATCTTGAGGAATACTCGGAGGGTGTCGCGCACTTCACCTCGCAAAAGGAGTGTGTTATGAGCGACGATACAAACGTCAACTACCCTGGGGACGAGGTCAGCGTCAAATGGGACGGCCGGCTGTGCATCCACGTCGGTGAGTGCGGCCGTGCCGACAACGAACTGTTCGTCGGCGGCCGCAAGCCGTGGTGCGAGCCGCGTCTGGTGTCCGTCGAAGAGGTGGTCGAAGTAATCGAGCGGTGTCCCACCGGTGCGCTCGTCTATCGGCGGGCAGACGGCGAATCCGAGCGGGCGCCGGTCCGGAACACGGTCGTCGTGAGCAACAACGGCCCGCTCTACCTGCGCGGCGAGCTCGAGATCGAGGGTGCCGGGGACGACATGCCCGGAGTCCGGTTCCGCGCCGCCCTGTGTCGCTGCGGTGTGTCCAAGAACAAGCCGTTCTGCGACAACAGCCACGAGGGGGCCGG
>JBFELO010000001.1:0-109624 GCA_041552055.1 Candidatus Sulfomarinibacteraceae bacterium | reverse complement strand
GGGGCCGGTGTCGGTGTCGGCGGCCTCGACGGCGGAAACAACACCGACCACAGCGCGAAGATCACGGCCGACAGCACGAAAGCGAGCAGCAGGCGTTTTTCCATATGGCTGCGTTACTCTCCCCGGCGCTCGACCGGCGGCACCTGTCCATCGGCTGTCGCGTCTAAGGCCCTTTAAGAATCCATTCGTTCGCGAAGTATCCTGAGGCTTCGGATGTAATCCTGCCGCAGCTCGTCCCATCCGGCCTCCGCGCACCCGCGGCGCGCATTGACCACCAGATCGATCGGTGCGGCTGGCAGCTCGCCGGGGTGAAGGCGAAACAACTCCCGCATGCGACGCTTGCACCGCGTCCGCACCACCGCCCCACCGACGCGCCGCGAGGCCGTGACGCCGACTCGACTCGGCGAGCCGTAGCCGTCTCGCCGCAGCGCGAAGACCACCATGTACCGCCCGGCCGCTCGGGCACCGACCTCGTACACCTTCCGGTACTCCGCCCGCCGCCGCAGCCGCGCACTGCGCGGCAATCGATATCCGTCCTCACGCGGCAAGGCGCTTGCGGCCCTTGCGACGACGCGAGCTGAGCACCTTGCGCCCCGCCTTGGTCCGCATCCGCAACCGAAAACCGTGGGTCTTCTTACGACGCCTATTGTTGGGTTGAAACGTCCGCTTCATGATCCGTCAACTCTCCCTAAGTCACGGGCGCGCCACGATATCGTACAGCCCCACCTGTGTCAAGCCGCCGCCGGCGCGGCACCGGACGACTCTCGCCGAGGCTCTTCCGCCGGAGCGTGGTGGCGACAGGCCCCCACCGTTGATCGCATCTATGCTAGCGTATGCGGATGGACCGCTGGGCCGAGCTCCAACCACACCTGCGTCAGTTGCTGGGTGAGGACGAGTACTCGAGCTGGATCGCCCCCCTGAGGGTCGTCGCTTCCGCAACGGACTCCATCACCGTGGGCGCCGACAACGCCATTGTCTCGCAGTGGGTGAAGGACCACCTGCTGCGCGATATCGATACCGTGGCTCGCAGTCAGTTCGGTTCCTCCTTCCGCGTTCGTCTCCACGATGACGACCCGCAACCCACGCCAGCCGCGTCCCGCCCGGTCGGCGGCCGCCGAGTTGCAGAACTCCCCCTGCTGCCGCAGTTCACCTTCGACCGTTTCGTGGTGGGGCCATCGAACCAGTTCGCTGCGGCTGCTGCCAGGGCCGTGTCGGAGCGACCGGGCGTCGCGTATAACCCCCTCTACATGTACGGTGGTGCCGGCCTCGGCAAGACACACCTCCTGCACGCCATCGCACATCGGGTCAAAACCAACCAGCCGCGGCCGCGCGTGCTCTACATGACGACCGAGCAGTTCGTGAACGAGTTGATCAACAGCATCCAGAGCAGGAAGATGGAGGAGTTCCGCCAGACCTTTCGCGGCGTGGATATCCTGCTGTTGGACGACATCCAGTTCATTGCCGGGAAGGAGCGAACGCAGGAGGAGTTCTTCCACACATTCAACACGCTCCAGTCGAGCGGCCACCAGGTGGTCTTCACTTCGGACTCCCGCCCGGCCGACATCCCGGGCTTGGAGGAGCGTCTCCGATCACGCTTCATGCAGGGCCTGATCGCGGACATCCAGCCGCCGGATCTCGAAACGCGCTGTGCCATTCTGCGCGAGAAGGCTCGCGCCGCCGGTTGGGAACTCCCGGAAGAGGTCGTTCTCTTCATTTCCCGGCGCGTTCAAAAGAACGTGCGTGAGCTTGAGGGATGCCTGAATCGCACCATCGCGTACGCTCAACTCAAGAACAGCAGGATCAACGTCGACGTCGTTCGCCTCGCCCTCTTCGAGTTGCTGCCGGACCAGCGAGAGACAACGCCCGCCGATATCATTCGTTTTATCGCGCAGCATTACGGTATCCGTGTCTCCGACCTGAAGGGGCGCTCCAACCGCCGCTCGATCGCGCTGCCCCGACAGGTCGCGATGTACCTCATTCGAGAGATCCTCCAGCTGAGCTTTCCCGAGATCGGAAGGATCTTCTCGAAACATCACTCCACCGCGATCTACGCCGTCGAAAATATCCAGAAGATGCGCCAGTCCAACCCTGACTTCGATGCAACCATGACCGCATTTCACGATCAGTTCGTGTGAGCGCCGGAACTGCCTTCGGCTCGTCGCCTGTGGAAAAAGGGTGGAAAAGAATCGTCTCACTGTGAGTCCACTGTGAAGTCCACAATCATCCACAGTCTCTTCGGCGCGCTTTCCACAGCTCGCAGGATCCGTATGCATCTCGCGCGCAGCGAGTTGGCCGAACCGTCCACAGTTTCGTTGTCCTCGACGATGAGGACGACTGTATGTTAGATTGCAGTCAGCCCGTAGGCGTCATCACAAAGGGGTTTCGAATGGAACTCAAGCTGCAGCGGAATCAGGTCCTTCAGGAGTTGTCGATCCTCCAGGGGGTGGTGGAGCACAGGACCACGATACCCATCCTGTCCAGCATCCTTACCGAGGCCGCCGAAAACAGCGTTCGCATGGTGGCCACCGACCTGGACATGACGATCATGACGAACTGCCCGGCGCAGGTGGACGGCGGGGGTCGAATCACACTCGAGAGCAAGGTGTTCCAGAACTTGGTACGAAATCTGCCGGAGGAGGAGTTTTCGCTCCGTCTGGCGGGCGATGCGGTGGAGATCGAGAGTGGGCGGTTCAAGTCCACCATGGCGGTCGCGGATGCCGCCGAATACCCCACCATCCCGGAGGTACCCAAGGCCGGGGAGTACTCGTTGCCGCTGGATCTGTTCCAGTTGATGTTCGACCGGGTGTCCTTTGCCATCACCAAGGACGACCCGAAGTTCCAGCTCAATGGGGCGCTCGTCAAACTGGTGCCGGGGGAGGCCGAGATCGCGGCGACTGACGGTCATCGCCTGGCTGTGGTGCGTGCCAAGGCGCCGGAGGGAGATCCGCCGTTCGAGCAGCAGCTTTTCCCGCGCAAGCTGTTGGCAGAGTTCGCTCGTTTCTCCGACGACAAGGTGAACCTGTCCGTGGGGGAGAATCATCTGGGTTTCTGTATGGGCGAACGCACGCTGGTGTCGCGCATCGTCGAGCTGCGCTTTCCCCAGTACGAACGGGTCATCGTCCGTGACAACCCCAATCGGGCCCGGATCGATCGCAAGGAGCTACTGGCCTCACTGCGGCGAGTCAGCTTGATGGCTCACGAGAAAGCCCGCGGCGTACGTTTTCGGTTCGACCCGTCGGGCGAACTCACGCTGGTGTCGATTGGTTACGAGCGCGGGAGCGCGGAAGAAACACTTTCCGTCAACTATCAGGGCGAAGCCATCGAAATCGCCCTTAACGCCGCCTACGTGATGGATGCATTGCAGGTTTTGGAGTGTCCCTCGGTCGAACTCCAGCTGCGCGACAGCAATACCCAGACGGTTCTGATTCCCGTGGACGACGATGCGCGTCTCGAGGAGTACATCTACGTGCTGATGCCGATGAGGCTCTGATCCTGCTTGCGACTGCTCAACCTCACGACGACGAACTTTCGGAACCTCGCGCACACCACCCTTCAGTGGAGCGCCGAAGTCAACCTCATCGTGGGGGATAATGGCGAGGGGAAGACCAACCTCCTCGAGGCGATCTCCGTCCTGACGACCCTGTACTCCTTCCGCACCAGACGGATGCACGGCCTTTTCCGGCACGGCGAACGAGAGTTCTACCTCGCGGCCGAGATTACCGGCGCTCGTGGTCGACGGCGACTGGAGCAGACGGTTTCGATTGGCCCGCCGCTGACACGCGAACTCAAGATCGATGGACAACGCTGCGGCGCGGCGGCATACCTCGGGATCTGTCCCGTGTTCGCCATCACGGCCGCGCAACAACTCGTGGTGACCGGGCCGCCGATCCGGCGGCGCAGGTTTCTCGATCGCTACGCATTCCTGCTCGCGCCGGCGACCCTCGATGAGGTCCGCCAGTATCAGCGCGCCCTGCGGCAGCGGAACGCCGCGCTTGCCAGGGACGCGGCCGACGACGAGCTCGCGGCCTGGGAGGCCAGTCTCGCGAGTGCCGCCGCGGCGGTCACCTTGCGGCGCGAAGCGGCGGCTGCGCGGCTGGCGCCAGCGTTTGCCTCGAGCTACAGCGCGTGCCGCGGGAAGAACTTCCCGGACGTGAGCCTGCGCTACCTCTCCGACTCGTGGCTCAATTTGCAGAAATCGCGGGAGATAGTGGAGGAATCATACCGAAAAAGGTATAATGAGACTCGGGCCCGCGACCGTCGTGTGGGCTCCACCGTGGAGGGACCACATCGCCACGATGTGCGCCTCGACGCCGATGGCCGACCGGTCAGGGATGTCCTGAGTTCCGGGCAGACAAAGGTGGTCGCTACCGCGCTTCTCCTGGCTGCAGTGGGGACGGTAGAGCAGAGTCGAGGCGAACCCCTGCCGGTAGTGATCGACGACGTGGATGCAGAACTCGACCGAGAGGTATTCGCGAGGCTGAGTGACGAACTGTTCGGTGAGCGCCAGTTGTTCCTGTCGAGTGCGCGGCCCGAGGCGGTGGGCCCGCTGGTGGCGAGCAGCTACACCCTCAGAATGAACCGCGGTCAAAGCTCCGGTTATGCCACGGGGACGGGAGGTTGAGTTGACAGAGGCTTACACCGCCGAAAACATCAAGGTCCTGAAGGGACAGGAGGCGGTTCGCAAACGCCCCGGGATGTACATCGGGGACGTCGACGACATCTCCGGTCTCCACCATATGGTCTGGGAGGTCGTGGACAACTCCATCGATGAGGCCCAGGGCGGGTTTTGTGACCACATCACGGTTACCGTACACGCCGACCATACCGTCACAGTGACGGACAACGGCCGCGGGATACCGGTCGACGAGCACCGCGAGTCCGGCCGGGCCGCGGCCGAAGTGATCATGACCGAGCTCCACGCCGGCGGGAAGTTCGACAGCAACTCGTACAAGGTGTCCGGCGGCCTCCACGGCGTCGGCGTCAGCGTGGTCAACTTCCTGTCCGAGTGGCTCCGGCTGGAAATCATTCGCGATGGCCAGGTGTGGGAGCAAACCTACGTTCGTGGTGTCCCGGACGGCCCGCTGGCCGTGGTGGGAAGGAGCCAGAAGACCGGCACGATCATCAGCTTCAAGCCCGACCCGGAGATCTTCTCCGTTCTCGAGTTCCATCCAGATCTTCTTGTAAGACATCTTCGAGAACTGGCTTTTCTCAATTCAGGTGTTAATATCGAGTTTGAAGACGAGATCACCGAGCGGCGAGAGTCCTTCACCTTCGACGGTGGGTTGAGGGAGTTCGCGCGATATCTCAACCGGGCCAAGACGAACCTCCACAACGACCCGATCTACCTCCACGATAGCAACGAGGCCGGGGAGCACGTGGAGGTCTCGCTGCTGTGGCATGACGGCTACAGCGAAAACGTGCTCGCCTTCACCAATACCGTGTACAACCGCGACGGCGGCACCCACCTGTCGGGTTTCCGTGCGGCGCTGACGCGCACGATCAACGCCTACGCCCAGAAGCACAACCTGTTGAAGGGCATGAAGGAGAACCTGGCGGGTGAGGATGTCCGAGAGGGTTTGACGGCGATCATCGCGGTCCGAATACGGGAGCCGCGTTTCAGCAGCCAGACCAAGGACAAGTTGGTGTCGTCCAACGTCAAGGGCTGGGTCGAATCCGTCGTCAACGAGACACTGAGCACCTACTTGGAGGAGAACCCAGCGGTCGCCAGGGTCGTGATCTCGAAGTGTCTCGAGGCCGCCCGCGCTCGCGAGGCTGCGCGCAAGGCGCGCGAGCTGACGCGGCGCAAGAGCGCGCTCGAGAATTCGACGCTTCCGGGCAAGCTCGCAGACTGCTCGGAGCAGGATCCGGCGCAGGCCGAGATTTTCATCGTCGAGGGAGACTCCGCCGGCGGGTCGGCCAAGCAGGGGCGCGATCGGAGGTTCCAGGCGATCCTGCCGCTCCGGGGCAAGATCCTGAACGTCGAGAAGGCCCGCTTCGACCGCATGCTGGCATCCGAAGAGATCCGCGCGCTGATCCAGTGCCTCGGCACCGGAATCGGCAAGGAGGAGTTCGACCCTCTTCGGGTCCGCTACCACAAGATCATCATCATGACGGATGCGGACGTGGACGGTTCGCACATCCGCATCCTGCTGCTGACGTTCTTTTACCGGCAGATGCGGGAGCTCGTCGAGCGAGGCCACCTGTTCATCGCGCAGCCGCCGCTGTACAAGGTCTCGCGCAAGAAGAGAGAAGTCTATCTCAAGGACGACGACGAGCTGTCGAAGTTCCTGCTCGACCGGATTGCCGACGAGTGCATCCTCGTGCTCGGCGCCACCGGAATCGACCTCACCGGTGACGACCTTCGCTCGGCGGTCCTGGCGGCAGAGGCCTGGCACCGCACCCTCGCCCAGCTCGAACGTCGCGGCTGGCCGGCGGATGTCGTGATGGCCGCGCTGGACCTCACCGAGGGGAACGATTTGTCCCCCGGGACCGAGGCCTACGCCACCGCTCTCGCGACCGAGCTCGAGGACCTCGGGTACGAGAACGTTCGGGTCGAGTTCGACGAGGAGCACGGGGTTTCGGAGGTGGTGTGTCGCGTCGGCTTCAACGGGCGAGGCTGGGAGGTCCGGCTCGGCCGGGTCCTGACCGACAGCGGCCACTTCCGGCGCGCCAAGCAGCAGTTGGCGCGAATCGCGCCACTCCGCGTGGGACCGTACCACCTCGAGCGCAACGGGGAACGCTCGACCCTCGAGACTCTGAGCGATCTGGTATCACACGTCTACGAGGTCGCCAAGAAAGGCCTCAACATCCAGCGCTACAAGGGGCTCGGCGAGATGAATCCGCAGCAGCTGTGGGAGACCACGATGGACCCGGAGAAGCGACGGCTGCTCCAGGTGACCGTCGAGGACGCGGCCAAGGCCGACGAGCTGTTCACGGTGTTGATGGGCGACGCGGTGGAACCGCGGCGGCGCTTCATCGAGGACAACGCACTCGAGGCGCGCAACCTGGATATTTAAATGACCGAACACGAGCTGTACTCAGGGGGGGACCGAGTCCCAGTGACGATCGAGGAGGAGCTGAAGAGCTCCTACCTCGACTACGCAATGTCGGTGATCATCGGCCGCGCCCTGCCCGACGTGCGGGACGGCATGAAGCCGGTGCACCGCCGGATTCTGTTCGGCATGTGGGAGGGCTCGAACACCGCCTCTCGTCCACACAAGAAGTCGGCCAGGATCGTCGGCGACGTAATGGGCAAGTACCACCCGCACGGCGAGGGAGCGATCTACGACACCGCGGTGCGCATGGCGCAGGAATTCTCGATGCGGTACATCCTGGTCGACGGCCAGGGCAACTTCGGCTCGGTGGACGGCGATGCACCGGCGGCGATGCGTTACACCGAAATCAGGCTGACCCGTCTCGCCGAGGAGATGCTCGGCGACGACATCGGCAAGGAGACGGTCGACTGGGTCCCCAACTACGACGGATCGATGAAGGAGCCGGTGCTGTTGCCGGCGCGGCTGCCGAACCTCTTGGTCAACGGCTCGTCGGGCATTGCGGTGGGAATGGCGACCAACATCCCTCCCCACAACCTCCGCGAGATCGTCGACGCCTGCATCGCGGTCGCCCGGCAGCCCGCGCTGCCGGAAGGCGACCTGCTGAAGATCGTCCCCGGCCCGGACTTTCCCACCGCCGCATTCATCCACGGTCGCAAGGGGATCTACGACGCCTACACAACGGGCCGCGGCATCATCCAGATGCGAGCTCGGGCGGCGATCGAAGAGGCGGAACGCGGAAAGCGGGCGGCCATCATCGTCAACGAGCTGCCCTATCAGGTGAACAAAGCGCGCCTCGTGGAGCAGATCGCGTCGCTGGTCCAGGCCAAGCGACTCGAGGGCATCGCCGATCTCCGCGACGAGTCAGATCGGGACGGCATTCGAATGGTGATCGAGCTCAAACGCGATGCCATACCGGAGGTCGTGCTCAACAACCTGTACAAGCTCACTCAGATGCAGGCCACGTTCGGGATCATCCTGCTGGGTGTGCTCAACAACCGGCCGCAGGTCTTCACGCTGCGGGAGTTGCTTCAACACTTCATAGATCATCGAAAAGAGGTCGTGGTCCGGCGCACGCAGTACGACCTCGCCCGGGCCAACGAACGAGCGCACATTCTCGAGGGGCTCGTGGTGGCGCTCGACAACCTCGACCGGGTGATCGAGCTGATCCGCGCCGCGCCGGATCCTGCCGCCGCCAACGCTGAATTGCAGGCCCAGTTTGGTTTGAGTCAGCCGCAAGCACAGGCGATTCTGGACATGCGGTTGCAGCGCCTGACAGGGCTCGAACGAGACAAGATCATCGAGGAATACCAGGACATCAAGAGGCAGATCTCCCACTTCACCGCGGTCCTCGAGTCCGAGGACATGGTGCTCGACATCGTGGTCGAAGAGCTGTCCAAGATCAAAGAACAGTACGGCGACGAGCGTCGCACGGAGATCATTGCCGACCTGGGAGAAATCTCGGTGGAGGACCTGATCGCCGAAGAGGAGATGGTGATCACGGTGTCGCGCGGCGGCTACATCAAACGATCGGCGTTGGCGGCCTACCGGGCGCAGCGCCGCGGGGGCCGAGGACGCCGCGGCATGGCCACCAAGACCGAGGACGAGGTGTGGAAGCTGTTCGTCGCGTCGACGCACGCGACCCTGTTGTTCTTCACCACCGCCGGGAGGGTCTTCGCACGCAAGGTGCACGAGCTGCCGGACGTCGGGCCGAACGCGCGCGGCCGCGCGCTCATCAACCTGCTGCCGGTGGAGAAGGACGAACGTATTGCAGCACTGCTGGCAATCCGGGATTTCTCCAACCACGAGGGCTCGTACCTGTTGTTTGCGACCCGCAAGGGCAGGGTGAAACGCACCGCCCTCGCCGAGTATGCCAACATCCGGTCCAACGGCCTGCGAGCGGTTGCGATCAACGAGGGCGACGATTTGCTGTCGGTCCACCTGACCACGGGGGACCGCCACGTGTTCATGGGGACCCACCACGGGATGGGCATCCGGTTCGAGGAAAGCCAGGCGCGGCCGATGGGCCGGACGACCGCGGGCGTGCGGGGAATCAACCTCCGCGACGGGGACTGGGTGGAGGAGGTCGCGACCGTCGATCCCACCGACCAGAGTGACATTCTGGTCGTCACCGATCTCGGGTTCGGCAAACGGACCGCGGTCGATGAGTTTCGCATTCAGAAGCGGGGTGGCTACGGCCTGAAGCTGATCCAGTTGACCGAGAAGAACGGTGCCGTGGCCGGCATCCGGCACGTTCATGAGAACGATCAGGTGCTGCTGCTGACCGAGGGCGGCATGGTGATTCGGATGAACGTCGACGAGATCCGGCGCATCGGGCGGTCGACCCAAGGAGTCCGCGTTATCCGGCTCGACGACGGTGACCGAGTCGTCTCGGTCGCCAAGCTCGCCGAGGAGGAGGAGAACGGCGAGGAGAACGGCGAGGAGGCGGCGTCCGACAGCGCCGCGACGTGATGAAGCACCCGGACCGGAAGTCTCACCGAGCGTAGGGGTGCCAGATTCCCGCCTGTCCGATCCGCAGCCGGTCAGAGCGGTGGCCCTCCTGCATCAGGAGGGTGTCCTCGGCCTGATCGCGATCGTCGGGCTCTCCTTTCGAGGGGGCGGACCGATCCAGGCGCTGGTGCCGACAATCGCCCCCGCGGCCTCGCTGGCGCTTGGTGTGGGTGCCGGTCTCGGTAGCAGCCTCGTGTTGTGGTTCGTGCGAGAGCTCCCACCACTGCTCGAGTTGCAGTGGTTTCAACAACGTCTCGTGCGTGGATGGACCATCAGTGATGCGGTTGCCGTGGCGGTTCTGTCCGGCCTCGCGGAAGAGGCCCTGTTGCGGGCGCTGTTGCAGCCGGTGATCGGGTTGCTCCCGGCGGCCGGACTGTTCGCCCTGTTGCACCTCGTACCCGACCGACGGCTGTGGCTGTGGCCGGTGATCGCATTCGCGCTCGGGGTGGTGTTGGGACTGCTGTGCGACGGAGCAGGGTATCCCGCGGCGGCTGCGGCACACATTGTGATCAACGCCTGTGCGTTGCTTCGGTTGCGGCGCCTGCAGGAGCCGTGATCTGGCCGCGGAGGGGATGAACGCCCCTGCTGTGTACAATGACCGAGGGCGAGACCCCATGGAGGACAGGGATGACGGAAGGAAGCGATCAATTACGCGTCAAGGTCGGGTTCGCGGACCAGCTCAAGGGCGGCGTCATCATGGACGTCACCTCGGCAGAGCAAGCGCAGATCGCAGAGGACGCGGGTGCGGTGGCGGTTATGGCGCTGGAGCGCGTGCCGGCCGACATTCGCGTTCAGGGCGGAGTCGCACGTATGGCCGCAGTGGAGAAGATCCGCGAGATCCAGGACAAGGTCGACATCCCGGTGATGGCCAAGTGCCGCATCGGTCACGTCGCGGAAGCCAAGATGCTCGAAGCGCTCGAGGTGGACTTCATCGACGAGAGCGAGGTCCTGACCCCGGCGGACGAAGAGAACCACGTCAACAAACACCCGTTCACGGTGCCGTTCGTGTGCGGCTGCCGCAATCTCGGGGAGGCGCTGCGGCGAATCGGTGAGGGTGCTGCGCTCATCCGCACCAAGGGCGAAGCCGGGTCGGGAGACATCGTCGAGGCAGTGCGGCACCTGCGGGCCGTGCAGCGTCAGATCCGCGTGTTGACCATCCTCGATGAACACGAGCTCATGGCGCACGCCAAGGAGCTCCAGGCGCCGTACGACCTCGTCTGCTGGGTTGCGGAAAACGGTCGGCTGCCGGTCCCCAACTTCGCGGCTGGTGGTGTTGCGACACCGGCCGACGCCGCGCTCTGTATGATGCTCGGCGCCGAGTCGGTGTTCGTGGGTTCCGGCATCTTCAAGTCGTCTGACCCGGAGCACCGGGCTCGCGCCATCGTGCAGTCCGTGACCCATTGGCAGGACCCACGCCGCCTGGTCGAGGTCTCGGCAGACCTGCAGGAGGCAATGTCCGGGCTGGAGGCCGGTAAACTGACGCCCGAGGAGATGCTGTCGCGTCGAGGGTGGTGATGCAGGTCGGGGTACTGGCCCTGCAGGGTGATTGGCTCGCACACGGGGTGATGCTGACGCCCCTCGGGGTCGAGGTTCTGCCGGTGAGGACAGCGGCCGCGCTCGAGCGTGCGGACGCGCTCGTGGTTCCGGGCGGGGAGTCCACCGCCATGCTGCGACTGATGGAGCCGGAACGGCTCGATGATCTGATAGCCGAACGTATTCGGACAGGGATGCCGGTGTTGGGCATCTGTGCCGGTTTGATCCTGCTGGCCAGTCACGTCGAGCCGGATCAGCCAAGCCTCGGACTGCTCGATGTGGACGTCGTTCGCAACGCGTATGGGCGGCAGATCCACTCGACGATCGTGCCGATCGAGGTGGACGACGAGCTTGGCGAGCCCGGGTCGATGGAGGCCGTGTTCATTCGGGCGCCACGGATCACGCGCCAGGGCAGCGACGTGAAGACCCTTGGCAGGTCGGGAGAGGAAGCCGTGCTGGTTCGTCAAGGGCGCGTCGTGGGAGCCACCTTTCATCCCGAACTGACCAGCGACGGCAGGGTGCATCGGATGTTTTGCGAGCTCGCGGAGGGCGGAGATGGCTGATTCTGTGCTGCGACACAACCATGAACGGGGAGCCCACCTGCTGGTCATGGATCACGGTGCGAACGCACTCGATCTCGAGCTCTTGGACGCGTTGGTGGAGAAGATGGCCGATCTGAAGGGCGCCGGCGGTCCACCTTTCGTCCTCGCCTCGTCGCACCCCACCGTGTTCTCTCCCGGGTGGAACCTGAAGCACCTGGGGACGGCCGAGCGAGACGAGGTGGCGGCGGTCCTGTCGCGGTTTAACGACGCGATCCTCGCTCTGTTCTCGTACCCGGGTCCGACCGCGGCCGCCATCGCGGGACATGCGGTGGCCGGCGGCTGCCAGTTGGCGCTGGCGTGCGACCTTCGAATCATGGCAACCGGCCGTCCGCGGCTCGGGCTCGCCGAACTCAACCTCGGCGTGCCCGTGCCAACCGGGTCGTTACGGATGCTACGGGCCCGGGTCGGGCCGGCGGTGGTCGAGGATCTTGTGCTGCGCGGCGAGGGCTATGACGCCAGGCGCGCGCGGGAGCTCTCCCTGGTGCAGCGCGTCGTGTCGCCCACCGAGGTCATCGAGACAGCCGAGCGCGAGCTCGGCCAGCTGGCATCGAAGTCGAAATCGGCGTTTGCCGCCACCAAGGAAGCGCTGTACTCGGACACCTGGTCGAAGATGCAGCAGACCCGATCCGAGGACGAAAAGACCTTCCTCGAGTGCTGGTTTGAGCCGGAGACCAGGGAACGGATCAGCGAGGTCGCTCGCGGGCTCGGTCAGGAGTGAAACGGGAGCTGCTGGAACGTGCCGGCATAGCGCTCGACCAGCCAGCGGCCGCGCAGGCAGCCGCTGTGGTGCGCGCGTTGCCGCTCCGTTTCGAAAGCGTCGCCAGCCAGCGGGATGCCGCATCAGCGCTCGAATCGGGCTGGCTCGCCGGTGCCGCGGAATGCATCCGGGTGATGTCCACACTGATCCGGGGCGACACTGGCCGCGGCACAGCGTTCGGTGGCCCGTGGCCGTACATGATCAGCGGGGGTTGGCTGTTGGCTCCCGCGGTACCCGTTGTGTTGAGGGGCGTCGAGGTCGAAGGGCCGGACGGCTGTTATCGCTTGCGAGATGGCGTGGTGCATCGCGAGGCGGTCGGTCGCGAACGGCCGCTGCTGACGACCGCCACCACCGAACTGGACGTGGGGTCCCGCTTCGATCTGCTGTGGTTCGACGATGCCGCAAGGTACCTGGTGCGCGACGGGCGGATCGAGATCGAAGATCTCTTCTCGGTGATGCGGCTACCCGCGTCATCGTCAGCGCTGGAGCGGCTGCTGATCCGAGCGAGGCGGGTGGACCCGGTCGTGGTCGACGGTCTCTGTGTGGACGGAGCGGCAGCCGAGCCAGCCGAGGTCGAGGTTCGCCGACTGCGGGAGTTGGTCGTGGGGGACGGTTGGCGCGATCCGGAACGCCTGTTCGCCAAGAAGGCGGGGGTGGTGCGGACCGCAGTCCAGGGAGACCAGTTAACGGTGGAGATGGACGGCGGTCAAGAGGTTTGCTTCAACATCATCCAGGAGCGTTACGGTTGGCGGGTGCTCGTCTGGCAGGGAAGATATCCGTTTCAATCTCTGGCGCTGTCGATGTCTGATCGGACGGTCGCCCTGACCGCGACCCTGCGTCCCGACGTCGATCCGCTGACCCACTCGTTGAGAGGGAGGCTGGCGTTCGAGTTGAACGGGGATCTGGTGGCCCTCGGCGGTGCGGGATCCGAGGATCACAGCCAGTAGGTACGGTCCTGCTCGAGCTCGCTCGCCGGGTGCGGCAGATCCGTGGCCGCCAGCTCCTCACGGAGCTCCTGGACGTACGGCGGTTTGAAGTGGTACAGGTACACGGGGACCCGGCGCTCGAGCTTGGCGAGTTCGACGGCGAGGGTCTGGGGCGTGAGGTGGAGGCTGACGTCTGCGATCTCCTGGAGGCGGTTCGGGAACGAGCACTCGGTGATCACCGCAGCCAGGTCCTCGGTCCGGTTGGCCACCCGCCAGATGTGCTCGGTGGGTCCGGTGTCGGAGGTGAACAGGGTGCTCGTGCCGCCCTGACGGAGCAGGAGGCCGGTGGTGGGGACGATGTGGTGCACCGGAATCGCGGTCACCTCGATATCACCTCCCCGGGCGCCGGTGATCACGAACGGACGGTCCGCCTCGATCACCTCGAATCGGACCGACGGGTAGCGGCTGTTTGGGAGTCGTGAGAAGTCCGGCCACGTGTCGTTGTTGAACAGGTGTTTGCGTACGCCCGCCAATACCGCCCTGGTGCAGTAGATCGAGACCGGCTCGGTGTCGGCGCCGAAGGTGTTCTCGATCAGAAACGGCAACGATGCCGTGTGGTCCATATGGGTGTGGGTCACGAGGACGTGCCGGATGGCGCGCTGTTCCTCGATTTCCAGTGCTCGCGTGATGGCGCCGGCGTCCACCGCGACCGATCCGTTGATGAGGAATGAGGTCATACGGTGAGTCGGGCTGTCTCCACCGTAACTACCGAGAACGCGGAACTGCATCCCGGAAGTATAACCGAAGCGACCGAGCCGCTCCCGTGGCCTCGGAGTCGCTACCATAGTGGCCGTGGCGACCAACCGCGGACAGGCACACGAGCGACTCGCGCTGCTGCTGGCCGGCGGCGGCAGCCGGTGTCGGCGGTGGGTGGCGGAGGCGGGCGCAGAGGGACCGCTGTTCGATGGGCTCCTGGAACGCGGCGTGCCGCGCGCGCTGGTGCGGTCGGCTCGGCCCCTGATCGCGGCGGAGGTCCCGGCCGTGATCGACCGGGTCGAACGAGCGGGTTGGCGGTGGATCGTTCCCGCCGATGACGAGTTTCCGGACCTCCTGGCCGCAACCGCCGATCCACCGCTCGGCCTGTTTGTGCGCGGTCGTCTGGAGTCGGGACGAAGGGTCACGGTGGTCGGCTCGCGGCGCGCCACCGCCTACGGCCGACAGGTGGCGCGCCTGTTGGCAGAGGCGCTGGCCCGCGCCGGCGTCGTGGTCGTGTCCGGCATGGCGCGCGGGGTCGATGCGGCGGCACACGAGGGTGCGGTGGCGTGTGCCGGCGAGACCTGGGCGGTGTGGGGAACGGGTCCAGACCGGGTCTACCCGCCCGAACATCGACGGCTCGCCGAGGACATCGCGGGCCACGGGGCACTCCTGACCGAGTACCCTCCGGGGACACCGCCCCGCAAGCATCACTTTCCGGAGCGCAACCGCCTGCTGGCAGGAGTCGCCGATGCGGTGGTTGTCGTCGAGGCGGCCGCGCGATCGGGTGCGCTGGTGACCGCACGTCTGGCCGTCGACGAGGGACGCGAGGTCTTTGCGGTGCCCGGCAGCATCTTTTCCGACCTCTCAATCGGCCCGAACACGCTACTGCGCCTCGGTGCGCGGCCGTTGCTGAACCCGAACGATGTTCTGCAGTTGCTGGAGGTTTCCTCGCGGCCTGCCGCCGAGCAACCGGTTGTCGGTGGGGACGCACTGCGGCGGCTGCTCAAGGCCGGCGAGACCGTCACCGCGGACGAACTCGCCGCGCGCGCCGAGCGGCCGGTGGCAGAAGTCCTGCAGCAGTTGTTGCAGTGGGAGCTCGAGGGGCTCGTTCAGCGGCAGTCGGATGGACGCTACTCCCTGGTCCGGGGAATTCCGCTCGCGGGTGGGTGAGTTGCTGGGTGGAGGTTCAGTGAGCAAGCGAGTTCTGGTCGTCGGCGGCGGCCTCGCCGGATGCGAGGCGGCGTGGCAGCTGGCGGAGGGCGGTGTCGAGGTCGTGCTGGTCGAGATGCGACCGGTTCGTCCGACGCCGGTCCACCAGAGCGATCGGTTGGCCGAGTTGGTGTGCTCGAACTCCCTTCGGGGTGACTCCCTCACCAACGCGGTGGGGCTGCTCAAGCGTGAGATGGAGGAGCTGGGCTCGCTGATCGTCGGTAGTGCGCGCGCGGCTGCCGTGCCGGCGGGCGGCGCCCTGGCTGTCGATCGCGAGGAGTTCGCGACGGCCGTCACTGCGGCGGTCTGCGACCATCCCCTGATCAGGGTGGAGCGACGGGAAGTCGTCGAGCTCCCCGACGGTCCCGCCGTGATCGCGACCGGTCCGCTGACCGCCCCCGCGCTCCACGGCGCGCTGGAGAAGGCACTAGGCGAGGGCGCGTTGGCGTTCTACGACGCGGTCGCACCGATCGTGGCCGCCGACTCGCTCGATCACGACAGGCTCTTTCGTGGCTCACGTTACGGCAAGGGCGGTTCGACCGACTATCTGAACGCAGCCATGGACCGCGAGACGTACGAGATCTTCGTGGCAGATCTCATCGCCGCGGAGGCGGAGCCGTTCAAGCGGTTCGAGGCCGAGGACATCCGCTACTTTGAAGGCTGCCTCCCGATCGAAATCATGGCCGAGCGCGGTCGCGACACTCTGCGCTTCGGCCCGATGAAACCGGTCGGGCTGGTGGATCCGGCAACCGGCAGGCGACCGTGGGCAGTGGTGCAGCTGCGACAAGACGATCTCGCGGCGGAGCACTGGAACCTCGTGGGCTTTCAGACGAAGCTCAAGGTCGCCGAGCAGCGGCGTATCTTTCGAACGATTCCGGGGCTGGAGAACGCTCGCTTCGTGCGCTACGGCATGATCCACCGCAACACCTTCATCAACGCGCCGCGCCATCTGGACAAGTCGTTGCGGCTGCGCGAGGTGCCCTGGGTGTGGCTCGCTGGCCAGATCACCGGTGTCGAGGGCTACGTCGAGTCGGCGGCCACCGGGCTGTTGGTTGGGCGCGACATCGTCGCCCGCACGGCGGGTGAGACGCCGACGAGCCCACCCCCGGGAACCGCCCTGGGGGGCCTGATTCGGCACCTCACGGGACGATCGCCGCTCGATTTTCAGCCCGCCAACATCACGTGGGGACTGATCGAGTGTGCCCCCGAGTTGCGGGCCGTGCGGGGGCGGCGGGAGCGCCGAGCGAGGCAGGCCGCGATGGCGCTTGAACGGGTCCGTGCCTGGGCTGGACCCAGGTGACCGCCGTCCCGCCGCGTGAGCGGCAATATTGAGCACGCCGGTCGGGATCTGAACTTTTTGCGGTTTTCGAGCGTCTCTATATATGGGAGGCCGAAGCCATGGATCTGAAGACGTGTCCGCAACCGCGAGACGCGGTGCCTCCGAGCGAAGCGAGGCGGCGAGCGACGGTGGTGATCGCCGACGCGGGCGCCGCCGCCATGGTGATCGTGGTCGAAACCGATCTCCCGCTATCGCTCGGATCCCGTTTCCGGCACTGCGGCACCGACTGGAGGGTCGTCTGCCGCCGCCCTGACAGCAGGGTGCTGGTGGCGCGGCCCGATAAGGTCTGACGACGGGTGACGGATCTCACTCGCCGTCCGCGCGAGGATGGCTCTTGCGGTAGACGGCCATCAGGTGAGCGAGATCGACCGAGGTGTAGACCTGGGTTGTCGACAGTGAGCTGTGGCCCAGCAACTCTTGAATCACCCGGAGGTCCATCCCGGCCTCGAGCAGGTGGGTCGCAAAGGCGTGCCGGAGGGCGTGCGGGTGAAGGTGGTGAAGATCCGCTGTCCGGGACACTGCCGCGTCGAGGATTCTCCGCACCGAGCGGTCGGTGAGCCGGCCGCCACGTTGGTTGACGAACAGAGCTTCGTCGGTGGCCTCTCGACCGTGCCGCCACGAGGCCCGCGCGGGAAGATAGCGTTGCAGGGCGTCCCGCGCCTGCCGTCCGAACGGGACCAGGCGCTCCTTGCGACCCTTGCCACGCACGCGCAACAGCCGCTCGTCGAGCTGGACGTCTGCGAGATCGAGGGCCACGAGTTCGCCGACGCGAAGCCCCGCCGCGTACAGCAGTTCGAGGATGGCACGATCTCGCGTCCCCGGCGGTGTCGCAGGGCAGCTCTCGAGGAGCTGTTCGACGGCGGAACGATCGACAATCTCGGGCACTCGGCGAGGGGTTCGCACGTGAGCCAAGCCATCCGCCGGGTTCGAATCCAGGAGGCCCTCGGTCACCAGGTAGGACAGATAGGTGCGAACGCTCGCAAGCGCACGTGCGACGGATCGGGCCGACAGCCGTCGACCGTGCAGATGGGCCAGGTAGGACCTCAGAGCTCCCGTGTCCACCTGGGTCGGCGTGTCCAGGCCCAGTTCGACGACCAGGAAGTCGATGACTCCGGTCACCTCGCGACGGTAGGCGACCAGGGTGGCTGCCGCGAGGTCTCGCTCCCACTCGAGATGTTCGAGGAAGCCCTCCCGGTGCCATTGCCCGTCGTGGTCGATGACGGCTCGGGTCTGGTCGCCGTTCATCGTCCGCTCTCGAGCGAGCCGGCGCGAGCCGGCAGCCGACCGGTCAGATTTCGAAACCGGAGCACGACTGCGGCACGGATCATCTGGCTCGAGTGTCGAATGGCGCGCACGCCTGTCCACGGACCCCTTCCCTCCGATGGTACAATGCGCCGATTCCGTCAGTCCGCAGTCCGATGGCGCGTGTTGTCGCAGCGACGTCGTGAGAACCTGGAGTGAGCCGCGGTGTCGTGGGGGGACACGCAGTTGCGGGCGGGGTGGGCTCGAGACCAGGGAGGGAGGCCGGAATGGACACGGTGCGCTGGGAGTACAAGATCATCAACATCCGATCGGAGAACTACCGCCTCGACCCCAACTACGCCACACAGCTCAACGAGCAGGGGGAGGACGGTTGGGAGTTGGTGGCGATCACCGCCATCAACTTCAAGACCGGGGCCACCGATCACATCGGTATGGTGTTCAAGCGCCAGCGGGCGTGAAGCCGTCACGCGGGCTGATCGTCGAGGCCGGCGGCGGAGACGACGTCGACGCCCGCGGCGAGTCGCAGTGGGGATGCGTGAGCGCCGAGTAGCGCGGGCACACCGAGCGTGATACACACGGCCAACGCGGCGAGCACGACCAACGCGACCCTGTCGCGGGGCACGGTGTCCTCGAACACGACCCCCGAGAGCAGCATGCCGGGCGTTCCCTGCCGGACCACCAACAGGATCGCTGCGGCGGCCGTCCACCAGGCGACGCCCACTGCCAGCACCCAGGGCAAGGACGCCAAGTCTGCGCCGTAGCCGAGTATCGCGAGGGTGATGATGGTCGTCGTACAGACGCCGAGTATGGCCACCAGATCGCCCCAGGCGCCGCCGATGAGCGACAGGCGCGAAGGCTCCAGCGGCACATGCCGCGGTTCGAGCTCGACCGGCTCCATGTCCAAGTCGGGCGCCGGTTCGCGAATCTGGTCCCAGGCCTCGGGACCCTCATTTCCGGTGCCCGTCATGTGGCCTCCTCGACAGCGGGGACCGTGGGCTCGGGGGCCGCAGCGGTCGCAGTTTCGGTGGCGAGCGGATCTCGCGGCTGGTCGGCCGCCAAAAGATCGCTGCGTCGGCGCGGTTCGATGCTGCCGATGAAGACCTGCAGCTGCATGTCCACGGGTCGTGCCTTGTACTTTTCGACAAACTCGAGCATCCGCTGGACGACCTCGTCATTCGGGACGATCTCGTCGAGCTCGCGGAGGTGGCCGGTGGCTCCGGTGAGGTTGTAGACCCGGAGTTCGGCCAGGGCCGCGTTGAACAGCGAGCGCGTGAGGACCTCGGCGATGTCGGGCTGCTGCGGGTACCGCTCCAGGAGATCGCGGGCAATTCCGCCTGCGGTCTGGTACTTCGCGCTTGCCAGCGACGTGTGCAGGACCGAGACTGCCGGTTCGGAGTGCTCGATATCGCTCTTGAGCTCGAGCAGCACGGCGTCCTCCGGGAACCGAGCGAGGCCGTCCATCGTCTCCAGGTAGGCGTGTACGAAGAACCCGCGCTCCATGAGTGTCCTGGCGGCGACGAGGTTGGCCGGGATCGGGGTCGGGGTCGGCGGCGCCAACGCACGTTCGTATTTGGCCACGAGTCGATCGATGACCTCCTGGTCGGCTGGATCGGTGAGTTGGTACTCCTGGGCCAGCCGCAGGGCCTGCTCCGCGTCGCCCTGGCGAAACAGCTCCTCGGCGCGCACGCGGAGTTCGTAGACGTCCTCTTTCGAGGCGTCCTTCATCCCCGACAGCAATCCAACGACCAGCCAGAGGACGATTCCGCCGGCGACCGCTCCACCAGCCATGATCGCGAGGGTGCGCACCGGCAACCCGAGGACCTTGCGAACCTTTTTCTCTCCCCACTCGAGAGCCAGGTCGTCCAACTCGCCCGCAGCCGCGGGCGCCGCTTCGTTGAACAGATCCTCGTCCAGGTCCGGCATGGCTCCGACGTCGGCCGCCACGTCGTCGGCATCGGCGACAGGCGTACCTGTCAGGCTGCGCCGCAGATCGGCGGCTTGGCCGTGCCGGGGATCCAACGCCACAACCTCTCCGACCAGTTCAAGCGCACGCTCGGTGTTTCCGGAGAGGTTCGCCTCCTGCGCCTCGAACATGAGATGTTCGACCCGGCGCTCGATCTCCTCGAGCTGCTGTCGCGCCTCCTCGACCCTCGGGCTCACGGTGACGTTCGTCGGATCGCTCAGGTAGACGCGAGACCACGAGTCGATGGCCGCCAGGTAGTCGCCCGACTCGAACGCGGCCTCGCCAGCCTGCATCAGCAGCAGGACCTGCTGCTCCCCGGGAATGGCATCCGGGACGGCGGGGGCCGCCGCATCCGTTTCGAACAGATCCGATATATCTTCGGCGACCGGGGGCGGTGCCTGGTCCGACGCCTCCTCGAACAGGCCCGCGACATCTTGGACGGGGGGCGGCTCGGCCAGGTCCCCTTCGATCTCCCTCGGCGCAGGGGTCGGAGGCGGCTGTTCGTCCGCCTGCGCCTCGGTGACCGACGCCGCCGTGTCCTGGACGGCGCTGAAGTCGACCGCTGCCGAGTTTTCCCAGGGGAGCGCCGCGTTGGAGGAGGTGGAACCTTCGTCGGTGTGTTCAACCTCGGCGGCGTCCGCGCCCGCGTCGGGGGCGGAGACCTCGGGCTGGACGGAAAACTCCACGGGACCGGCGTCGGACGTCTCGAACTCGACCGTGTCGGCGGGGTTCGGCGGCGCCGGTGATGCCGTGACTTGCTCGGGCACACCACCCGTGGCGTGGATCTCCTGCAGAGTCGGCGCGATCCCGCTGTGATGGGGGTCGAGAGCCTGAGCCATCATGACGAAGTTGGCCGCCTCCTGCGCGTCACCTCGGTCGAGAGCCTCGCGCGCCTGGGCCAGGAACTGCCCAACCTGGTTTTCGACCTTGAGGGCGTCCTCGATCTGGGTCAGGAGTTGGCGCGCATCGTGATGCCCCGGGAGCTCGAGGAGCACCGTCTCGACCTTGCCCTTGGCCTCGAGGAAGCTCCTCTGATTGAAGCTCTCGACCGCTTCGACGAGAAGTCCGTCAATGGTCTCGGGAGTGGGGGCCTGGAGCTGGCCGATGATGCCGGAGAGATCAATCTCCTGGGCTTCCGAGGCGAGCTGCTGACGAAGATTTACGGCCGGTGTGAATGTCGGATCGAGGCGAAGAACGAACTCCAGCCCGATCAGCGACTCTTCGTGTTGACCCTCTTGGAGTTTGGCCACCGCTTGGCGGAAGGCAGTCATCACGCGCTGTTGGGCCTCGACGGAAAGCTCGGGATTTCCCGGATATACCATGACTTTCGAATGGTAACAGGCGGTTATTCTGACGGTCAACGAGCGCTGTCACAGCGGCGCCGTCCGCAGCGGATGCCCCATGGATGATGCGGGCAGGTCGGCGGTCCGTAGAAAGCGATTGAATCACACGGTTCCGCGGCCCGTGGTCGTCGTTCCCTGCGGGGTCGGGTCGACTTCCATTGCAGTCGCCACTGCGTCGGTGAGGACGATTCTGGCCACCGTGCCGCGCGGGGATCGGTTTTCCAGGTGGAGGGTGCCACCGTGATCCGCCACGATTCGATGCACCAGGGCCAGCCCCATGCCCGAACCACGGCCCTTGGTCGAGAAGAACGGCTGGAGCAACATCTCGGTGTCATCGGTCGGTAGACCGACGCCCGTGTCGGCGACCTCGAGGATCACGTCGTCAGCTTCTCGGCTGGCCGCCAACGTGATGGTGCCGGTGTTGTGCACGGCGTCGATCGCGTTGTCGATGAGATTGACCAGAGCCTGGCGAAGCAGCACCGGATCGATGAAGCCCACGACGTCCTCGGTCGGGAGCTCGATCTCGACTCGCAGGCCTTCCGCCAGTCCCTCGTACAGCGAGCCGATTTCGCGGACGATCTGGCTGACCGACGTGGGGCGGGGATTGACGCCCGGCATCCGCGCGTAGCGCCGAAAAGCATCCACCAGTTCCTTCAATCCGGTCACCTGGGCGATAATTGCCTCGCAGCTCGAGACCATGATGTCGCGCACCTCGCCGTCGATGCGGCCGGCCCAGCGCTGCATCCGCTCGGCCGCGAGTCGGATCGGCGTGAGCGGATTCTTGATTTCGTGGGCGATCCTCTGGGCGACCTCGCTCCACGCCGCTTGTCGTTGGGCTCTCAAGAGCTGCGTGAGATCGTCGATTGCGACCACGCAGCCTCCGCCCGGGAGTGGTTTCACGACGACGTCGAGCTGTCGCTGTGCGCCCTCGCCCTCGATCTCGACCTCCCAGCGTGCGTCGTTGGATTGGCCGGGACGCAGGCGACGGTGGAGCTGCTCCAGGCCTGGTCGGTCGAGTTCACCCATCGGCAGCCACTGTCGTGCCCATTGCTCGTGACCCAGGATCCGTGCCGCAGCCGGGTTGGGACGGAAGTTCTCCGCCGCAGAGTCGACCGTCAGGACGCCCGCGGGCACGGTGGCAAGCAGGGTGGCCAGTTCCTGGTTCGATGCCAGGATCTCCGCCTCCGTGGCGCGCACTCTGCGGACCATGGCGTTGAAACTATCGACCAGGACCGCGACCTCGTCGGTGGCGCTGATCGAGACCTCTTCGAGCCGATCCCCCTCGGCCACCCGCCGGGTGGCCGCCGCCACTGCCAGCAGCGGCTCGGTGAACCGCCGCGACAGGTAGAGCCCGATCCAAACCGTGGCGAAGAGCAACAAGAGCGTGAACGCCAGGAAGACCAGAATGGTGGTGGACTTGATCGTCCCTCGCTGCAACTTCATCTCCCGGAAATGGGCGTCCGCCGCGGTGGCGCGCTCGAGATGCAACAACAGGTCCCTCGGCAGCATGTCACCGACGACCACCACCGAGCGCGCGTCCGACAGAGGCTGCCACGCCCTGACCAGCAAGCCACCGCGCCAGCGATCCGCACGCACCCCCGACGGGGGCAACGACTCGAGGCGCAGCGGCGGCAGCGACGTGGGAATGCGGCGGGGGTCGGAGACGGACTCCGCGAGCCGGCCGTCCTGAATCAGCGCGATCAGATCGATCCCCATCACGGTCTGGAGCGTGACCAGCTGCTCCGGCCTGGGGTCCGCCCCGAGCTCCTCGGCGGCGACCGCTGCCTGTCCCTGGAGACGATCCTCGACGAGTTCGCGCACCTGTACGGTGACGGCCGCGCCGCTGCGCACGGTCTCCTCCACCGGAGACGAGAACCACCGATCGATGGAGTTCTGGAGGTAGTTGGTGGCGATCAGGAAGATGAAGATCACCGGCACGAAGGTCAGGCCGACGTAGGTGAGCACGAGCTTGGTGCGAAAGCGGCTGCCCAAGACTCCACTGCGTCGGTCCACTGCCAGCCGAATCAGGTTGCGCGCCAGAATGAAGGTCAGAATCAGGATCAGTGAGACGTCGAGGTACCACAGGACGAAGAGCAGCAGGCGATTGGTCAGGTCCTCGGGGGAAGCCTCCTGGGTGCGCTGGACGAGGTAGAATGCGCCGACCGCGAGCACCATGAGCGCCAGGAAGCCAGCGATGAGGAACCGATTCTGTCGCCGGTATCGATGCCAGGCGCGGGCCAGCTCAGTCATGGATCAGTCCGGGTCCCCTGCGGCCTCCGTCTCGCTCGGGCTCTGGGCGACAACCGGCGTGATGGCGACCTCGACCCACGGTGTCCCGTTCACGGACGGGAAGATCAGCCATTTCGTGGAGGACGAGAAGATCGCGCGGACGCGCACGAACAGCCTCGACCGTTTCTCGATCGACAGTGAAAGCAGGACGGGACCCGGCGAGGCGAGGAAGTCGCGGGCGCCGGTCGGGCTGTCCATCTCCTGGCTCGAGACGATGACGTCGTCCAGCACCACCTCGCATCGGTAGCGGCCCGTGATCGGGTCGAAGATGGCCGTGGCGACCACCTCGCCCTTCCAGAGCTTGCGATCCCACCACAGGGCGCGCGGGCTGCGGACTCTCAGCGGATATCGGACGTGGACCTCGGCGCCTGACGGAAGCGCCTCCTCCATCGCTGCCGGCAGGGGTTCCAGCAACGAAAACGAGACTTTGAGGGTGTCGCGCTGCTGGTCCACCTGCAGGGCGAGCGGTCCCTGGGAGTTCAGCGTGGTCGCGACCAACAGCGGCAGGATCCATGACATGGTTGGCCATTCTACCACCGGGAGGCACGTCTTCCGGCCCAACGGGAACCGGTGGTAGAGTGAAAGAAGCTCACGGGAGGGAGGCGATGACCGAACCTTCAACCGGTTGGACGCCCCAACAGGAGCGGTCCTTCAAGGAGGTGCTGTTCCGGTTCTTGGAAGAGGTCCACTGTACCAAGGCGGCGCTCTACCTGCTGCGGCCGGACGGCTCGTTCGAGCTGGCATCGCAGTACGGTTTCGGGCGACGGGACACGCTGCGTCCATCCCATGGGGATGACGACCCGCTCGTCCGCAAGGCTCGCGAGCTGCAGAGCGCGCCGTTGGCGATCAATGACGTCCGGGATTTCCCCGAGATCGAGACCGATCTCCAGGACGCCGGGACTCGCCGCATGCTGCTGGTGCCGCTGGTAGGCGCGTCGCAGATTCTGGGTTTCGTGGACGCGCGCGATAAGGGGGGCGGGCGACCGTTCGAGGAGGTGGACGAGAGGCAGGGGTCGATCATCGGAAGTGCGTTGCTGGGCCTGCTGCAGCAGCTCGACCTCTACGCTGCGATCGGTGTCGCCGAGGAGCCTCGACCGGAGCCCATCGTCCGCCAACAACCGACGGACGCGGCCGAGCCGGCGCGCAGCGTGTTGCTCGACGGGATCGGACTGCAGACGGTGGTCGAGTCGGCGGTGGACACGGTGGCTCGGGAGGGCGTGTTCGCGGTCGCAACGACGGTGGCGACGCCGGAGGAGGCGACGACCCTGGTGCACTCGTGCGCGGACGGTGACGCGATCGACACCGACGCCCTCACTCGGCACCAGTCGGAAGTTTTGGTGCACGCGGGCATTCCGGCGCCACACCACTCATCCTGGAAGCTTCGCGTGCGCAGGGTGTCGGCATCCTCGGTTCCTCCGCGCCCATCGTTGATCGCGACCGCAGTGCCGCTGCACGACCTGGACTGGTCCCTGATCGTGTCGGTGGTGTCGGCGGAAGGTGGGGTGCCCCCCGGGCCGGTGTTGGATCGGCTGGGCCGGGAGGTCTCCAGCGCCCGCGAGGCGGCGGAGTTGCGGTTCTCGCGCCGAGCACTTGCGCGTCGGCTGCTTGAGCCGGGCGAGCGCAGCTATCCGGAGTTGCTCGGTCACTCGCTCGCCGTGTCGCGGCTGAGTTGGCAGATCGCGCAGCAGGCGGACCTGGACAGCGTCGAGGTCGAGGGTGCGGCGCTCGCCGGCTTGTTGCATGACGTAGGCATGCGGGAGTTGGAGTACGACCGGCTGTACCGTCTCGCGTCGCCGTCGGCGGAGGATCGTCGGATCTATCGACGACATCCAACGGTGGGGGAGGCCATCCTCGCGGAGACCGGCCTCGATCGAATAGCTGCCGCCGTGCGGCACCACCACGAGCGCTGGGACGGTAACGGTTATCCCGACCAGTTGGCGGGGGAGGAGATCCCGCTGCTGGCGCGGCTGGTCCATGTGGCCGAGGTGTACGACGTTCTGACCTCGTCATTCAGCTATCGGCAGGCGCTGTCGTCGAGGGAGGCGATCGAGACCATCGCGTCGGTTGCCGGCCAGCAGTTCGACCGAGATTTCGTGGAGGCCCTCACTCAGGTCGTGGAATGAGCAAGGTTCTCGCCGCCAACCGGAAAGTCCGGCACGAGTACCACATCCTGGAGCGGGAAGTGGCCGGGGTCGAGCTGCTCGGAACCGAGGTCAAGTCGGCACGCGAGGGGCGCGTCAACCTCAGAGATGCGTACGTGAGCTTCAGCGGCGGTGAGGCGTACCTGGTCGGGTGTCACATCTCGTCCTACCAGAGCGCCGGGTATGCGAGCCACGATCCGATGCGTCGGCGGCGTCTGCTGCTCCACAAGCGGCAGATCGAGCGTCTTGCCGGCAAGGTCCAGGAGAAGGGTCTGACCGTCGTGCCCCTGGCGATGATGGTCGAGGGCAACTGGATCAAGGTCGAGATCGCGCTCGCCCGTGGCAAGCTGCTGCACGACAAGCGAGAGACCTTGCGGAGAAGGACGCTCGACCGCGAGGCCGAGCAGGATCTCCACCGTCGACGTTAGCCCGGAGCTCTCACCGAGTGTCCGCAACGGTCATCGACGAACCCTGTCCGGCGACGCTTGCGGGCCCCGGGATGTTCGACGCATCGTCGAAGACGCCTCCGCGCCGGGAATAGCCGTGGCCGGCAGACGAGTTGGCCGTCGGCGAGACCGTCTCCGCTCGATGGTAGAGTGAGCGGTCGGCGGTTCCGGAAGCCGCCACCGGAAAAACGACGATGCGAGACACCATCAGTATCCGCGGTGCGCGGGAGCACAATCTCGCGAACATCGATGTCGACATCCCACGCAACCGACTGGTCGTGGTCACCGGGGTCTCCGGCTCGGGCAAGTCGTCTCTGGCGTTCGACACCCTGTTTGCGGAGGGTCAGCGGCGGTACGTCGAGTCGCTGTCGGCGTATGCCCGACAGTTTCTCGAACAGATGGAGAAGCCCGACGTGGACACGATCGAGGGGTTGTCGCCGGCGATCTCCATCGAGCAGAAAACCACCTCGCGCAACCCCAGGTCGACCGTAGGGACGGTGACCGAGATTCACGACTATCTGCGTCTGTTGTGGGCTTCGGTCGGAATCCCCCACTGCCCGGACTGCAATCTGCCGATTCAGCCGCAGACCGTCGAGCAGATGGTCGACCGTCTGCTCGCGCTGGGTGATGGAACTCGGTTCATGCTGCTGGCCCCGCTGGTGGAGGGCCGCAAGGGAGAACACCGGAGGCTCTTCGAACAGATGGTCCGTGAGGGCTTCGTCCGTGCGCGGGTCGACGGGCAGGTCGTGGAGGCGGCTGATCCCCCGGATCTCGAGAAGAACAAGAAGCACACTATCGAGGTGGTGGTGGACCGGTTGCGGGTCCGCCAGGGGGTCGCACCGCGCCTGGCGGACTCGCTCGAGACGGCACTTCGGGTCGGCGAGGGGTTGGTCAGGGCCGCCGTCTCGGACGGGTCCGAGACCGTGCTGTCGGCCCGCCACGCCTGCCCCAGCTGTGGTTTCTCCCTGGCCGAGGTCTCTCCCAGGCTGTTCTCCTTCAACTCACCCCAGGGCGCCTGCACCGCGTGCTCGGGCCTGGGCTTCCTGCGCGAGGTCGATCCGGAGAAGTTGGTGCTCGATCCGGAGCGATCGGTCTTGAGCGGCTCGCTGGCGACCGTGGGGCACGGCCCGTCCTCCTGGTATCGGCGCCAGCTCGAACAGCTCGCCGATCAAATCGGAATCGACCTCCACACGCCGTGGCGGCGCCTGCCCGAGGAGCTGCGCCGGCTGATCATGTACGGCTCGGATCGGGAGCTCGACTGGGTGTGGCAGGGCCGCAAGGGGGCCTATCGCTACCGTGACCGGTTCGAGGGTCTGGTGCCGCGGCTCGAGCGCCGCTACGCCGAGACGTCGTCCGAGGGCGTGCGACACGAGCTCGAGCGCTACATGTCGTTCGCGCCGTGCCACGCATGCGGCGGCGCCCGTCTACGGCCCGAGGCGTTGGCGGTCAAGGTCGGGGAGAGAAGCATCGCCGAGGTCTCGTCGCTGTCGGTACGGCGTGCGTTCGAGTGGTTCGATGGGCTGACGCTGAACCAGCGCGAGGCAGCCATCGCCGCCAAGGTCTTGAGGGAGGTGCGCGACCGACTCTCGTTCCTGGAGTCGGTCGGTCTCGACTACCTCACCCTGGACCGGATGGCGGGGACGCTGTCGGGCGGTGAGAGTCAGCGCATCCGATTGGCCACCCAGGTCGGATCCAAGCTGATGGGCGTGCTCTACGTGCTCGACGAACCCTCGATCGGCCTTCACCAACGTGACAACCGACGTTTGCTGGAGACCCTCAAGGGAATGCGGAATCTGGGCAATACGGTGGTCGTGGTGGAGCACGACGAGGAGACGATCCGGGAGGCCGACTGGGTGATCGACCTCGGGCCCGGCGCGGGCCGTCTCGGGGGGCGGCTGGTGGCGGCCGGCCCGCCCGAGGCGATCGAGGGTGCCTCGGACTCGCTGACGGGCGCCTATCTGGCACGCCGAAAGGTGATCCCGATTCCGCAGCAGCCGTCACCCGGCAACGGTGACGAGCTGGCGGTGCGTGGCGCGTCCGAGCACAACCTGAAGGACATTGATGTCAGTTTCCCGCTCGGTCGGCTGATCTGCGTGACCGGAGTGTCGGGGTCGGGGAAGTCCACCCTGGTGAACGAGATCCTCCACAAGGCGGTGGCGCGTGAGCTCTATGGCACGCTGGCGCGACCGGGTCGTCACCGGGCGGTGGAGGGGGTCGACGGCCTCGACAAGGTGGTCTCGATCGACCAGTCGCCGATCGGTCGGACGCCCAGGTCGAACCCCGCGACCTACACCAAGGTGTTCGACCCCATCCGGTCGCTCTTCGCAGCGACCACCGACGCACGCGCACGAGGCTACCGACCGGGCCGGTTCTCTTTCAACGTCAAGGGTGGGCGGTGCGAGGCCTGTCAGGGCGCCGGCCAGCTCAGGATCGAAATGCACTTCCTCCCCGACGTATTCGTCACCTGTGACGTCTGCCATGGCCTGCGCTACAATCGGGAAACGCTCGAGGTGCGGTTCAAGGGCCTGAGCATCGCCGAGGTACTCGATCTCACGGTCCGTCAGGCGCGTGAGCTCTTCACCAACGTGCCCAAGATCGTGCGCATCCTCGACACCCTGGTGTCGGTCGGGCTTGGCTACCTCCACCTCGGACAACCCGCGACCACGCTTTCAGGCGGTGAGGCGCAGCGGATCAAGCTGTCCCGTGAGTTGGCAAAGAGGGCGACCGGCAAGACGCTCTACCTGCTCGACGAGCCCACGACCGGTCTTCACTTCGATGACGTGCGCAAGCTCCTGGCGGTCCTCCACGCTCTCGTGGAGCGCGGCAACACCGTGGTCGTGATCGAGCACAACCTGGATGTGATCAAGACCGCGGACTGGATCGTCGATCTCGGTCCGGAGGGTGGCGAAGGTGGAGGGCGACTGGTGGTGGCCGGGACACCGCAGGAGGTCGCCGACTGCTCGTCGTCGCACACCGGCAGGTACCTGGGACCCATGCTGCGGAGAGAGTCAACGGGAGACGCCTCGTGAATTGAGGACGTCCTGCCCGACTCAACGCGCTACGCCAGGATCGAGTAGCCGCCGTCGACCACGATGATCTGACCATGGATCATGGAGGCGAACTCCGTACACAGGTAGACGACGGTGTTCGCCACGTCCTGCGGGTGCAACAGCCTGCCGACTGGAGTCCGCTCGAGCGCCTGATCGAGGAGTTCATCGCGGTTCGGAAAGTGATGCAGGGCATCGGTGTCGACGGTCCCGGAAGAGACCGCGTTGATGCGGAGTCCCTCGGGTGCGAACTCGGCGGCGAGGTGACGTACCATCGACTCCAACGCCGCCTTGGAAGCGCCGACCGCGGTGTAGTTCGGAATCGCGCGAACCGCCCCCAGCGACGAGACGGCAACCACCACCTTCTCCCCGTTTGCGGGCATCTTGAGGAAATTCTGGGTTATCGGGAGCAGGGCCGCGGCATTGATGTGCATTGCCCAGTCGAAGTGGTGCAGGGTGAGCTCGCGCGCCGGTCGCAGCACGCCGGACGCGGCGTTCGACACGACGATTTCCAGCCCGCCCCACTGGTCACGGATGGTCGCGAAGATCCTTTCCACGTGCTCTGGTTTGGCCACGTTGCCCTTGATGATCAGGCTCCGAACGCCCCGGGAAGCGATCTCGTCGGCGGTCTCTTCGGCGCGCGTGCGGTTGCGCAGGTAGTTGATGGCGACGTCGACCTTGAAGTCGGCGAGCGACAGCGCGATGGCGCGGCCGATGCCCCGTGATGATCCGGTGACCAGGGCGCGTTTGCCCCGCAACCTGAGATCCATTCGCACCTCCGGACGCTCACGGTACACCTCGATATCCCGAAAAACAAGCGCGCACGGGGTAAATATCACTCTCCAACGCTTGACAGAGCCGCTTTACCCCGCCAAGATGACAAAAAACCCACAGGGTTCAGGAGGACCAGATGAACAAGACTGAAATGGCAATGAAGCTCGCGAAGAAGAGTGGCGTCAGCCAGGGCAAGGCGGCCGACATCCTGGATGTGGTTTTCTCGGCGCAACCCGGGAAGGGCATCATCGCGACCGCCCTCGACGCCGGTGAGAAGGTCACCATCCCAGGTTTCGGGACATTCGCGACCAAGCAGCGCGGCGAGCGCCAGGGCCGCAATCCCGCGACCGGTGCCACTATCATCATCCCGAAGAAGAAGTACGTCACCTTCAAGCCCGGCAAGACTCTCAAGGAGCGTGTCGAGGTCTAGCCTCCTCGATCGATCGGGCGGCGGCCCGTGCCGCTCGGTCGGCTGAGCGAATTCCCGGTGCCTTCGGGCGCCGGATGGAATCGCCGAGCGTGATGCTCGGCCTTTTCCTTTTCGGGGGGCAGTTGACGCGCGGGCAACGGTCGGTCGGTTCGCACCAGCATGACGCCTGGTGTCTGCTGCGGGCTCAGCGGCTGCGAAACTGGTAGCGCTGCGTCACGGTGGCGTAACTGGTGACTCGAACGCCCGCCTTGGTGGCGGGTTTGAAGCGGTACTTGCGCACCGCGTCGACAACGGCCTGCGGGATGCCGAAACCCTCATGGTCGGCGCGGAGCACCTTGACCTGGTCGACCTCTCCATCTGCGTTGACCGTCACTTGAACGATCACCACGCCCTGCCGTCGTGAATGGAGGGCCATGCGGGACCAGGTCACGGGTTGATCTTTGAGCACGACGGGCAGCGTATCGACCTCCGACGGGTCGACGAAGCTGTTCTCCACCACGACCACCCGGGTCGGCGTCGGGATCGGCGGCGGCCCGGCGGTGGGTGTCGGGGGTATCGTCGGGGCGGGTGCCGGGATCGTCGGCTCGAGCTGGTCGGATTTCGCCGCTGAATCGGGGGCCACGGTCGCCGGACTCCCCGCCTCCGGTCCGAGGGGGTCTTCCCCGCCCAGCTCTGCCTGCCGCAGGCGCTGGGCCTCCTCCTCGACGGCGATCTGTTGCTGCAACTGCTGCTGCCGGCGGAGCTCCTCCGGCGACGGCTGGGCTGCCCGGGCTCGCCGCTCGGATGCCCGCAGTCGGCGCTGGAGATCATCGATTCTCGCCTGCCGATCGAGCAGCTCCTGGCGAATCTCCTCTTCCTTCTCCGCCATCTTCTGCTGGACCAGCTCCTGAACCATTGCCTGCAGGCGATCCTCCTCCTGCCGCCGCTGCTCCGCGATCTGTTCGGCGGTCGGCGTCGGCGGGATCTCGGGACGGCTGGAGGTTCGTCCGGCCAGGGCCCACCAGGTGGCGATCACGGCTGCCGCCAGGAGTGCGATCGCGCCGCCGATCCGGAGGCCGCGGCCTCGGCGGCGAGGCGATTTGGGGGCTGTCGCCGGCACTGTCTCCGGCTCGGGATCGTGAGCCTGGTATTCTGTTACGTCCAGCGTCGCCTCGGTGGCACGCTCCCGCTCCTCGGCCTGGAACTCGGTGCGAAACAGACGATCCATGAACAGCGCGAGGTTGAAGGTCGTGGGGCTGTACGAACCGCCGTAGAGCAGCCGATCGAGCTCCTTCTTGAAGTCAACCGCAGAGCTGAACCGGTCATCGGGCCGGGGAGCGATTGCCCGTCGCAGCAACGCCTTGAGGTCATCGGGCAGCGGTCGCTCGTCGTGGGCGAGCACGAGGCGGTCGAGCAGACCGATCCGCTCCTCGGGCTCCGCCGGCACCATCGTGCCGGTCAGCAGCTCGATCAGAAGTGCCCCGAGTGAGTACACGTCCCCACGTTTGCTCGGGGTGCGGGTCAGCAGGACCTCGGGCGCGAGGTACGGGTGCACCTGCTGTGCCACGTCGTGATGGCCGAGCATCCCCAGCAGACTGGCGGCCAGCCCGAATCCGGAAACCACCGCCTCGCCGTCCGTGCTGAGCAGTATCAGCCCGGGATGGAGAAAGCCGTGTACCAGCGCACTCCCGTCGACCTCCACGGCCAGCGCGGCCGTGAGTGCCAGCGAGATCTTTTCGAGCACCAACAGGGCGTTGTCCACGGGGACCGGGAAGTCCTCGCTGCGTGATCTATCAAGCACCACGTTGAGCGGCTGGGCGGAAAAGTAGTCACACGCCAGGGCTGGCACGCCGTCCACCGCGACGAACTCGGTTCCGACCGCCACGTTGGCCGCGGTCAGCTTCCCGGCCAGCCGGCGTGCCAGCGGGAATGCCTCGATCACCTCTCCGGCGGGAACCTGAGGAGCGTTCAGGATGCGCAGGAATGCCGTCCGCCGAACCCCGCCTTCGTCGAGCTCGACGGTCCGGTAGAGGTGGCCGAGTACGTCGTCCGCGAACTCCTTCAACAGGATGTAGCAGCCGAATTTCGGGTGCGCCCCCGCCATCACGCCCTCCATCCTTTCAACCTATCACCGGCCCCTGGGAGGGTCAACGACGGGACCGACGGAGCTCGGCGACGGCCCGGTTGTGCTCGGCGAGGGTCGGGGAGAACGTGTGGCCCCCGCCGGGTCGGGCGACGAAGTACAGGTACGAGTGGGACTCCGGCTCGAGGGCAGCTGCAAGGGCTGCCCCTCCCGGAGAGTTGATCGGACCGGGCGGCAGCCCCGGGTAGCGGTAGGTGTTGTACGGGTCGTCCAGCAGCCAGTGCCGACGCAGCAGGCGTCCCGGCCAGCCACCGCGTCTCTTGAGAGCGTAGACCACGGTCGGATCACACTGCAGCAGCATGCCGCGGTCGAGCCGGTTCTGGAACACCCCGGCGACCCGCGCCCGCTCCCCCGGCACCGAGGTCTCCGCCTCAACGAGCGAGGCGAGTATGACCGTTTCGAAAGGTGTTTCGACAGGGCCGTCGGTGTTGGCGGACAGCTCCCGCCACACCTCGCGGAATCGTCCCACCATGTGTTCGGCGGCCTCGTCGGCCGAGATCCCGACCGCGAACAGGTAGGTGTCGGGGAACAGAAATCCCTCCAGTGACGACGCCTGCGGCGCGATGTCACGTACCAGGTCGCTGCGCGTGATCGCCCGTTGCCACTGATCGGCGGTGCCGACTCCGGCAGCCGCACACAGAGGGCCGAGGTCGTCGGCGAGCAGCCCCTCGACCACGGTGACCCTGACCGTCTCCACGATGCCTTCGAGCAGCCGTTCCAGCACGTCCACCGGCCTCGTGCGAGCGGTGATCCGATAGTGGCCGTAGTGAACGCTCCGGTGCTCGCCGCGCACCGCGAGGTACACCCTGCCCGCGAGCCGCGACGGCAGCAGACCGCGATCGGCCAGTTGATCCAGAACCTGCCGCGCCGACGATCCCGACTCGATCTCGAGCGAGACGGGTTGGTTGTCCAGCCGGCGCCACAGCGCCCGGTGGGCAGCGACAGCCGTGACGATGACGGCGAACAGCGTCAGCGCTGCGGAAACGAGCAGTAGACGACGCACCATGATGGCTCAGGGGGTGTCCCGCGATCGGGTTGTGAGGTACTCCTCGAGCAGCACCTGGGCGGCGAGGTGGTCCACCGGCCGGTCCGCAGGGAGGCCGAGGTCGCGGGCACGCCGCTTCGCCTCGTCGGTGGATAGGAATTCGGGCTGGAGCACCACGTCGTACCCAAGCTGGCGAAGCTCGGTCGCGAGGAGTTCGCTGCGGCGACACGCCGCGGTCGGGGTGCCGTCCGCCGCCGTCGGCAATCCGACCACCACGCAGGTTGCGTCGTGGGCACGGGCCGCGCTGCGGACGGCCTCCGCCGCGGCCGCCGTACCACGGCAGGCGACCACGACCAGCGGCGTGACGACCCCGGTCAGATCGTCCCCCACCGCCAGCCCGACCCGCCGACCACCGGGGTCCACGCCGAGATACCGCATGGGATCATTGTACGCGGCAATTTCCGTCGCGCGGCGGGAAGCTGTCGAGACCCGGGATACAATGACAGCGGTTGGGTTGTCCATGGTCCGTGCCGCGCTGATCGCGCTGACGTTGTTGTTGGTGGCCCCAGGTGCTTCCCGGTGTGCGGAGGCCCAGGAGGTGGACAACAGCGAGGAGCGCATCACACTCGTGGCCGAGCAGCAGGAGGTCGAGGGCGACGTCTGGCGCGGCACCGGCGGTGTCAGGATCCTGTATCAGGACATCCGCCTCCAGTGCGAGGAGATGGAGTACAACCGGGTCACGCAGGACCTGGTGGCGCGGGGCAACGTCGTGCTCGACCAGGGACCGACCAGGTTCACCGCCGAGGAGATCTACTTCAACCTCGGGACCAAGACCGGGCTGTTCATCAACGGCGAGGGGTTCGTGCCGCCGATGTACGCGTTCAGCGGGTCGGAGGTGGAGAAGCTCGACGAGACCCACTACCGCATCGACCGCGGTGCCTTCACCACCTGCGACTCCGACGACGACAGCCCGCCGTGGAGTTTCGGAGTCCGCAGGGCAATGCTGGAGGAGGAGGGGTACGGACGGTTTCACAGTGTCGCGATGAGGGTGCAGGGGTTCCCGGTGTTCTACCTGCCGTACCTGGTGTGGCCGGTCAAGCGGGAGCGGTCCCCGGGCCTGCTGATGCCGAACTTCGGCTACTCGGAGACCTACGGCACCTACTTCGGTCTGCCGGTGTACGTGCCCCTCGGCCGGAGCTACGACACCACCGTGCGGGCCGATTACTTCTCAGACGGGGCCTTCGGGCTCGCCAACGAGTGGCGGTGGGCGCCGGTGCCGTGCAACGACTGCAATCTGCTGCTGTACTCGATCTGGGATCCGAATATCCAGGACCGACATCCCGACAAGGACCTCGACGAATGGCAGTGGCGGATCAACGGCCGCCACGACCAGGACGACTTCCTCGGTTTCCGCCTGCTGGCCGAGGTGGAGGCCCTGTCCGACATCGACTTCTTCCAGGAGTTCGAACGGGATTTCAACGCCAACACCCGCAGGGACATCTACTCCTATTTCCACCTGACGCGGTCGTGGGGCCCCGGCGTGCTCAACGTGCGGGCCGATCACCGGACCACGTTCCTGTCCAAGCGAGTTAATTGCTATGCGTACCCCGATCCCGCTGACCGTCCCCCTGAATGCAGCATCCTTCCCCTATATTGCTATGACATCCTTTTTCCCGCCGAACGTCCCCCTGTATGCCTCGAGCCCGTTTTCGAAACCGTGGACGTCACGCTGGCCCAACTCCCCGAGGTGGAGCTCAGGGTGCGCTCGAGCAGGATCGGTCGGACGCCGCTCTACTGGGACCTCATCTCGAGCGTCAACTACTTCAACGTCGACCGGGGAGAGGGTCTCGCGGGCGACTACCTGCGCGCCGACCTCTTCCCCACCCTGTCCTACTCCCTGCCGAGCCCGCCCTGGCTGTCGGTGGCGCCGCGACTCGGGGGCCGCGCTACCTACTACACGGCGCGCTACGAGACGACCGAGGCCGACAGTCCGACCTCCTTCGTCGACGAGGCGATCGACCGCACCTACGTCGCCGGCGGGGTCGATGTGGTCGGCCCGTCGCTCTCGCGCGTGTTCAACTCCTCGTCGAAGAAATACTCGAGGTTCAAGCACCTCATCGAGCCGCGGGTCGAGTACGCCTACCTGCAGGGGACCGAGGACACGACCGAGATTCCGGTGTTCGACGAGGTCGACTCCACGGTGCTCACCAACCGCGCCCGCATGGTGCTGTCCAACCGCCTGCTGGGGCGCTCCCGGGAGGGGGTGAGCGCGCGCGAGCTGGGGGTGTTCGAGCTGTACCAGGACTACTCGTTCTCCGACCCGCTCACCCGTAGCGTCGACGCAGAAAGCCAGTTCGGGCCGCTCGGCGCGCTGCTGCGTCTGGTCCCGACCCAGGGCACCGGGTTCGACGCCAGGGCCTCCTACGACACCTTGCGCAACAATCTGCGCAACACCTCGCTCGCCGGGTCGGTGCGGCGCCCGTACGGGTCGGTCACCCTGACCTGGTACCAAGGTTTCAACCCCGATGACGGCAGTCGGCTGTCGTCCCAGGTCCGGACCGTGCTCGGATTCCGCAAGCCGGGCTTCCCGTTCCGCGCGAATCTGCACGTCGCGTACGACGTCGAGAACCGCGACTTCCAGCAGCAGCAGATCCAGCTCAACTGGGAGGGCAGCTGCTGGAGCATCGGAATCGACTACCGTGATCTCCGCCTCGGCCAGTTCCCGACGCGCGACTGGTTGATCCGCATTTCGCTCAAGGGGATCGGAGCGCTGCCGGAGATCCGGGGAAGCCTGGCGCCGGTGGGCAACTGACGGGGTGGCGGAGGGAGTGGGATTCGAACCCACGGAGGCTGACGCCTCAGCGGTTTTCAAGACCGCCGCCTTCGACCTCTCGGCCATCCCTCCGCATGGTGCACCTGGGGGATGGGGCATCGCGAACCATTTCCAGGCCCGTGCCCGTTTCTGTGCCCGAAACGTCCAACCGCGTCGCGATCGGAGACGGGCACGGAGACGGAGACGGGCAGGGGACCCGCCGATGGAGCCCTGTCGCCCGACCCATCAGCCCCGAACCCCAAGATCTCTCCGCACTTTACAGTCATCAGCGCCCCACGTACAATACCGCTCCCTGGCCGGAGAGGTGCTGGAGTGGTCGATCAGGGCTGCCTGCTAAGCAGTTGTCCGGGGTAACCTGGACCGCGGGTTCGAATCCCGCCCTCTCCGCCAACGATCGAACGCGCCGCCGGTACCCGAGGCGGCATTTTTTTGGAGATCCGAGATGGCCGGCGACACCAGAACCCGGATCGCTCCCAGCCCCACAGGCGACCCCCACGTGGGGACCGCCTACGTGGCCCTGTTCAACTTCGCGCTGGCGCGCCACGCCGGGGGTCAGTTTGTGCTGCGCATCGAGGACACCGACCGGGTGCGGAGCAACCCCGAAAGCGAGCGCATGATCCTCGAGTCGCTGCGGTGGCTGGGGTTGCAGTGGGACGAGGGTCCCGACGTCGGCGGCGAGCACGGTCCGTACCGGCAGAGCGAGCGCGCCGACATCTACCGTGATCACGTCGAGCAGCTGGTGTCCTCTGGGGCCGCCTACCCGTGCTTCTGCACCAGACAACGGCTCGAGGAGCTGCGCGAGGAGCAGCGACGGCAGAAGCTTCAGCTCGGGTATGACGGACACTGCCGATCGCTTGCCGCGGACGAGGCGCGTCAACGACGGCTGGCTGGAGAGGAGCACGTCATCCGCCTCCGCATGCCCGGCGACGGCGAGACGGTGACCAACGACCTGCTCCGGGGGGAGATCCGGTTCGCCAACGCCCAGATCGATGACCAGGTGCTGCTCAAGTCGGACGGGCTGCCGACCTACCATCTGGCCAACGTGGTCGACGACCACCTCATGGAGATCACGCATGTGATCCGCGCGGAAGAGTGGATCTCCTCGCTCCCGAAGCACGTCCAGCTGTACCACGCCTTCGGTTGGCAGCTGCCGGTGTTCTGCCACCTGCCGCTGCTCCGGAACGCCGACAAATCCAAGATCTCCAAACGCAAGAACCCGGTCAGCATCAACTACTACCGTCGGGCGGGTTATCTGCCCGAGGCGATGTGCAACTATCTCGCGCTGATGGGTTGGACCATGCCCGACGAGCGGGATGAGTTCTCGCGCGAGGAGTTCATCGAGGAGTTTCGACTCGCGGACGTCAGCCTGGGCGGTCCGGTGTTCGACCTCGACAAGCTGACGTGGCTGAACGGCCGCTACATCCGGCAGCTCGAGCCGGAGCAGCTGCTGGAGCGACTGCGCGAAGAGGCGGTGAGCGACGCCAATCTGCTCCAGGTATTGCCGTTGGTGAGGGAGAGGATCGACACCCTCGATGCGTTGTTCGACTATGGCCAGTTCTTCTTCATCGGCGACCTGGTGTACGACGACGACGCGCGCGCTCGCCTGGTCGCCAAGGGACGGACGCCCGCCCAAACCGCGAAGGCGTTTCGTCTCCTCGTCGAGGAGCAGCTCGATCCACTGCTCGACTGGCGAGCCTCGACCATCGAGGACGCGCTGCGCGCGTTTTGCGAGCGCCACGAGTGGACCTCGAAGGAGCTGTTCATGCCGGTTCGGATCGCGGTGACCGGACGCTCTGCAACACCGCCGCTGTTCGACACCATGGCGGTGGTCGGCAGGGAGATGTGCCGGCGCCGGCTGCGGTGCGCGATCGAGGTGCTGCGGGGGATGAAGTGAGGGGAGGAGAGCGATGAGTGATGACGCCTCGCCGATCGGCTCCTTCGACTTTATCCGGGAGATTATCCGGACCGACCTCGCCTCCGGCAAGCACAGCGAGGTGGTCACGCGATTTCCGCCCGAGCCCAACGGCCACCTGCACATCGGCCACACCAAGTCGATCAGCCTCAACTTCGATGTCGCGGCCGAGTTCGGTGGGCGTTGCCACCTGCGCTTCGATGACACGAATCCGATCAAGGAGGAGCTCGAGTACATCGAGGCGATCAAGCGCGACGTGCAGTGGCTCGGCTATGACTGGGGTGAGCACCTGTACTTCGCCTCCGACTACTTCGAGCAGCTGTACCTGTGGGCCGAGCACCTGATCGTCAACGGCAAGGCGTACGTGGACGATCTGTCGGCCGCACAGATCCGAGAGTATCGCGGCACTCTCACCGAACCGGGACGTCCGAGCCCCTGCCGCGAGCGCGGCGTGGATGAGAACCTCGAGCTGTTCCGCCGAATGCGAGCCGGCGAGTTCGCTGACGGAGCGCGCGTGCTGCGGGCCACGATCGACATGGCTGCCGGCAACATCAACCTGCGCGATCCGGTGCTGTACAGAATCCTGCACGCCACCCACCCACGCACCGGCGACGCCTGGTGCATCTATCCCACGTACGACTTCGCCCACGGCCAGTCGGACGCCATCGAGCACATCACCCACAGCCTGTGCACCCTCGAGTTCGAGGACCATCGGCCACTCTACGATTGGCTGATCGACAATCTCCCGGTACCGGCCAAGCCCCGGCAGATCGAGTTCGCCCGCCTCAACCTGAGCCACACCGTGATGTCCAAGCGCCGGCTCCTGCGATTGGTGCAGGAGGGTTACGTGGACGGCTGGGACGACCCACGAATGCCAACCATTTCCGGTATCAGGCGGCGCGGCTACCCGCCCGAGGCGATCCACGATTTCACCGACCGCGTCGGCGTCGCCAAACGAGGCAGCGTGGTCGATTTCGCCCTCCTCGAGCACTGTGTGCGCGACGTCCTGAACCGGACCGCTCAGCGGCGGATGGCCGTGCTCGATCCCCTCAGGGTGGTGATCACCAACTACCCCGAGGGCGAGGGTGAGCAACTGGAAGCGATCAACAACCCCGAGGACCCGGCGGCCGGCACCCGACTCGTGCCCTTTAGTCGAGAGCTCTACATCGAGCGGGCCGACTTCATGGAGGACCCGCCCAAGAAGTTCTTCCGACTCGCGCCCGGTCGCGAAGTGAGGCTTCGTTACGCGTACTTCATCACCTGCGACGAGGTCGTCAAGGATGGAGCCGGCAACGTCGTCGAGCTGCGTTGCACCTATGACCCGGAGACTCGCGGGGGTGACGCGCCCGACGGCCGCAAGGTTCGCGGTACGTTGCACTGGGTGTCCGCGCTCCACGCGGTGACCGCCGAGGTTCGTCTGTACGACCACCTGTTCAATCGCCCCGATCCGGGGGCCGACGGCGACTTTGTCGACGACCTCAACCCGAACTCCCTGCAGGTGCTGACCGAGTGTCGATTGGAGCCGGCCCTCGCGGATCTCGTTGCGGGTGACGCGGTCCAGTTCGAGCGGCGGGGCTACTTCTGCGTCGATCCGGACTCGACCCCCGACCGGCAGGTCTTCAACCGTACGGTACCCCTGCGAGACACCTGGGCCAAGCTGCAGGCGAAGGGCAAGGACAACCGGTAGGGGAGAGGCGGAGAGGCCGGCCGGGAAAGGAAGGAGTCGGACGGATCGCCCGCCGGGATGCCACGTCGTGGTGCCGAAGGCCGGACTCGAACCGGCACGGATTGCTCCACACGGCCCTCAACCGTGCGCGTCTACCAATTCCGCCACTTCGGCAAGGCCACGGGGTATCTTAGGCTCGATCTCGCCGAATGGCAAGATCCTCACTCGGCGTCGGCGGGGGCCTCGGCCGGGCCGCTCTCAGAGCCGGCTTCGGTGTCGGATGGGGGTGGTGCGGCAAGCGCGGGCTCGGTGGCCGGCACCGATGCCACCGGCGTCGGTGTCGCCACCGTCACACTCTCCATGACCGATTCGTGGCGTTTGCCGGACAGGATCGCGAGCGTCATGGACAGCACGACGAAGAGAACGAACGAGACCGTGGTCATGCGGTGCATGATGTTGGCCGTGCCCCGGGGGCCGAACGAGGTCTGGCTCCCGCCTCCGCCGAAGGCTCCGGCGAGATCGGCGCCCTTACCCTGCTGGAGGAGCACCACCAGAATCAGGAACAGGCAGACCAAGACGTACAGGGTGATCAGTAAAGCGGTCATTCAGTCTCCAGCGGCACACTCGGCCGCAGTGCGGATGATAGCGGAAAACGAGTCCACGTCAAGACTTGCGCCACCGATCAGCCCGCCATCCACGTCCTGCTGGCCGAGCAGCTCACGGGCGTTGCTCGGCTTGAGGCTGCCACCGTAGAGGATCCTGAGCGTGTCGGCTTCGGTCGATCCGAAGGTCCCCGCCAGCCGCCGGCGAAGAAAGGCATGCACCTCCTGGGCCTGGTCCGGGGTCGCGTTGCGGCCGGTGCCGATGGCCCACACGGGCTCGTAGGCGACCACGAGGCGGGAGGGATCGAGGCGGTCGACGCCGGCGATCTGGCGTTCGAGCACGTCGAGGGTCTGCTCCGCCTCCCGTTGGACCAGCGATTCTCCGATGCACAGAATCGCACCGAGGCCACCGTCCTGGGCGCTTCGGGCTCGCCGGATCGTGTTCTCGTCGGTTTCGCCGAACAGGCTTCGTCGTTCGCTGTGGCCGACAATCGCCCACCGAACGCCGATCTCGATCAACATCTCGGCCGAGACCTCGCCGGTGAAGGCACCGGACGACTCCCAGTGCACGTTTTGCGCTCCCAGTGCAATCTCCGAACCGGTCGTCACCATCGCGGCCACCGGCAGCGAGACGAAGGGCGGGCACACCACGACATCGACCGTGGCAGGGACGTCCTGATTGACCAGCGCCTCGAGGAAAATCTGGGTCTCGCCCACCCCGTGGTGCATCTTCCAGTTGCCTGCGATCAGCGGTGTGCGCATCGCGTCAACCCTCCAGGGCGAGCGTCGCGGGGAGCTCCTCACCGGTCAGATACTGAAGAGAGGCGCCGCCCCCGGTGGAGACGTGGCTCACCCGATCGGCCACCCCGGCGTGGTGGATCGCCATCACCGACTCGCCGCCGCCGACTACCGTGAAGGCGTCGGTGTCGGCGAGGGCCCGGGCGATCGCGACCGTGCCCGCGGCGAACTCCTCGACCTCGAACACCCCCATCGGACCGTTCCAGAACACCGTTGCGGCGTCCGCGAGAGCCGCCGTGTACCGTTCGCGTGTCTCCGGGCCCAGATCGACGATCATCAGGTCGTCGGGGATGTCGTCCACCGCGCGTATCTCGACTCGCTGGTGCTCGTCGAGGTCGTCGGTCACGACCACGTCCTGCGGCAGCTGGAGATCAACCCCGCGCGTCGCCGCTCGATCCAGCACCGCCCGGCAGGTGTCGAGCATCTCTGGCTCGACCAGCGATCTGCCCACGCCACAGCCCTGAGCCAGCAGCATCGTGTTGGCCATCCCGCCGCCGATGAGCAGCGTCCGGACTCGTTCGACGAGCGCCTCGAGCGGCGCGGTCTTGGTCGAGATCTTGGCCCCCCCGACGATCGCGACGAACGGCTGCTCCGGGTTGGTGATCAGGCGCCGCAGCGCGTCGATCTCGCGCTCGATGAGCAACCCCGCCGCCTTGTGGCCCACGCCGTACATCGCCGCCGCGGCGCTCACCGACGCGTGCGCTCGATGGGCGGTCCCGAACGCGTCGTTGACGTAATGGCTGAACGGCGCCGCGAGCTGCCGCGCGAACTCCTCGTCGTTGGCCTTCTCCCCCGGGTGAAACCTGAGGTTCTCGAGCAGCAGCAGCGAGCCCGGCTCGGCGGTGGCGCGCTCGGGAGCCAGACAGTCGGGGATGAATTGGACCGGTCGTCCGAGTTCGTCCTCCAGCACTGCCGCCACCGGCTCGAGCGAATAGGCGGGATCCGGGACGCCCTTGGCCTTGCCGAGGTGAGAGCACGCAGCGATGACGTCGACCCGCTCGTCCAGCCAACGAAGGGTGGGCAGCGCGGCCCGGACCCGGGTGACGTCCTGGACCACCCCGTTGAGGATCGGCACGTTGAGATCGAGCCGGAGGAGCACCCGTGCGTCCCCTAGGTCGCGGAGATCCTCGAGGGTGGGAAGCGTCATGAGCCTTCCGTCGCGATCATGTACTCCAGGAGATCCACACACCGGAGAGCGTAGGCGTTCTCATTGTCGTACCAACCGACCACGCGGAAGAAGTTCGGTGCCACCTGGGAGATGAGTGCGAGGTCGACCACGGTCGAGTGGCTCTCGCCAACGATGTCCGAGGACACGATGGGCACGTCGGTGGCCCTGAGGATGCCCTCGAGGCTGCCGTCGGCGGCCTCGACGAACGCCTGGCGGAGCTGCTCCACGGTGCCGTCGCGGCTCGAAACGAAGATCAGGTCGCACACCGATCCATCGGGCACCGGGACCCGCATCGCCGCCCCGTCGAGCTTGCCCGCGAGCTCCGGGTAGACCAGCCCGATGGCCTTGGCGGCACCGGTGGACGTGGGGATGATGTTGATCGCGGCCGCGCGTGCCCGACGCATGTCCTTGGAGTGCTGCACGTCGAGGATGCGCTGGTCATTCGTGTAGGCGTGAGTGGTGGTGAGCCAGCCGTGCTCGATCCCTATCGTCTCGTGGATCACCTTCGCCATCGGAGCGAGGCAGTTGGTGGTGCACGAGGCGTTGGACACTACGTGATGGGCCGATGGGTCGTACAGGTGATGGTTGACACCCATGACGAAGGTCTCGTCGACCTCCTTGCCGGGGGCGGTGATCACCACCTTGCGGGCTCCGGCCTCGATGTGGGCGCCGGCCTGATCGCGCGAGCGGAAAAGGCCGGTAGCCTCGAACAGGTACTCCACGCCGAGCTGGCGCCACGGCAGCTGGGCGGGATCGCGCTCGGCGAGCACCTGCATCCGATCACCGTCGATGATGATGTCCTGGCCGTCGACCTCGACCGTGCCCCGGTACGGACCGTGGACCGAATCGTGGGCGAACAGGTAGCCGAGCATGTCGGGCGATGTGAGATCGTTGATCGCGACCAGGTCGAAACCGTCGCGGGCGCGCACATGACGCGCGATCAGGCGGCCGATGCGCCCGAAACCGTTGATGGCAACACGTACACTCATGGATCGTCCTCCTCTGGCACTGGGCGCGAGAGTATAGCAGAGATGGGACTCGATCTCTGCGGGATCCGGCGACGTCACAGGGCTTCTGCGTCCCAGTCCTCAGCCCATGGAGCAATGCATCGGACGGCTCGCCGCCGTGTGCCGACTTGCGCCAGCGTGTGTCATATGGTAGCTTTTCGCTCCCTGCGGCCCGTTCGTCTAGGGGTCTAGGACGCCGGCCTCTCACGCCGGTAACACGGGTTCGAATCCCGTACGGGCTACCAACTCCCCTCCCAACCGATTCTGGTGGCTCGTCGCTGGATGCTGGACGTGTCAAGGCGTAGAGCGCAGCGCGAAGTCGGATGCCGGATGCCCCACCCACCGAGGGACAAGGTACACGGTGCAAGGTGCAAGGCCCCCGACTCGCCCGGGGCACGCTTCACCGTGATCGCGACCTTCTTCGAGTCGGGTCGAACCGCCGAGCAGACCATGGCATTCATCCGCACAAACGACCGCTCTGGTAAGATTCTCCAGAGTTCACACTTAGTCCAACCGCGATCAGGGAGGTCGAGGATGACCAACGAGGATACCCCGCAGGGTCCGCCGGAGCCGCCGCCAGCCACGCCACCACCACCACCGCCACCGGCGGATGAGGCACCGGGCACGTTGCCGTCGGGTGGGCCGGTCTCGGACAACCGCGCGGTCTGGATCGTGCTGTCGTACCTGGGTCTGCTGGCACTGATCCCACTGTTGGTGGAGCGGGACGATCGCGAGGTGCAATGGCACGCCAAGCACGGCCTGGTCCTGCTGGTCGCGGAGATCGCGATCATCGTCGGGCTCCAGATCGTAGTCTTCGTGCTGAGCGCGATCAGCGGTGGTCTCGGCTGTCTGGCCGGCCTGCTGTTGCCGGTGCTCTTGCTCGCCATCCTGGTGCTGCACGTGGTGTGCATCGTCAAGGGCCTCAACGGCGAGAGGTTCACGATCTCGGGTCTGAGCGACTTCGTCGACCGTCTGTGACGACGCGTCGGGCGTCCATCCAACGGGCGAACGGTCACGAATAGACGGCCCTTCCTCTTGCGCGTCGGCCGAGAGCACCCTAAGCTCCCTGTTCGGGAGGCACCGTCTGTCCGATGCGTCTGGCTGACAAGTTACGCCCCGAGCTGGTGCTCATCGCACCCGATGTGGACGGGCGCGACGAGCTGTTCCGCTTGTTCGGCTCGGTTTTCGAGCGCTTGGAGCTCGTGCCCGACGGCACCAAGGTGGTGGAAAAGCTGCTCGAGAGAGAGCAGATTCTCTCCACCGGTATCGGAGGTGGCGTCGCCGTACCCCACGCGCAGGTCCCGGGTGTCGGCCGGCTCGTGATGGCGGCGTCCATTCACCCCAACGGCCTCGACTACCCCGCCCTCGACCAGCAGCCCGTACGACTGGTGTTCTGCCTGATAGGGGACGCCAACACCGCGGCCGATCATCTCGCGGGGCTCGCGCGCCTGGCGCGGCTCGCGCGGCGTGACGACGCCCTCGAAAGGCTCATTCACGCCGAGACCGGCGATGCGTTCCTGGCCGTGCTCGCGGAGCTCGAGGGGGCATAGGTGCAGCTCCTGGTGGCGATCCTCCACCGGGAGGAGTTGCTCGACGAGGTCATTGCCGTGCTGGTCGAACACGAGCTGCCAGACTCGGTGGTCGTCGAGAGTCGGACCGGCCTCGAGCTGCTGGAGCGGGATCTGCCAATCTTCGCCGGGCTGCGATCGCTGATTCCCGGTGGGATCGACTTCAGCCGCCTGGTGCTGTGCGTGGTCGGCGACCGTGAGCAGGCCCGTCAGGCACTCGCCGCGATCCGTGATCTGGGCAGTGATGCGGTGCCGGCGGGCGAGCCGGCCAACGCGGTGTTCCTCGTACCGCTGTCGGATCTCGAGTACTTCTGACGAGCAGTCTCCACGACGACGGGCGTGGTGTCTCCTGCTGCCTGTCCCCACAGCTGATGAGCAGCTCCCGACAGCGCGAAAGAGTTCCCTTGCTTGAGGGGGATCAGTACACGAGATCCCGATGGTACTGTCTCTTCGGGAACGGGAACGGGAACGGGAACGGGAACGGAGAGGGGCGAAAGCCGAGCTGACGGCCGTATTCGTCTCCGTATCCGGTCCGAACGTTGCCGCATCGGGCACGGAGACGGATACGGAGACGGGTACTCCACCGAGTCACATGAGCGGGCGGGGGGCACGTCAGCCAGCCCCCGGTACACTGGGACCATGCTGCGCGGAACAGTGGCGTTCCTGGTGCTGGTCGCCTTCGCCCTGCTCGGTACCGAGTTGCGGGCCGCTCTCGCACGACGGGGACTGCGGGCCCCGGCGATGGAGGGGTTGTCGTTCCTGGCCGTCGGCTTTGCCCTTGGCGATCGCGCGTTCGGCCTGTTTCCGGCCGACGTTCTAGTGACGTTGCGGGTCGTGGTACTGCTCGGTCTGGCGTGGATCGGACTCGTGTTCGGGTTACAGATCGAGCTCCGCGTGCTCCGCCACCTGCGGCCGTGGCACCGTCGGGTGGGCTGGCTGGTGCCACTGCTCATCGGATCCTCAGTGGCACTGTGTGGCTTTCTGCTTGGCCTGCGGCCGTGGCTGGCGCTCTCCCTGGCGGCGGTCGCCATGGCGCCGGCCCCGAGCACGCTCGAAGGTGTGGCGCGCGGTCGGGTGCCTGCCGACCGCTCCGCGTTCCGCCTGCTCAAGCTGGTGGGTGCCTTCGCCGGCCTGCCCGCGGTGGCGGGTTTCGGTGTCGCATCCGTATGGGCCAGCCCGTTGTCCGAGGTGGCCCACGGTCTGTCGCAGTGGCAGCTGTTGCTCTACCTGGTGGGCATCGGCATCGTGGTCGGGTACCTGTCCCTGGTGCTCGTGCGAGGTGTTCGAGAGCCGGTGGAGATCGTGACCCTCCTTATCGGCACCATGGTGGGATTGGCCGGCGCGACCGCGCTGCTCGGCGTCAGTGCACTGCCCGCCGCAACCTGTTCCGGCGCGATCCTGATCAACCGAGCCGAATTTCCCCACCGGATCCTGCGCGTCGCACACTCGCTCGAACGGCCGCTCGTCATCGCACTGCTGGTGTTGGTCGGGGCGGCGTGGAGCGGCGTGGCCTTTTCGTGGCAGATCTTCGCCGTCATCGTCGTTGGGAGGGTTCTGGGAGCCCTGATCGGGGGTCGCGTGCTGGCGGCCCGGGCGGGCCGTCACGGTGTGCCGGTTAAGGTGCCAGGGCTCGGTCTCGGGCTCCTGCCGCAGGGCGAGCTGGCACTCGGGCTGTTGGTCGCGTTGGTCGGTTTCTCGACGGGCAGCGAAGGGGTTCTCGAAGCTGTGGTGGCGGCGATGGTGATACACCAACTCGTGGGACGTTGGTGGATGGGTCGGCACCTGGTCCGGCCTCGGGGCGGGACGGCCGGATGAGGTGGTTCCTGTTCGCTGTGCTCGCCGCGACGAGCTGGACGGCTCGCGCGCTCGGCGTGGGCGTGGTCGAGGATCGGGCAGGGTCGGCGCTGATCAGCCTCAGCTGCCTGATCATCGGCGGCGTGCTGTCCGGTGAGCTCGCCGCGCGGTGGCGGCTGCCGAGGATCACCGGTTACCTGGTCCTCGGACTGCTGGCGGGTCCATACGCGCTCGGGCTCGAGACCGCCGACGATGCCCGGTTCCTGCACCTCTTCCAGGAGTTGGCGCTCGGCCTGATCGCGCTCACCGCGGGGGCCCAGCTCCGGTGGCGCAAAATCCGCGATCGTGCGCGGCCGCTGGCCGCGATCACCCTCGGGCACGTGCTGGGCATCTGGCTCGTGGTGGCGGGCGCGACGTGGCTCGGACTGGCGGCGGTGCCGTTTCTGGGACCGCTGACGGCGGCCGAGGCAGTTGCCGTGGCCACGCTGTTGGGTGTGATCGCGGTAGCGGTGTCACCGTCGACCACGATTGCAGTCATCACCGAGATGCGGGCCCGCGGCGAGCTGACCGAGACCGTGCTCGGCGTGACGGTGCTGAAGGACGTGTTGGTGTTGCTGCTCTTCGCGTGGGTCTACGCTGCGGGGCGTGCGGCCCTCGGCGACGAACCGCTCGATCTGTCGCTCGTACGAGCCGTCGGGATCGAGATCATCCTCTCGCTCGTGGTCGGCTGCGGTCTGGGGCTGGTGTTCGGTATTTACCTGGGCAAGGTCGGCCGCCACCTCGAGCTGGCGGTGCTCGCGCTGGCCCTGGTGTCGTTCGAGCTCGGGCGGGCGGCGCCGGTGGAGCACCTGCTGGTGTGCGTGGCGGTGGGGTTCGCGGTGCGAAATATCTTCGGCCGCTCTTCGGCGGCGTTTCTGGATGCGCTCGAGCGGTCGGCCGGGCCGATCTACGTCGTGTTCTTCGCGCTGGTCGGCGCCGACCTCGACCTCGGGGTGTTCACGGTGGTCTGGCTCCCCGCCGCACTGTACGTGGCCGTGCGGCTGGCCGCGGTGTGGCTGCTGACGCGACTGCCGGCGCGGGTCGCCGGTGCGGGTCCATCGGTCGTGCAGTGGGCGTGGCAAGGGTTTGTTGCCCAGGCCGGCTTGTCGTTGGGTCTCGCCGCGCGCATCGGTCGCGAACTCGAAGGTATCGGCGAACGGCTGGCGACGGTGGTGGTGGCGGCGGTGGTCATCAATCAGCTGGTGGGGCCGGTGCTGTGGGCGCGTGCCCTCGTGGCGAGCGGTGAAGCCGGGCGCGAGGACGATGACGGCCGCCCGAACGGGCGGCCGTCAATCGGTGACTGACACAGGAGGCGTCGTCGTCAGTTCGCCTTGCCCGCCCTGAAGTCGAGCGGCGGGAAGTCGCCGTTGCAGGCGGTGTCGGGCGCCGCGAATCCCGAACCGACCGCGGTCATGGTGCCCTCGAGCGCCATGTTGTTGTCGACGGTGAACTGCACGGTCCACTCCATGACACCGGGAGTGTCCGAGAACGTGTCCTGGTAGGTGTAGCCGTCGGCGAAGTCCTCCACCGGTGCGGTGTCGAAGTCCTGGCCCCAGGGGAAGACCCACAGGCAGTCGGGCTCGCCGTCGCCGTCGTCGTCGTTGTCGAAGTTGAAGTAACTGCCGTTGATGAAGGTGACCCACCCGTCGGTGATCGCCAGGGTGCCGCCGCCGCCGCCCGGGAAGGTACTCTCTTCGTAGAGCACGAACTGGTAGCTGCCGTCCACCGAACCGGTGGTGCCGCCAGAGGCCGCCGACTCGAGGGTCGTGGGATCGGTCGAGGCGTCGTCCACCTTCGAGGCGCCGATCACCGCCAGGCCGGCTGTGACCTCGGCGCGCAGGCTGGCGTTGTCGAAGTCGGCGAGCCCGGAGAACAGTCGGGTGATGCGCTGCAGGTAAGGCTCGTAGCTGTCCAGGCCGAGGGTGGCCGAGGCGATCGTGCTGCCCCCGGGTGCGACCAGGGTGAAGTCGATCGAAGCACCGTCGGGCCCGGCGGTCGCGTAAACGTTGGTGCGGAATCCGAAACCCTGGGTGAGGCCGACCACCTCCGTCGATTGGCCGGCGCCGGTCGCCGCCCATGTGGGGACGCCCTCGAAGCCCTGACCGAAGGTCTGGCTACCGTCGTCGGAGTAGATCCGCGTATTGACGACGACGTCGCCGTCGGCGACTACCCGGAACGCTCCGTTGGCGTTGCCGCCGCTGGCGAAGCCGAACTCCTCGAGGATGATGTCTTCGAAGATCTCGGTTTGGCCGGGTCCCACGCTGAAGGTGAACGAGGCCGGGCTCGGGTTGGCCCGGTCGCGCACCAGCCACGACACGGTGACCGCGACCGTCGCGGACCCCGGATTCATCACGTACAGATCGGTCCGCCAGGGGTCGCCCCGGCCGGCCGCCGGAACCAGGATATCGGTGCCGGAGTTGAGGGCGAGCGCCGGCACCGAGGCCAGAATGATCAGGGCGGTGGCGATCGAGATGAAACGTCGCATGGGGGTCCTCCTCACTCGTATAGCGATTTTTGTCGGCGAAGAACGTAGCACGTCGCGGCGCAAACTCGGGGTGACTGAGGTCGCAGCAGTCCCACGAAGTACGCTCGCGTCACGGACAAGGTTGCCGCCGGCGTGTTCATTCCCGCGCCGAGGACTGCCTGGAGCCGAGCGCGACCGCGAGCGGGCCTTGGTCACCGTTACAGGTCTCGAACTCGCCGCCCCAGCTCGAGCCGGTCGCGGCCAGCGAGCCGGCAAGGGTGGTCCCGGCCGTCTGCAGCTCGAGCTGGAGCGACCACTCCATCGTGCCTCCCCCCGGGTAGGACGTGACGAAGGTGTATCCCGCGGCCAGCTCGGCCAGCGACAGCGGCTCCTCGGACAGATCTTGGCCGGCGGTGAGCAATGCGGAGCACGATTCGGCGGGGTAGGAGAACTCGATTCCGACCACGTTGGCGTCGCCGTCGAGGAGCAGCGTCAAGCCACCGTTCGCGGCGGTGTCTGTCGCAGCCACGACTCCGAAATAGCTGCCGGCCGCCAGCGGATCGCCGGCGCCCGGAATCCAGCTGGTCAGGGTTGTCGGATCGGAGGAGAGGTTGTCGATCTTCGATGCTCCCACCACGACGCTGCCCCCAGAGACGTGGACCAGCAGGGTGGCCCGTTCGACGGCTGCGATGGGAAACACCGTCGTCAGCGGCTCGAGGTATGGCTCGAACGCGCCGAGCACGAGGTCGGCCTCGGCGAGTGGCGACCCGGCCGGGTCGATCAGCTGCAGCCGGACAGCGGCGCCGTCGACGCCGGCCACAGCGTACACATTGGCGCGGAAGTCGTCGGAGAAGCTCAGGCCGAGCACGTGAGTGGAGGTGCCGGCCACGGTCGCGGCGTCGGTCGGGACGGCCTCGAAGCCCTGCCCGTAGGTGCCGTCATCCTCGGTGGCGTAGATCCGGCACGTCGCCACGACGTCGGCCGAGGACGAGATCCGGAACGCGCCGCGGCCTCGGTCGAGGCCGAAACCGGTTCGGATGACGTCCTCGAGAACCCGGGACTCGTTGCCGGACAGAGACAGCGTGATCGCCGTCGGCTCGGGGTTCGGTTGGCCGCGCACCAGCCACTCGACGGTGACCTCGTTGGCGTTCTCGCCGAGGTTGAGCAGGTAGAGGTCGGTGATCCAGGGTCCGGTGCGGGCGGCGGCGGGCACCAGGAGCTCGGTGCTCGGGGCGAGCGCCGTCGCGCGGGTCGCGACGGCGAGCCACACCAGGGCTGCGATGCCGAGCGGCCGCAGCCGGTGTCGGATTCGGGCAGAGGTCATCACCGGAAAAGGGTAGCAGGAATTTCGCGGGACGGATGGGGTCGGCACGAGCCCGGACCCGGCCTGCTCACGTGACGAGGGAAGAGTGTCGGTATATGTCTCCGTGCCCGCATCGCCTCACGAGATCGAGTCAGAGTTCGGCTACGGAGACGGAGACGAAAACGGAGACGGATGGTCACCCATGGAGAGGTGCGGGTTAAGATGCACAGATGACCTATCAGGTCCTGGCCCGCACCTGGCGGCCGCAGCGGTTCGACGACCTGCTCGGGCAGGAGGCCGTGGTGCAAACGCTGCGAAACGCCCTGGAGGGCGGCACCGTCGGTCACGCCTACCTGTTCTCGGGTCTGCGGGGCGTCGGCAAGACCACGGTCGCGCGCCTGCTGGCCAAGGCGGTGAACTGCGTCCAGGGGCCGACCGCCGACCCCTGCGACGAGTGCGTGTCGTGCCACGAGATCGCGGCCGGATCAAGCCTCGACATGGTCGAGCTCGACGGGGCCTCGAACCGGGGTATCGACGACGTCCGTGAGCTGCGCGAGCTGCTCCGGTACCGGCCGTCGCGGGACCGGTACCGGGTGATCATCGTGGATGAGGTGCACATGCTGACGCGCGAGGCGTTCAACGCGCTGCTCAAGAGCCTCGAGGAGCCACCGCCGCACATCCTGTTCGTGCTCGCCACCACAGAACGTCACAAGGTGCCGGCGACCATCCTGTCACGCTGTCAGCAGCTCGAGTTTCGACCGGTGGGTTCGGAGCAGATTCGCCAACATCTCGTCGGAATCGCCGAGCAGGAGGACTTCGTAATCAGCTCCGGAGCGGCCGAGGTCATCGCGCGCACCGCCGAGGGCAGCGTGCGTGACGCGCTGTCTCTGCTCGATCAGCTGCGCGCGTTCTCCGGGGATGAGATCGACGACCTGGCTGTGGCCACGGTGCTCGGGGTTCCCCGCTTCGAGGTCATGGTCGGCCTGGTGGAGGCGCTCGCGGGTGGGGACGCCGCCCGTGGACTCGAGATCCTGCGCAACGAGCTGCGTGAGGGCCACGACGCGACCGTGCTCTACCAGGAGACCGGTCGGGTGTTGCGCACCCTGGTCCACCTCGCCATCGACGTCGAGCTGGAGACCACGCTCACCGATGACCAACGCGCGGTCGTACGCCCGCTCGCCGAGCGGCTCGGCGCCGACGCGCTCGGCCGCATGTTGGGCCTCTGGCTCGAGCAGGAGTCGCTGATGCGCGAGTCCAGCAACCGCGAGCTGGCGGTCGAAGTGGCGGCGCTTCGCCTCACGCGCTGGCCGACGGTTCAGCGGGTGGAGCGGCTGCTGGCGGGGGACGCGCCGGTGAGGCCGCCGGAGACCTCGACCCCCTCGCCCGGGTCGGCGCAGGCGCCGCCCGACAGGGGTGGTGGTGCCGCCGGCGAGCAGGGATCGGCTCCGGGCGATCGGCTCACCCGCGCGCTGTGGCGCGATCAGCCGCGCCTCGCGAGCGCGGTGGAGAGTGCCCGGGTGACGGTCGACGCTTCGACCGTCATTCTGCGCTTCGGCCACGACGCCGAGCCGCTCGCACAGTACGTTCGCACGGAGGCGTGGGAGGCGATCACGGCTGCCTGTCGAACGATCTTCAGCCCGTCACACGACGTGTCCATCGAGGTCGCCGGCCCGGAGGCCGAGGGCGGGTCCGGCACCGACCTCGAGGGTGAAGCCGGCGATGACCCCCAGCTGCAGCTGGCGCTGCGCGTGCTGGGCGGTGAGGTCGTGGCGGTGCGCGACGACCGTGGAGCCGACTGATGGAGCTGAGGCCAACCTCGGTGCGTGCGCTGATCAGTCACCTCGAGCGCCTGCCCGGCGTCGGTCCTCGTACCGCACGCGTGCTCGTGGAGCACCTGCTGACCGTGGACCCCTCGGAGGTGCACGGACTGGCGGAGGCGTTGACGAGCCTGCGGAACGAAGTCCGCCTGTGCTCCCTCTGCTCGCTGTTGACCGAGGACGACCCGTGTCCGGTGTGTTCGGATCCGGGCCGCGACCGCAGCCTATTGCTGGTCGTGGAGGATCCCACCACCGCCTGGTCGGTGGAGGCGACCCGCGAGTACCGCGGTCTCTACCACGCGCTCTTGGGTCATCTGTCGCCGCTGCACGGCGTCGGCCCGGAGGATCTCACTATCGATCGGCTCGAGCAGCGCTGCCGGGGCGGCGAGGTGAAGGAGGTGATCGTTGCCACCGATCCGACGGTCGAGGGGGAGACCACGGCGCTCTACCTCATGCGGCGGCTGCGGCCGCTGGGGGTAGAGGTCAGTCGACCGGCGTCGGGGATTCCCGTGGGGGGGGAGCTGGCAGCGGTCGATCAGCTGACGTTGGCCCAGGCGCTCCTGCTCCGACGCAGGGTGTGACGGGCACGTCGCGAGCGCTGTGACGGGGCTCGCCGACAACCCCGGCGGCGTCTTGCCTGGGTGAGACAAGTGTGGTAAAAATTGAATTTACGGGGGGCTTTTCAGCCGTGAACTCGAGCCTGGTGATGTATCAAGAAGAATTCGAGCGCATCTCGCAGCTCCTCAACCGTCTCCGCAGCGATGCCAACGCGAAGATTGTCTTCTTAGTGGATAAAAATGGCCAGCAGATCGCCGGCGCCGGCGAGATTGATCTGGTTGACACCACATCGCTGGCCTCGCTCACCGCCGGCAACGTGGCGGCCACCGACGGCCTCGCCAAGCTGATCGGCGAGAAAGAGTTCTCGATCCTGTTCCACGAGGGCCGCAAGGACAACATCCACATCTCCATCGTCGGACAGCGGTTGATCCTGGTCGTGATATTCGACGAGCGCTCCTCGCTCGGGCTGGTGCGTCTCCGGGTGCGCAAGGTGTCGACCGGGATTGAAGAGATTCTCAACGAGATGGAGGTCAAGGCCCAGCGGGCCGGAGCGGTCGAGGCCGCATCGCCGTTCGCCGAGATCACCGACGAAGACATCGACGCCCTGTTTTCCGAATGAGCTTCATCAACTACGCCGCCCGCGAGATCAACGTCAAGATCGTCTTCTACGGACCCGGCCTCGGGGGCAAGACGACCAATCTGCAGTACATCTACGAGCGCTCGAATCCGCAGCAGAAGGGGAAGCTGATCTCGCTGGCGACGGAGACCGACCGGACGCTGTTCTTCGACTTCCTGCCCCTCGACCTCGGCTCGGTCCGGGGATTCAAGACCAGGTTTCACCTCTACACCGTACCCGGTCAGGTGTTCTACGACGCGAGCCGCAAGCTGATCCTCAAAGGCGTCGACGGTGTGGTCTTCGTGGCGGACTCCCAGGAGGCGCGCATGGACGCCAACGTGGAGTCCCTCCGTAACCTGGAGGACAACCTGCGGGACAACGGCTTCGATCTCAAGACGATCCCGTACGTGCTCCAGTTCAACAAGCGCGACCTGCCGACAGCGGTGCCGGTCGACAACATGTATCGGATCCTGAACTTCAAGGGCGAGCCCACCTTCGAGGCGGTGGCCATCCAGGGAATGGGGGTGTTCGAGACCCTCAAGGCGGTCGCCAAGCAGGTGCTGTACGAGCTGCGACGACGATAACAGTCGAACTGGCGAAGACTCCAAGAGCCAAAGAGTCGAGCAGCCCCGAGGTCAGGCGCCGATGTGTCTGGGCAGCGCCGTCCCGCTCTCTTGCCGTTGACTCTGCGGCCCTTTGACGCTCGTGCCGCCGTGCTAGGCTAGCGCCACCTCGCCGCCCTGGAGGGATCCTTGGACCGGACCTTCGACGACATCGATCAGCTCTCCGTGAACACCATTCGCACGCTGTCGATCGACGCGGTGCAGCGGGCGAGGTCGGGCCACCCCGGCGCCCCGATGGCGTTGGCCCCGGTCGTCTATCTGCTGTACACCCGAATCCTCAAACACAACCCGATCAACCCGTCGTGGCCGGACCGGGATCGTTTCGTGCTGTCGTGCGGTCACGCCTCCATGCTGCTGTACTCGATCCTCCACCTGACGGGCTACGATCTCACGCTCGAAGACTTGAAGCAGTTCCGGCAGTGGGGATCGAAGACCGCCGGCCATCCGGAGTGGGGGCTCGCGCCGGGCGTCGAGGTCACCACCGGTCCGCTCGGCCAGGGCTGTGCGGCGTCGGTTGGGATGGCCCTCGCCGAGGCCCACCTCGCTTCGCGGTTCAACCGCGGCGACCTCGCGGTGGTGAGCCACCGCACGTGGGCGCTGTGCTCCGACGGAGATCTGATGGAGGGGGTCGCCGGCGAGGCGGCCTCGCTCGCGGGGCACCTGCGGCTCGGCAAGCTGGCGTGGATCTGGGACGACAACCGGATTACGATCGAGGGCTCCACCGATCTGAGTATCTCCGAGGACGTGGCCAAGCGGTTCGCGGCCTATGGCTGGCGGGTGCTCCGCGTGGAGGACGTGAACGACCTCGCCGTACTCGCCAACGCCCTGGACGAGACGAACCAGGCGAGCGACCGGCCGACGTTGATCGCAGCGCGGTCGCACATCGCGTGGGGCTCCCCGGCCAAACAGGACAGTGCCGACGCCCACGGCGCGCCGCTCGGGGAGGAGGAGGTGCGGGCCACCAAGGAGCGGTACGGCTGGCCGCCGGACGAGCACTTCAGGGTGCCGTCGGCGGTGCGCGAGCGCTGTGGGCAGCGCGAGCGGGGGGGTGCCTTCGAGGCCGACTGGGACGATACGTTCGGGAGCTGGCGGGAACGGGAGCCGGAGCTGGCGCGGGAGTGGGCACGGCGGTGGGAACGGCGTCCGCCGGACGGCTGGCACGAGAGACTGCCGCGGTTTGCCGCCGACCCCAAGGGGGTGGCGACGCGGGTGGCCTCCGGCAAGGTCCTGAACGCGATCGCCGACGATTTTGTCGAATTGATCGGCGGGTCCGCCGACCTCGCGCCGTCGACCAAGACCTTGATCGCCTCCAGTTCCGACCTGACGGCCGAGGCTCTCGGGGAGCGGAACCTGCGCTTCGGCATCCGCGAACACGGAATGGCGGCGGTGCTCAACGGCCTCAGCCTGCACGGCGGCGTCCGGCCGTTCGGCTCGACCTTCCTCGTGTTCTCGGACTACATGCGCCCCTCGATCCGGCTCGCCGCGCTGATGGATCAGCCGGTGATCTACGTCTTTACGCATGACTCCATCTGGGTCGGCGAGGACGGCCCGACCCACCAACCGGTCGAGCACCTCGCGGCACTGCGGGTGATTCCCAACCTGGTGGTGCTGCGACCGGCCGACGCCAACGAGACCGCGGAGGCGTGGCGGGTGGCGCTGGAGCGAACCGAAGGTCCAACCGCGCTGTTGCTCAGCCGCCAGGGGCTGCCGGTGCTCGAGGAGACGTGCGGTGGTGCGGCCGAGGGCGTGGCTCGAGGGGGATACCCGCTGCTGGAGCCCGCCGGCGACCCGGACCTCGTGCTGATCGCCACCGGTGCGGAGGTGGCGCTGGCGGTCGAGGCGGGCCGTGCGCTCGCCGACGCCGGTCATGCGGTGCGGGTGGTCTCGATGCCGTCGTGGGAGTTGCTCGAGGCCCAGCCGGAGGGCTACCGTGCGAACCTGCTCGCGGAGGGGGTCCCGCGGTTGGCGGTGGAGGCGGGCGTGACCCTCGGTTGGCGTCGCTGGGTGGGTGAGGGGGGAGACATCGTCGGGATCGACCGGTTCGGTGCCTCGGCGCCGGGCAAGGTGGTCGCCGAGAATCTCGGCCTGACGGTGCGCACCGTGGTCGAACGGGCGGAGCGACTGCTCGGAGGTTGTTGAGGTTGGACGCGAATCTCGTGTGCGGTGTGTTCGGACGCGGACGCGGACGCGGATGCGGGGACGGAGACACTGCGGGTTGATGGGGAGGTGAGATGAATCCACTGCGGCAGTTGTGGGAGGAGCACCGGCAGGCGGTGTGGCTCGACTTCATCGAGCGCGACCTGGTGATGGGAGACGGACTCGCCCGCCTGGTGGCCGAGGACGGTGTGCGGGGGGTCACCTCGAACCCGTCGATCTTCTGCGCTGCGATCACCTCGAGCGGCGCCTACGATGGGCAGATCGATGCACTGTTGTCCAAGCGGCCGGAGATTACCACTGACGAGCTGTACGAGGCCCTCGCGATCGAGGATATCCGGCGTGCCGCCGACGTCCTGAGATCGGTGTACGACGTGTCGGAGGGAGGCGACGGCTTCGTGAGCCTCGAGGTGTCGCCCCATCTCGCCCACGACACCGAGGGGACCGTGGCGGAGGCGAGGCGGCTGTGGCGCGCCGTGGACCGGGCCAATCTCATGATCAAGGTACCGGCGACCGCGCCCGGAATTCCGGCAATCGAGGAGTTGATCGGGGCCGGGATCAACATCAACGCCACCCTGATGTTCTCGCTCGCCGACTACGAGGCGGTGGCCGGGGCCTACCTGGCCGGGTTGGCGCGCTGCGCAGAGCCCGCTCGGGTGGCGTCGGTGGCGTCGTTCTTCGTCAGCAGGGTGGATTCCAAGGTGGACTCGAGGCTGGAGGAGATCGGGACCCAGGACGCGCTCGAACTGCGTGGCACCGCGGCCACGGCCAACGCCCAGCTCGCCTATCGTCGGTTTGGCGAGACCTTTTCCGGCGAGGAGTTCAAGGCCCTGGCGGGACGTGGTGCGAGGGTCCAGCGACCGTTGTGGGCCTCGACCAGCACCAAGAATCCCGCGTACTCGGACGTCAAGTACGTCGAGGAGTTGGTCGGACCGGACACCGTCAACACGCTGCCAATGGCCACGTTGGAGGCCTTCCGAGACCACGGTCGTCCCCGGTCGGCGCTGATCGATGGCATGGCGAGCGCCGACGGGATTCTGGACCGACTGGCAGCCGCGGGAATCGACCTCGAAACGATCACGAGGCAGCTGCAGGTGGACGGCGTGGCTGCCTTTGCCGAGTCGTTCGACAGCCTGATGGCGGCGCTTTCCACGGCCCTGCGCGCCCGGGTCACTCCGTGATCCCAGCAAGGACGCGCGGCTGAGGGGCGTGCCGACACCGGTCTCGTCGTGGAGGTAAGATTCCCTATGATGATGAGAGTTCGCTGAGGAGGCTCGACGATGTGTGGGATCATCGGTTGCGCGGGGTCTGAGGAGGTCGTGCCGGTCCTGCTCGACGGCCTTCGCCGACTCGAGTATCGAGGCTACGACTCCGCTGGTTTGGCCGTGCTCGGTGAGGGCGGTGGGATCCAGATTCTGCGTGCGGCGGGCAAGCTCCACAATCTACAGCAACTCGCCTATCACCAGCCGTTGCACGGAACCGTCGGCCTCGGCCACACCCGTTGGGCCACGCACGGCGCGCCGACCGAGGCGAACGCCCACCCGCAGACCGACGCTGCCGGTACCGTCGCCGTGGTCCACAACGGGATTCTCGAGAACTACGCTGGGTTGCGTCAGGAACTGATCGAAGCGGGCATCGAGCTGAAATCCGATACCGATACCGAACTCATCGCCCAGCTGCTCGGCCGGGAGCAGGGCGGCCTGATTTCCAGAGTCGTAGCGGTTCTGCCTCGCTTGCACGGCCAATTCGCAGTGGTGGCGGTGCACCGGGCGGATCCGGACCAGGTCGTGGCCTTTCGGCAGGGGCCGCCGCTGGTCCTGGGGCTCGGTGAGGGCGAGAACATCGTCGCCTCGGACGTCACGGCGTTGCTCCATCGTACCCGGCGCGTGGTGTTTCTCGAAAACGGGGACATCGCGGACGTGCGGCGAGGAGGCGTGCGTGTGCTGAGCAGCGGCGGCGACCCCGTCGAGCGGCCGGAGGAGACCCTCGACTGGGATGCCGGTCGCGTCGAGAAGGGTGGCTACCGCCACTTCATGCTCAAGGAGATCTTCGAGCAGCCCGATGCGATCCGCAACACGGTGCGGTCGTACCTGTCGAGTGATCGGGCGGCGATCCGGCTCGAGGGCTCCGGCTTCACGTCGCAGGAGCTGGCAACCGTCGCGCGGGTCCACCTGGTGGCCTGCGGCACCTCCTGGCACGCCGCCCAGGTCGGCAAGTTTCTGATCGAGTCGCTGGCCGGGTTGGCGACCGAGGTCGACTACGCCTCAGAGTATCGGTACCGCGCTCCACTCCTCGCTGGCGACGTGTTGGTGGTCGGTGTCACCCAGTCCGGCGAGACGGCCGATACCCTCGCAGCCATGGAGCTGGCGCGCGACGGTGGGGCCAGGCTCGGCACGATCTGCAACGTGCGCGGGTCGTCGTCCTGGAGGCTCGCCGCCGATCGCATGCTGACCCAGGCGGGGCCCGAGGTCGGAGTCGCCTCGACCAAGGCCTTCACGACCCAGCTCGTGGCCCTGCTGTTGCTGGCGCTCGGACTGCGCCGCGCCCGCGGCCTGGCGGACTCCGCCGACGCCCAGTTGGTGACGGAGCTGCAGCGATTGCCGTTGGCGGTGGAGGAGACTCTGCGGGCGGAACGGCGGGTGTATCAGCGCGGGACCGAAGTCCTGACGGCAAGGTCCTCGTTGTACCTCGGGCGCGGCATTCTGTACCCGATCGCCCTGGAGGGAGCGCTCAAGCTGAAAGAGCTGAGCTACCTCCACGCCGAGGGCTATCCGGCCGGCGAGATGAAGCATGGCCCGATCGCGCTGGTGGAGGACCGTTTCCCGGTCGTGGCGGTGGCACTCGACACCCCGACCCGCGGCAAGTTGTTGGGCAACCTGATGGAGGTGAAGGCGCGCGGCGCAACGGTGATCGCGGTCGCTGAGCGGGACGCGGAAGAGGTGGAGCAGGTCGCGGACCTCGTGCTCCCGGTGCCTCGCGTCCACCCGCTGCTGCAGCCGGTTGTGGCGGTCCTGCCGCTCCAACTCCTGGCCTACAACGTCGCCGTGGAACTCGGCCAGGACGTCGATCAACCGCGCAACCTGGCGAAGTCGGTGACGGTCGAATAGGGCGCGCCATTCCGCCCGAGCGCTGATTGCAATTTGCTGATCGAGGCCCGAGAATGATCCTTCGCGCCGGTGGCAGAACCGTTGGCGTTGGAAGACGGTGCGAACTGGTCTCGGCGTCGTCAAACCGAACCGACCGGTGGAACCAAATCGATGGAGCCGTACCTCAAGTGCGCGACCTGCTGCAGGATCTGAACCCGCCCCAGCGAGACGCCGTGACCCACGGCGAGGGTCCGCTGCTCGTGTTGGCGGGCGCGGGCTCCGGAAAGACCCGTGTCATCACCTACCGGATCGCGCACCTGCTCGCGTCGGGCGCGGCCCGACCTCACGAGATCACCGCGGTGACCTTCACCAACAAGGCGGCGCGCGAGATGCACGATCGCGTGGAGCGTCTGACCCGCGGCAGCATGAGGGGTGGATTCGTCGGTACGTTCCATCGTTGGTCGCTCGAGCTTCTGCGTCGACATCCCTCCGAGGCGGGTCTTGGAGAGCGCTTTGCCATCGCCGACAGCGACGATCAACGATCGCTCATGAATCGGGCCCTCAAGGAGCTCGGCACCGACCCCCGTGACCACGCCCCACGAGCCGTGCTGGCCGAAATCTCGCGTCAGGTCAACCAGAGGCGGAGTCCGAAGCAGCTCGAGGCCGACCCCGGCCGGGCCACCACCGCGGCCTTGTGGCGTCGTTACGGAGAGCTCAAACGATCCGCCGGGGTGGTGGACTTCGACGACATGCTGCTGCTGGCGCTTCAGCTGCTGGATCGACACGAGAGGCTTCGCCACGAGGTGCAGCGACGTGTGCGGTGGCTGCTCGTGGATGAGTTCCAGGACACCAACCGCCTCCAGTTGGATCTCCTGGCCAGGGTGCTGACAGATCCTGGCAACATCACCGCCGTCGGCGACGAGGACCAGGCCATCTACCGGTGGCGAGGGGCGGAGATGGCGAACATCCTCTCGTTCGAGCGCCACTTTCCGGGTGCGCGGGTGGTGGCACTGGAGGAGAACTACCGGTCGACCGCGCCGATCCTGTCGTTGGCCGGACATCTGATCAGCAAGAACGTGCAGCGACGCGGCAAGCGTCTGTACACCAGCCAGACCGGCGGCGAATCGGTGCGGCTGTACATCGGTGATGACGAACGGGCCGAGGCGCGCTGGGTCGCCGACCGGGTGGAGGAGCTGAACGCGGAGTTCCCCTACCAGGCGATGTCGGTGCTGGTCCGCACCAACGCGCAGACGCGTGCCTTCGAGGAGGAGTTCACGCGGCGGCGGCTGCCGCACCGGGTCGTCGGCGGGTTGCGGTTCTGGCAACGGGAGGAGGTGAAGCACGCCCTGGCGTACCTGAGACTCGTGGTCCGGCCGGACGACACCCTCGCGTTCCAGAGGGTCGTCAACGTGCCGGCGCGCGGCATAGGTGCGGCGACCCTCGACGTTGTCACGCGACACGCCGCCACCGGCGGGCTGGCCCTGTCAGCCGCTGCCCGAGAGCTGCCGGAGGGTCTCACCAGGCGTGCCCGAGTCTCCCTCGAGAAGTTTTTCGAGCTCTTCGGGCAGGCGCAGGAGCAGCGAGAGCTGTTGAGTGGGGGCGATTTCGTCGGCTGGCTGTTGGAGGCGTCCGGATTGCTTTTGATGTATGAAGGCGAGGCCGAGGAGCGGGTAGCACGACGGGAGAACCTGCAGCAGCTGGCGTCCGCGGTGGCCGAGGCCGAGGTCCAGGGTCAGTCGCTGGACGAGTTCCTCGACGCGGTGGCGCTGCTGTCGGACGCAGACGACGAGGGCTCACCGGACGCGTTGTCGGTGATGACCCTGCACGCTGCGAAGGGGCTGGAGTTCGATGTCGTGTTCCTGGTTGGGTTCGAGGACGGCTTGCTGCCGCACGCCAACTCCCGAGACGATTTCGATGGGCTCGAGGAGGAGCGGAGACTGGCCTACGTGGGGATGACCCGGGCACGACGCCGGCTGGCCCTCAGTGCCGCCCGAACGCGGTTTCTGTTCGGCCAGAGACAACCGACCCGACCCTCGCGCTTCCTGTACGAGCTGCCCGTCGACGAGTTCGAGGACGTCTCCGAGGCAACACTCGGTGCTGGAACGGAGACGCCCGGCGCAGAGTCTGCAGCGGCGACGGCGGCGGCCCGACCGGGCGTCAAAGCTCGACGCAGGCGTGCAAGGGGTGTCGTCCAGGCGACCGTGACCGACGCCAGCGGCGCAGGCTGGCGTCCGGGAGACCGGGTTCGCCACCAGCGTTTCGGGAGCGGTGTCGTGCTCAGCTGCCAGGGTCGCGGTGGCAATCTCAAGCTGGTGGTGTACTTCGATCGGGCGGGGCGCAAGACGCTGGTGCCGACCATCGCCAAGCTGGAGAAGGTCTAGCCCCCTCTCTTCGCCCCACCGCGCGCTCCTACAGATTCTCTATTTGACCTTGCTCCTTGTTCCCTGCTCCCTGAACCTTGCACCTCCACGGCTGTCGGTCCACAATGTCGGATCGGAGGTGCGGGATGGAAGAGTGGCGGCACACGACGGTGGTGGCGGTACGCCGCGAGGGGACCGTGGCGGTCGGCTCCGACGGACAGGTGACGCTCGGCACGACGGTCATGAAGCACGGTGCGGCCAAGGTGCGACGGCTGGCCGGGGGAAGGGTGGTGGCCGGTTTTGCCGGCTCGGTCGCCGATGCCCTCGCCCTCTTCACCCGATTCGAGGCGAAGCTGGAGGAGTTTGGCCACAACCTCGAACGGGCAGCCGTCGAGCTGGCCCGGGAGTGGCGCACCGACCGGGCGCTGCGCCATCTCGAGGCGCTCCTGATCGCTGCGGATCAATCGACCACCCTGCTGATATCCGGAACCGGCGAGGTGCTGTCGCCGGACGATGAGGTGGTGGCGGCGGGGTCCGGCGGGAGCTACGCGCTCGCGGCGGCACGGGCGTTGTTGCGGCACACCGATCTGGGCGCTCGTGAAGTCGTGCAAGAGGCGCTGACGATCGCAGCGTCCATCGACATCTACACCAACGACCGGGTGACCATCGAGGAGCTGAGCTCGTGAGCGTCGAGGCGATGACGCCCAAGGAGACCGTGGCCGCACTCGATCGGTTCATCATCGGGCAGGATGCCGCCAAACGCGCGGTCGCGGTCGCGCTGCGGAACCGATGGCGGCGGCAGCAGCTGTCCCCCGAGCTCCGCGAAGAGGTCGCGCCCAAGAACATCATCATGATGGGCCCGACCGGGGTCGGGAAGACCGAGATCGCGCGCCGGCTGGCACGGCTCACCGGTTCGCCCTTCCTCAAGGTCGAAGCCTCGAAGTTCACCGAGGTCGGATACGTCGGGCGTGACGTGGACTCGATCGTGCGAGACCTCGTCGAGGCCGGCATCCAGCTGGTACGGGACGAACGGGTGAAGGAGGTCAGAGTCCGGGCCGAACGGGCCGCCGAGGATCGGCTGCTGGACCTATTGGTGACGTCCTCGTCGGGGGTCGGCGACGCACTCGAGGAGCGCCGGAAAGCCCTGAAGAAGCCGCTCCGCGACGGGCTGCTGGAGGAGCAGGAGATCGAGCTCGAGGTGGCGGAGCAGCGCATTCCGACCCTCGAGATGTTCACGCCGCAAGGGACCGAGTCGATGGGCATCGACTTCAAGGACCTGTTCGGCGGCATGTTCGGCCGCAAGGCGCGCAAGCGGATGAGGGTGTCGGAGGCGCGTCGCGTGCTGATAGCAGAGGAGGAGGACAAGCTTATCGATCGGTCGCAGGTCGAGGTGGAGGCGTTACAGCGGGTGGAGCAGGAAGGCATCGTCTTCCTGGACGAGATCGACAAGATCGCATCGAGAGAGGATGCGGCGCGTGGACCGGATGTGTCCCGCGAAGGGGTGCAGCGGGACCTGCTGCCCATCGTCGAAGGCACCACCGTGACCACCAGGTACGGAGCGGTTCGGACCGACCACGTCCTGTTCATCGCCGCCGGGGCGTTCCACGTCGCTCGGCCCGCCGACCTGATCCCCGAGATGCAGGGCCGATTCCCCATCCGTGTGGAGCTGGGCTCGCTGGGTGCCGAGGAGTTCGAGCGGATCCTCGTGGAACCGGACAACTCGCTGGTGCGACAGTACACCGAGCTTCTGGCCACCGAAAAGGTGGAGCTCGTCTTCACCGAGGGTGCGATCCGAGCACTCGCCGCGGTCGCGGCCGAGATCAACGGCTCGGCCGAGAACATCGGCGCTCGTCGGCTGCACACTGTGATGGAGAAGCTGCTCGAGGACGTCTCCTTCGACGCTCCCGACAGGGCCGGAGAGGCACACCGGGTCACCGAGGAGATGGTGCACGACAAGCTGGATGCCCTGGTCAAGGACCGCGACCTGGCGCGGTACATCCTCTGAGGTGACACCGTGCTCGGACGCGACCTCGTGCGCTGGACGGTTCTGGCCCTGGTGGTGCTGGTTGCGACCGGTTGTGGGCGCAAGGGCCCACCGCTGCCGCCGCAGGTGAGAGTTGCCGACACGACCCGTGATCTCGAGGTCTATCAGGAGGGTCGCGAGGCGGTGTTGACGTGGAGCTATCCGGACATCACGACTGCGGGCGGGCCGTTGCCGGACGTGGAAGCGGTCGAGGTGTGGCGCGCGACCATACCGGCGGGCCAGGAGCCACCCGACGTGACCAGCAGGGACCGCGCGATCCGCTACCAATTGCTCGAGGCGGAGAGCGAGCTGCTCGTGTCCCTCAACGAGGCGGGAATCGCAGACGCCACCCGGGGCTTGAAGTTGCGATACCGGGACGACCTGGACGTGTGGCAAGAGGTTCGAGGGGGTGATGATCGCAAGGTGCTGTGGTACGCGGTGCGGACCATCTGCTGCCGGAAGAGACCATCGGAGTACTCCAACATCGCGCGGATCGTGCCGCGACTCCCTCCATCCCCGCCGACAGGCCTCGAGGCCGCTCCCTCGGCGGACGGGATCATCCTCACGTGGAGTCCGATACCGGCGACGGCTGCCCTGGTGGAGAGGAAGGGGGACGAAGCCTGGCGGGTCGTGACCCGCGAGCCGGTGACTGGGGATCGATGGCGCGACGCTGGAGCCGAGCAGGGCAGGGCATGGAGCTACCGATTGAGGTCGGTGAAGGCCGAGGACGGCGGCCGAGTGGTGGGCGAGCCCGGCGAGTCGGTCACTCTCGACTTCCCCGACATCTACCCGCCGGCGGCACCCTCGAACGTGGTGTGCCTGCCGGAGGCCGAGCGGGTGCGGATCCGCTGGCAGGAGTCTGCGGATGCGGCGTGGTACAGCGTCGCGCGCCGCGTGGACGACGGCGACTGGGAGTCCTTGGCCGATCGCCACCAGCAGGTGGTGTTCGACGACGGTGACCCCCCGCTCGGGACCCTGACCTATGGGGTGTGGGCGGTCGATCAGGCGAAGAACCGCTCTGACCTCGTGACGTGCACGGCACTGATGGGCTCGCAGCCATGACGTCCGCTCTTCTCAAGGTGGAAGGGGCGGGCAACGACTTCGTGCTCGCCATGGGCGACTGGGTCGGCCGACTCGCCGAGGACCGCGAGCTGGTGCGGAGGCTGTGCCATCGCCGACTGGGCATCGGCGCCGACGGGGTGCTGCTGGTGGAGGTCGAGGGCGTCGATCGGGTGCGGCTCGAGCATCGCAATGCGGATGGTTCGGGTGTGGCTTTTTGCGGCAACGGCACCCGTTGCGCCGCACGTGTAGCAGTGGAGCTCGCCGGATGTCGATCGAACCTGGTCGTGGACACCGGGTGGGCGCCGATTACAGCGACGGTGTGCGAGGCATCGGTGTCGCTCGATCTTCCAGCCCCGCCCGACGGGCCGCGGCCGATGGCCGTCACTCTCGGGGATCGACGGCTGGAGGCCAGCTACATGGAGGTCGGCGTGCCCCACCTCGTGGTGCCGGTGAGCGACCCGACCGGCCTGGACCTGGAGATGATCGCGCCGCCGCTGCGGCATCATCCCGAGCTCGGTCCTGGCGGTGCGAACGTGGATTTCGTGACTTCCGGTGACGAGAGCCCGGGCGTCATCAGAACCTGGGAGCGGGGAGTCGAGGGCGAGACCTTGTCGTGCGGGTCGGGCGTCGTCGCGGCGGCGCTGGTTGTCATGGCGAGGCGGGGAGTCGGTGCGATTCGGCTGCGGACGACCTCGGGAGACGTGCTGGTCGTGGAGGCTCTGGGGGGCCCTCCTCGGTGTCCGGTGCGGTTCACAGGCCCGACGCGTGTCGTGGCCGAGATTCGACCGCGTGAGGGGCTGTTTCGGGGCTAACCCAAATCACTGCAATCCCCATAACTCAGGCTTGCTCCGTGCCCGTCCCCCCTCCAGTTCACGTACCCGGTGGCACCTTCCGATAGATCACATAGGCCGATGTGTTTTGGTCAGATAAGCCGGAGAGCCGAGAGCACCGGCCCTCCGGGAACGGGGACGGGTACGGGAACGGGTGCGACAGGACGGCGAACCTGAATCGACGGGAGAGGCAGGATGCAGCTCAGAACAACCAGCGGCCGACGATGCCGGCGGCGAGCCCCGCGATCGCTCCGGCCGCCAGATCGTCGGCGACGATCCCGGTGCCGCCCGGAAGTCTCTCGAGGGTGCTGATCGGTGGCGGCTTGACGACATCGAGGATACGAAAGAGCAGAAATCCGAGGGCCGCGATGATGCCGAGATCCACCGCGTTCGTGGCCGGCGCGAGGATCGCTGCGATCAGCAGGCACAGCCACTGACCGGCCACCTCGTCGATCACGACGGCCCGCGGGTCGTCGCCGCCGCGCCGACCGGCCTCCACCCCGGAGCTCCAGACTGCGACTGGAATGACGATCCCCACGGCGACTCCGATGAGGAGCATGGATCGAGAGTGGTCCGCCAACATCGCGCTGACGACCCACCACGCGAGCGCGGGCGGCAGCGAACCGACGGTGGTTCCAGGAGCCGGGACGCGGTCGCCGAGCCCGGCGATGGTGGCGAGCAGAAAGGCTGTCCGGGACGATGTCACCGGCCGATCGTACCAGAGGCCCCCCGGATGCGAGCGAGCAGTCTGCGGTGCAGATTCTGGAAGTTGCCGGATGAGCAGACCAGTACCACGTCTCCAGCCGCCAACTCGGGCAACAGCTCCAACAGGGGATCGTCGTCCACCCCGGGCATGATCGTCTGCAACCCGCGTTCGGCAAGATGTGCGGCGAGGGTGTCGCGGTCGAGGACCTGGTCGGGGTCGAGCCGCTCGTGGTGGAAGGGCACCGCCACCATGACCAGGTCTGCCGCGGCCAGAGCGTCCTGGTACGCCGGCTGGAACGACCGGCGGGCAGCTGTGAGCGAGCGGGGTTCGAACGCCACCACCAGGCGGCGACCGGGCCAGCTTTGGCGAGCGGCGGCGATGGTGGCGGCGAGAGCGGTCGGGTGGTGGGCAAAGTCGTCGACGACGGTGATCTCTCGCGCGGTACCGATGACCTCGAGACGGCGGGCGACACCTGGAAAGTCGGCGAGGGCCGCACATGCAGGCTCGTCCTCGACGCCGATCGTCAGGGCCGCAGCAAGGGCCATCGCGGCGTTGTGCAGGTTGTGTTCGCCTGTCATCGGGATCTCGAACCGGAGCCGGTGTTGGCGCCAGCGCAGTTCCGCCCGCGATCCCTCGGTCCCGCCGACCCAGCTCTTGACCTGGAGGTCGTCGTGATCGTCGGGGCCGACCGCCACCACCGGCGCGGTGCTGTTGCGGGCCGCCACCCGGGCGTTGTCACTCCAGCCGTTCACCACGACCGCGCCGTGTCTGGGGACCTGGGCAGCTCCGGCACGAAATGCGGTCATGACGGCGTCCAGATCACGGTAGATGTCGGCGTGGTCGAACTCGACCGGTCCGAGCACGAAGAGATGGGGGCGGTAGTGCAGGAACTTCGGTCCCCGGTCGAAGAAGGCGGTGTTGTACTCGTCCCCCTCGATGACGATCTCTCCCCCACCGCCGAGGCGGTGGGCGCGACCGCTCCAGCTCGGCAGCCCCCCCACCAGGTAGGACGGATCTCGGCCGGAGCGCTCCAGGATCCACGCCAGCATCGATGAGGTGGTGGTCTTGCCGTGGGTGCCCGCGACCACCAGGCTGTCTTGGCCTCGCGCCAGCACGTAGTGTGCGACCGCCTCCGCCTGCGCCAGATGGGGCACGCCCCGGTCGAGGACGGCAACGACCTCCGGGTTGTCGCGCGGGACGGCGTTGCCGATGATCACCCGGTCGATCTCGCGCGGAAGTCGGTCGCCGTCATAGCCGAGACGAACCGGGATTCCGAGCTCCTCCAGCAGGGTGCTCATCGGTGGGTAGAGCTGTGCGTCGACGCCCTCCACGTTGTGGCCCATCTCCTGCAGCAGCCCCGCCAGAGGAGCCATCGCCGTGCCGCCGATCGGCAGGAAGTACAGACGCTCGGGACGGTGGTAACGATCCTGCAAAAGCGCTCTCCCCGGGGTTGCCGGTCGCCCGCCGGCTCCCTAAGATTGTCGATGTTTGGCGCTGAGAGCACAAGGGAGGAAGCATGAGTACAGGACGAATAACGACAATCGCCGTCGCAGTGGTGTGCCTGATCGCGGCGTCGGTCGTCGCTCAGGAAAGGGGTATCGCCGGTCCGAAGCTGGAGGTGCCGGAGAAGATCCTCGACAAGGGGACCGTGGCCAAGGGCGACGTCGTCGAGGCGAACTTCAAGCTGGTCAACGAGGGTTCGGAGACGTTGGTCGTCAAGAGTGTCCGGCCGACGTGCGGCTGTACCGTGGCCGACTACGACCGTGAGATCGTGGCCGGCGGATCAGGATGGGTGAAGGCAAAGCTCGACACGGGGGACTTCTCGGGTCCGGTGTCCAAGTCGATCCTGGTGATGACGAACGATCCTCAGGATCCGACGGTGTCCCTGATCATCAAGGCGGAAGTCAAGCCCTACGTCGAGGTGCTGCCGCGGCCGCTGATCCGGTTCAACGCGCTCAAGCACGAGCAGTTGACCCAAAAGGTGACGATCGTGTCGGGAGATGGCGAGCGTGACTTCAAGGTCACCGGTGTGGACAGCAACGTGCCCTACCTCGATGCCACGGTGCGTCGACTCCAGCAGGAGGAGCAGATCCCCGGCAGGCCGAGCCCGCAGTACGAGGTCGCGCTGTCACTCTCCGAGGAGGTCCCGATGGGGCCGGTCAATGCTCAGCTTTCCGTCCACACCGATCACCCGAAGGCACCGACGGTCCTGATCAAGGTCTACGGTGTGGTGCGTGCCCTGCTGCACGTGACGCCCCCGCAAATCCAGTTCGGCACGGTCGAGGCGAGCTCGAATCCGGGCCGCAACGTCATCGTGATCAACAACCGCACCGGTGGCAGCGGGGTTGAGGTCACCTCGGCCGAGGTTACCGATGCGGCGTTCGACGCCGAGGTGTCCGCCATCGACGAGGGGCGTCGGTACCAGGTGACGGTGACCGTCAAACCGGACGCGGACCCGGGCACCAGGGACGCGCTGCTCAAGCTCGCGACGACCGACCCGGACTTTCCAGAGCTCACCGTCCCGGTGCGGGCAAACATCCGGTAGCAGCCCTTCACAGAGGATTCGAGGTGTGGCAGGTCGAGCGCCTGCGCGTGGGGTGAACCAAGCATGGTGCAGTCGACCGCTGAGAAAGAAGAGCGCAGGGACGGTGGGCTCCCCAGGACGCTGGGAATCGAAACGTCGTGCGACGAAAGCGCGGTCGCGGTGCTCGACGATGCGGGCCGGATCGAGGTCAATCTCCTGTCGAGCCAGGTTGCTGCGCACGCACCGTACGGCGGCGTGGTGCCCGAGTTGGCGTCCCGGGAGCACCTCAGGGCGCTGCCCTGGCTGGTGGAACGGGTGTTGGCGGATGCTCGTGGGACGCCGGAGCTCGTGGCGGTGACCGCCGGCCCGGGGTTGGTCGGCGCCCTGCTGGTCGGCGTGCGGTTTGCCGCGGCCTACTCGTGGGCGCGGCGGGTTCCGCTGGTGGCGGTGGACCATCTCGAGGGGCATCTCCTGTCTCCGTTTCTCGATCTCGAAGGGCGGCCGGCACGTCCCGTGCCCGACCGGGTGCTGGCGCTGGTCGCGTCCGGGGGTCACTCGAGCTGGTTCAGGCTGGATGCAGGCTCGGCGAGCAGGCTGTCGCGGACGCGGGACGACGCCGCGGGCGAGAGTTTCGACAAGGTCGCCAAGGTGCTCGGGCTCGGTTATCCCGGCGGGCCCGAGATGGATCGCCTGGCGAGATCGGGTGATCCGGACGCGGTTCCCCTCCCACGTCCGCGACTCAGGGACAGTCGGATCGATTTTTCGTTCTCCGGGCTCAAGTCGGCCGCCGTGCGCTGGATTCGCGACCAGCGCCTCGAGGGGTCCGGACCTCATCGACACGGATCGGTGGTCGCCGACCTCGCCGCATCGTTCGAGGCGGCCGTCGTGGACCAGTTGCTGGCCCCGCTCGAGGAGTTGATCGCCCTGCATCGCCCCGAGCTGGTGACCGCCTCCGGCGGTGTGGCCGCCAACACATTGCTGCGCGAACGACTCCGCGCGGCGGGCGTGGCGTCGAGCGTCGAGGTGCTCCTGCCGCCCCGGAACCTGACCACCGACAACGCCGCGATGATCGCGCACGCCGGGCAGCTGGGCTCGATTCGCGGTATCCACCACGATGAGCGACGTCTGGATGCCTGGGCGAGCTCGTCCTGGCAGCCTCCGGGCATGCGAAAGCTATCCTCCGCGGGGCGGGTTGGATAAGATTCCGAAGATGAGCCATAAGAAATCCGTGTTGCGTGAGTACTACGAGGCGATCCTGGTAGCGTTCATCCTTGCCCTGTTCGTGCGCACGTTCGTGTTCGAGAACTTCAAGATTCCGTCCGGATCGATGATGGACAACCTGCTGATCGGCGATCACCTGGTGGTCAACAAGTTCATCTACGGTTCTGACGACTCGAGCGTGCTCGGCTGGTTGCTGCCGTACCGGCAGCCGCGACGGGGCGATGTGGTGGTGTTCAAGTATCCGAACCAGCCGCGACGCGATTTCATCAAGCGATGCGTCGCCGTGGCCGGGGACGAGGTGGAGATCCGCGACAAGCAGCTGTTCCTCAACGGCCAGGCCGTCGACGAATCGCACGTCGTGTTCAAGGGTGACCATTCGGGACGGTCGCGGGGCCTGCCGGGCGACAACTACGGCCCCAGAGTCGTGCCGGAGGACAGCATCTTCTGTCTCGGTGACAACCGCGACAACTCCCTGGACTCGCGGTTCTGGGGACCGGTGCCGCTGAGCTACGTCAAGGGACGTGCCGTCCTGATCTACTGGTCGTACGAGGCCGAGCGTGACGATTGGGAATGGCGCGGCATCGGCTACCGGGCACGTCAGCTGGCCGAGGTTTTCCTCAACTTTTTCACCAAGACCCGTTGGGGCAGGATGTTCCACCTCATCCGCTGATGTTCATGACAGCTAGGGTGTTACCATGGATGAGGATGGAGCTTGTTCGGGGGGATGCGTGATGAGTTGGAGGCGCAACCAGCGGGGGGACGTCCCGATCGGGTGTCTTGTCGGGTTTCTGGTGGCCGTAATCGTGGCGGTCATCTCCATCAAGGTGGTGCCCGTGATGGTCACGGTGGGCGAGTTCGACAAGGAAGTCAAGGCGATGGCGGACCGCGCGAACCGCCTGGAGTACAACGACAAGCGGATCCAGAAGAACCTCGTCGGCAAGGCCGAGGAGCTCGACATTCCGATCAACGCGAAGTCGATCTGGATCAAGCGCTCCTCGACCCGTATCAAGATCAGGGTGACCTACGACTACCCGATCGAGTTTCCGGGCTATACCTACGTGTGGCACAAGGAACACTACGAGGACAGGCCGTTATTCTGATCGCACCGCCGTCATCTCGCTGAGGATGTGGCGGGCGGCCGCCACGGGTGACTCCGCTCGCGTAATCGGTCGACCTACCACCAGGACGTCTGCGCCCATCCGAACCGCCTCGGCCGGCGTCACCGTGCGACGCTGATCGTCGTTTCCGTGGCCGGACGGCCGAATCCCGGGAGTGACGAGCAGGAAGTCCGGGCCGCAGGCGGCGCGCACCCGCCGCGCCTCGTGCGCGGAGACCACCACCCCGTCGACGCCGCACGTCTCGGCGAGGCGGGCGAGCCGGAGCGCCGTCTCCTCGACCGAGTCGGCGTAACCGATCCCGTGCAGGGACCGGCTGTCGAGACTCGTGAGAACCGTCACGGCGATCACCTTGGGTGGTGCGTCGGGTGCCGCCTGACGCGCACCCTCGAGGGCCGCTGACAGCATCTGGCGACCACCGGAGGCGTGCACCGTGAACATCCCGACGCCGGCGGCAGCACAGTTCGCGGCGGCGCCACGCACTGTGTTCGGAATGTCGTGCAGCTTGACGTCCAGAAACACTGGACACCCGAGCTCGGCGATGGACCTCACCAGAGAGGGGCCGTGAGCGGCAAACGCTTCGAGGCCGACCTTGAGCCAGCCGACCTCGCCCGCCAAGGCCTCGGCGGTTTCGAGGATCCAACGCCGGTCGCTGCCGTCGAGAGCCGCACACAGTGCGTCGCGTGCCGTTGCCATCTGTGGTTCCACCTTCCGGATGGGAGTGTACGGGATCCGTGTCTCGGTTGCGCCAAGAGTTGGAGCGAGGGTTACCGTCTCCGTATCCGACACATCACAACTGTTCAAGCGGTAATTCGGGCATGGAGACGGAGACGGGCACGGGTTCAAACCCGAGCGACGTCAGAAGCGGTGGTGCCATGAAGATCCGATCGAGACCGGATTCCGCGACCACCGGGTGTACCATTGGCGGCGATGCGACGCCCGGGTGTCGAGCCGTGGATTCACGCACTGGTGGCGGGGGCTACTGCAGGGGTGCTCGCCGAGGTGATGGTCATGCGCCTCAATCCCGAGGTGACGCAGTCGGCGGTGGCGGCGTTGACGGCGGTCCCCCTGTGGCTCAGTTGGGGGGTCGTTCTGGGAGGTGTGCCACTGCTGCTGGTCGTGCCGTTGGTGCGGCGCTGGCCGCGACACGTCGGGGACTGGCCGGCTCCGGAGTTCACGGTCCTGGTGTTCGTGATCGCCGCGGTAATGAGCTGGATCAACGCAGACCTGCACAGCGAGTATCTGACGGCCACCGGGCACCGGATACTCAGGCAGGACGTCGCCGTTTGGAGCGGCGGTGTCCTGTTGGCGCTGGCCGGCGGTGGCGCCGTGCGTCGGCTGGGAACGTCGCTGGGCCTCCGGGTGGCGTTCGCGGCCGTGATGCTTGCACTGCCGACCATGCGTTTGGTCTGGCAGCCGATTCCCCAGGTCGTTCCGGTAGACATCGTGGCGCGCCCGCTCGGGCACCCGGAGCGGCCGCTGTTGGTGATCGGGGTCGAGGGCCTCGACTCCAAGGTGTTGCTCGTCCACGCCACCGGCGATCGGTACCGAAACCTGGATCTCGTGCAGGAGTCGGGAGCGTGGGGTCCGTTGACACCCCACCGGCCATACCTGCGACAGTCCTTGTGGACCACCCTGACGACCGGGACCTTCCCCGGTCGCCACGGCGTGAAGTCCAGCCGGACCTGGAAGCTGCCGTGGCTCGAGGACGAGCCTTTGCGTTTGCTGCCGTGGACGCCCCAGGGCTCACGTCTGATCCTGCCGTGGGGTGTCGCGGACCAGGTCGTTCCCCCGCCGTCGTCGGTACCGCCACTGTGGGAGAGTCTGCGAGCCTCCGGGGTGTCCACGGAGGTGTTCGGTTGGCCGGGTTTGTGGGGGCCGCAGGTAACGGTCGTCGACGTTGAGCCGCGCTCCGCCCCCGTCGAACACGACGGTGCTGTTCAGAGGCTCCTGGAGCAGTCCCTGGAGCCGTTCGGTGACGAACGCGATGGGATCGTGCGCGCCGTCGAGCGGGACGAGCGCAGGACCGAGGCGGCGGAACGTGCACTCGCGTCGGGCGCGAGCGACGTGTGGGTGTTCCTCGGGGGTCTGTCGACCGTTCGCCGCCAGTTGGAGCCACTCAAGGCACTCCACACCGGTGAGCGCGAGGTGATGGAGCGTGTCATCGAGGTGCTCGACACCCAAATCGGGCGGCTGCTGGCGGCGGCGCCGCCGGAGACCTTGGTGGCCGTCGTGTCCCCCTACGGGCTGGCTCCGCCGAGCTCCTACGAGCGCCTGCGCCGAACCCTCGGATTCGGTGGCTCCTGGAGGACCTCCGCCGAGGAGTGTCCGGACGGCGCGCTGCTGCTGCGTGGGCCGGGAGTTCCCCGGGGGAAACGCATCGCCGCGTCTCGCCTGATCGACGTCGCCCCGACGCTCTGCTACCTGCTCGGGCTGCCGGTGGCCCAGTACATGGAGGGGGGCGTCATCGTCGACGGAGTCGGGCGGGACTTCCTGGCGAGCCACCCGCTGCGGGTCGTGGACTGAACGCCCGTCGCGGTGCGCACGGCACATTGGCGACGAGACCTCGGTGAACAATGCGGGCCATGCCTGGGCAGTCTGACAAGGCGGAAGAGCGAATCACGGACCGTCACTCGAGGAATCTGTCTCCGTCTCTGATCCTTTGGACGGATCCGAGGGGCGATTCGGGCACGGAGACGGAGACGGAGACGGAGACGGGCCCACCAATCTGGGTCGAGACCACAGGCATGATGCGAGCTGGGGCGATGGTACATTCGATAGGGAGATGGCACGCCTTACCGTCGTTGTTCCGGTTTTCAACGAGGAAGCAACCGTGACCGACCTCCTCGGGCGGGTGGTCCAAGCGCCCCTTCCGGGCGGGGTCATGGAGCTCGAGGTTGTGGCGGTCGACGATGGATCGGGGGACGCCACCTGGCAGCTGGTGTCGGAGTGGCAGCCGCCGGAGAGGGCGGACGGCGTGTCGGTCGAGCTGGTGCGGCACCGCCATGAACGCAACCGGGGCAAGGGCGCCGCGCTGCGAACCGGCTTCGGTCTCGCCACGGGCGAGCTGCTGCTGGTGCAGGACGCGGACCTCGAGTACGACCCGGGAGAGTACCCGACGCTGCTGCGGCCGATTCTCGATGGTCGCGCGGACGTGGTGTACGGATCGCGGTTCCTGGGCGGACCACACCGGGTGCTGTTCTTCTGGCACTACGTCGGCAACAGGTTCCTGACTCTGGTCTCGAACATGTTCACCGATCTGAACCTCACCGACATGGAGACCTGTTACAAGGTGTTCACCGCCGGGGTGCTCCGACGCCTCGAGATCCAGTCCGATCGGTTCGGCTTCGAACCCGAGTTCACGGCAAAGGTCGCTCGCCTCGGCTGCCGCATCTACGAGGTACCCATCGCCTACCACGGGCGGACCTACGCCGAGGGCAAGAAGATCGGCTGGAAGGACGGTGTGTCGGCGATCTGGACGATTCTGAAGTACAACGTGTGGGCCCGCTGACCGCGCCGCCTCGCACGCCCCTTTCGTTTTTCGATTCCATTGGTTATGGTTGCGCCGGCGCTGACGGCGATCGGTAGAGTTGGTGCCCGAAGTGGAGGAAACATGACGAAACGGACAGTTGTGACCTTGCCCGGCGACGGGATCGGCGGTGTGGTGCTGCCCGAGGCGATCCGGGTCCTCGAGGCGGCCGGCTTCGACGCTGACTATATCGAGGCGGGGATCGGCTGGGACCACTGGATCCGAGACGGCAATCCGTTGCCGGAGGAGACCGTCGAGCTCATCGCTCGACACCGGGTAGCGCTGTTCGGGGCGATCACCTCCAAGCCCAAGGATCGTGCGGCTGCCGAGCTGCGGCCCGAACTGCGAGACGGCGGTTTCGTCTACTTCTCGCCCATCGTCGGTTTGCGGCAGCGGTTTGACCTCGATGTCTCGATCCGTCCATGCATCACGTTCCCGGGGAATCCGCTCAACTTCGTCCGCCGCGGCCGCGGCAGCGAGGTGGAGGAGCCCAAGGTCAACGCGGTCATCTTCCGGCAGAACACGGAGGGCCTGTACTCCGGTCTCGAGTGGACAAACCCGCCGGACGTCGTGTACCGGGCGCTCTGCAGCCATCCCAAGTTCGAGGCCTTCGAAGACGTCGCGAGGGAAGATCTCGCGATCTCGGTTCGCGTGTTCACCCGTGCCGCGTGCCGGCGCATCTGTGAGCAGGCGTTCGAGTATGCGGTGACCCACGGCTACGGCAACGTGACCGTGTGCGAGAAGCCGAACGTGCTGCGGGAGACCTCCGGCATGATGCTCGCCGAGGCGCGCGAGGTCCAGCGCTCGTACCCCGCCGTCGAGCTCTGGGACACGAACATCGACGCCCAGATGATGTGGCTGACGAAGAACCCGGAGGACTACGGCGTGATCGTCGCCGGAAACATGTTCGGCGACATCATCTCCGACGGATTCGCGGGTCTGGTGGGAGGACTTGGATTCGCGGCATCGGCCAACATCGGCCGCGACGTGGGTGTGTTCGAACCCACGCACGGCTCGGCCCCAAAGTACGCCAAGCTCGATCCCTCGATCGTCAACCCGATTGCCATGGTCCTGGCCGCCGCCATGATGGTGGACTGGCTCGGGGAGACCGAGATCGCGACCCGGATCCGGGACGCCGTGGCCACGGTGGTGGCCCGTGGGGAGGTCCGGACCTACGACATGATGAAGCTGCGCGGCGGGCCCCAGGCGATCGAACAAGGGGCCGCGACCACCACGCAGATGACTGACGCCGTGATCGCGGAGCTGGACGGTTAGCCCGTAAGGCGCACCGTGTGTTTGCTGCGGGCTTGCCAGCCGCCGCACCACTCTGTACAATCGCTTGTCCTCGATCATACCGATCGAGCGGAGGATCGAATGAAACAGGAGATACACCCCGAGTACCACGATGTCGAGGTTCGCTGCGCGTGCGGCAACACCTTCAAGACCCGCTCCACCAAGCCCGAGCTGCGGCTCGAGATCTGCAACGTGTGCCACCCGTTCTACACCGGTCGCCAGAAGCTGGTCGACACCGCGGGGATGGTGGAGAAGTTCGAGCGCCGCTACGGCACCAACTCGAAGTAGCGATGTCCGGCCGCGGAATGGGCGGCCACGTGGATCCCGCGCGACGGACGGTCGCGCGGGTTTCTGTTTGATGGTGAGAAATGTGGGCTGGGAACGGACCGATCTCGGCCCGCCGCCATTCCACCAGCACTCTGGGCGGGACGAGCGTTGGGCCGGATGATCGGGTGCGGAGAGAAGACTGATGCTCGAACGGCTGGAAGAGATCGTCAGACGCCGGGACCTGCTGCGCGAGGAACAGGCCGACCCCGTGGTCGCGGTCGATCCCAACCGGTCGCGCGAGGTTGCCAAGAAGCTCGCCGAGCTGGAGCCGATCGTGGTCGCCTACCAGGAGTATCGGCAGACCTCGGACGAGCTGGAGGGCGCCCGGGAGGTGCTCGCCGAGGCCGACGACCCGGAGATGAAGGAGCTCGCCGGGGCGGAGGTGGAACGGCTCGTGGCCGCGTACGACGAGCTCGAGCGTCGGCTGCACCTGCTGCTGCTGCCGCAGGACCCCAACGACAGACGGAACGTGATCCTCGAAATCAGGGCCGGCACCGGCGGCGAGGAGGCGGCGCTCTTCGCCGGCGAGCTGCTGCGGATGTACGGTCGCTACGCCGAAGAGAGAGGGTGGCGGATGTCACTCACCGACTCGTCCGACACCGGTCGCGGTGGCGTCAAGGAAGCGGTGGCGGTGATCGAAGGGGATGGGGTGTTCTCGCGGCTCAAGTTCGAGTCCGGGGTGCACCGCGTGCAACGGGTTCCTGCCACCGAGGCGTCGGGTCGTATCCACACCTCGGCCGCGACCGTGGCGGTCCTGCCGGAGGCCGAGGAGGTCGAGGTGGAGCTCGATGAGAAGGACCTTCGCATCGACCGCTTCTGCTCCTCGGGACCCGGTGGCCAGAGCGTCAACACGACGTACTCGGCGGTCCGCGTCACCCATCTGCCGACCGGTATCGTAGTCAGCTGCCAGGACGAGAAGTCGCAGATCCAGAACAAGGCCAAGGCCTTCCGAGTGCTCAAGGCGCGGCTGCGCGAGATCGAGGAGCGCGAGCGGGACCGAGAGAGGGCGGCGACCCGGCGCAGCCAGGTGGGAAGCGGGGACCGCTCCGAGAAGATCCGGACCTACAACTTCCCCCAGAGCAGGGTGACCGACCACCGCATCGGCCTCACCGTGCACCGGCTCCAGGAGATCCTCGAGGGGAATCTGGACCACCTGTTGGATCCCCTCATCGCGCACTTCCAGACCGAGCGGTTGAAGGAAGAGCTCGAGTAGATCGCGTGCTGTGTGTCCCCAGAGCTGAAGGGAAGATCCCGTATCCGTATTCGTCTCCGTGCCCGACCCGCGCCTCGGAACGGTATGAGAGTTCCGATAAGGATACGGAGACGGAGACGGGCTTGCCCAGAACAGTCTCGAGGGTGGCCGGTTGCGCGTGACAAGACTTCAGAGGCATGAGTAGCCACAGCGGCCGCACTCGCGCTGTGGTTCAATGGGCCGGGCAGGCGATGGCGACGGTTGAAGATCTGGTGGCCTCCGGTGCTCGGACGCTTCCGCGGCGGGTGGGGATTCCCGATCCCCGCCGTGAGTCGTCGTGGTTGCTCGCTCACGCCTGGGGCGTGGACGAGCTCTGGCTGAGGTTACGGCCCGCCGAGCAGGTCCCCGTCGAGGTGGCGGTCCGCTTCGGGGAGTGGCTCGAGCGAAGGGCCGCCGGCGAACCCGCCCACCACCTCACCGGCGGCTGCACCTTCTGGAATCGAGAGTTCACTGTCACGCCGCGGGTCCTGATTCCACGGCCGGAGACGGAGTTGGTGGTGCAAACGGCGCTCGAGCTGCCGCTGTCGGCACGGGCACGGGTGCTCGACATCGGAACCGGCTCGGGATGTCTGGCGATCACTCTGGCCGCGGAGCGGCCGAGATGGCGGGTGGTGGCGGTCGACCGCTCGCCGGCCGCCCTCGAGGTGGCGCGTCGCAACCGGGACCGCCACCGGGCCGAGGTCGCCCTGATCTGCGGTGATCTGATGGGCGCACTCGGCGGTGGATTCGAGCTCGTGGTCGCCAATCTGCCGTACCTCCCCAGCGACCGGCTGGTGGAGCTGCCGCCCGAGGTCGGCCATGATCCCCGGCAAGCTCTGGACGGCGGCGTCGACGGCCTGCTTCTGATCCGCCGCACCGTCGCCGACCTTCCGCGATTGCTCACCCCGTGCGGTGGCGCTGTGCTCGAGCTGGGCGAGGAGCAGGTGGAATCGGTGGCGGATGCCGCGCGGTGCTCCGGGCTGGCGGTCGCGCGAAGGGTGCGTGACGTCGCCGGCTGCGAGCGGGTGATCGTTCTCCAGCGGCGCTGAGATCGGGCCCCTCACGAGCCGGAGGTTGACACGCCACGTGACTGATTTCACAATGCTTCTTCTGTCCCTGCCGGCTGCGAGGAGGCCACGATGAGCGATGCCCGCACCAAGCCCAGACCGGTGGCCGTCATTGCGTTTGGCGGCAACGCCCTGCTGCGCCCGACCGACCACGGCACCCAGGAGGAGCAGTTCACTCTCGCCTGGAAAGCCACGAGGTGGTTGTACGAGATCATCCATCGAGGTTACGAGCTGGCGATCGTGCACGGCAACGGTCCCCAGGTCGGGAACATCATGATCCAGGTGGAGGAGGCGATCACCAAGATTCCGCCCCAGTCGTTGGACGTGGCGGTGGCACAGACCCAGGGATCGATGGGCTTCATGCTGGCCAACCAGCTGCGGAACCGGTTCAACGAGGAGCAGCTCGAAAAAGAGATCGCCGCGGTGTTCACCGAGGTGGTGGTCGACCGCGACGACCCGGCGTTCGACAACCCCACCAAGCCGGTGGGTCCCCACTTCACCGCCTACCGAGCCAACCTGCTGATGCAGGAGGAGGGCTGGCAGATGGTGGAGGACCCCTCTCGCGGCTGGCGCAAGGTGGTCGCGTCGCCGATGCCGGCCCGAATCCTCGGGAACGAATACCTCCGAAAGATGATCTCGGACGGGGTGGTTGTGATCGCGGGTGGCGGTGGTGGTGTCCCGGTGTATCAGGACGTGGGCGGATACTTCCGCGGCATCGAGGCTGTGATCGACAAGGACTACGTGGCGTCGATCCTCGCCCGCGACCTGGACGCGGATCTGTTCATCGTGCTCACCAACGTGCCCATGGTGGCCGAAAACTTCGGCCGCCCGCAGCAACGCTGGCTGCGCCGATTGCCCGTCCGCCGCGCGCGGGAGATGCTCGAGGCCAACCAGTTCCCCCCCGGATCCATGGGGCCCAAGGTGCGATCGGCCATCCAGTTCGTGGAGTCCACCGGCAAGGACGTGCTCATCACCGATGCCGAGCACCTGAAGTCGGCGCTCGAGCGTACCGCAGGAACATTCATCGTCGCCGATGGGGACGTCGAGACGGCGACCCTCCCCTAGCCGGGCTGAGGCAGCGGCGTCGATCTGCAGCAGGGGCGTGGTCGGATGGGGGGCGTCTCCGGGGCCGACCCTTCGGCGGTTCGTCCTGTGGCGGGCTTCGTCTATGCTGTCGTGGATGGAGAGCCGGCAAGGTATGCGGGCTGGCCCGAGTTTGTGGCTGTACCGGGCGATGCTGTGGCTCGCGCTCCCGGTGGTCGTGCCGCTTCTGAGGATCCGGGACCGACTCACCGGCAAGGGGCGACCACCGTTCCGTGAGCGGCTGGCGCCGCGACCGCCGACGATGCCGCCGGGCGGGTTGTGGATCCATGCCGTGTCGGTAGGCGAGGTCGAGGTGGCGCGGCGGCTGGTGGGCGAGCTCGAGCTTCGGGATACGGCGTTGCCGATGGTGGTCACCGCCACCACCGCCACCGGCCTCGAGCTCGCCAGGGGTACGGTCGGGAAGGGACATCCGGTCCTCCCCTGTCCCCTCGACCTGCCGCGCCCGGTGCGTCGAGTTCTCGAGGCCGCCCGACCGCGGGCGCTCGTGCTGGTCGAGACCGAGCTGTGGCCGGAGCTCATGTACCAGGCTGGACGCGCGGGGATTCCGGTGGCAGTCGTCAATGGCCGGTTGTCCGAGGGCTCCGTGGCAAGGTACCGTCGAATAGGGGCGTTGCTACGACCGCTCCTCGAGCCGTTGTCGCTGGTGTTGGTCCGCGACGAGCACGACGCGGCGAGGTTTTCGTCGCTCGGTGTGGACGAGGCGCGGATTCGTGTCGGTGGCAACATCAAGTACGACCTCGAGCCCGATCCCACGCCGCTCGACTGGGCCGAGGAGGCCCGTGGGCTCGCCGGAGAGCGACCGATCGCGGTCGTGGGCTCGACGATGGAAGGCGAGGAGGCGCAGGTACTGGACGCCGTGGCTCGGATATCAGCCGCGGGAAGGCGGATTTTCACGATCCTGGCGCCGCGTCACCCGGAGCGCTTCGATGGGGTGGCCGACATGCTGCGTCGGAGGGACGTCGCCTTCGTGCGCCGGAGCTCTCTGACCGGACACGAGGGAGCGGCAGATTTCATCCTGTTGGACACCATCGGTGAGCTCGCGCGCGCCTACGAGCTGGCCAGGGTGGCCTTCATCGGAGGTTCGCTGGTACCCACCGGTGGCCACAATCCATTGGAGCCCGCGGTTTGGGGGACGCCGGTCCTCTCCGGCCGACACGTGTTCAATTTCCAGGAGGTGTACGACGAAATGGTGAGCGCGGGAGGGGCTCGGCTCGTCGCCGACGAGCACGAGCTGGTCGAAGCCCTCACCCGCTGGCTTGAGGACCGCGACGCGGCACGAACGGCGGGTGCGGCTGCACGGACCGTCGTCGAGCGCAACCGCGGTGCGACCTCGCGCACCGTGGACGCCCTGCTCGAGCTCATCGACTCTGGGGGTTGAGGAGAGATGCACCTCCTCACGCCCCTGACCCCGCTGTACGCCGCGCTCGTGAAAGGCCGAGCAGCGGCGTACGACCGGGGATTTCTGCGAGCGCGAGAGCTGCCGGTGCCGGTGGTGTCGGTGGGCAACCTCACCTTTGGGGGCACCGGCAAGACTCCCACCGTGATCGCTCTGGTGAAGGACCTCGTCCGGAGGAGACGAAGACCGGCGGTGTTGACGCGGGGTTACGGCCGTCGCGGAACCTCGCCGCTGGTGGTCGTCGGGCCGTGCTCCGAGTTCAGTGTCGATCGGACCGGCGACGAGCCGCTCGCCATGGCGGCTCGGCTTCCGGGTGTGCCTATCGTCGTTGACGCCGACCGTGTTCGCGGCGGCACCGAGGCCGTACGCCTGGGCGCAGACGTGCTCGTGCTGGACGACGGTTTCCAGCACCTGCGGGTGGCGCGTGACCTCGACCTGGTGCTGCTGGATGCCGGTGACCCGTGGGGCGGCGGCTCACTGCCGCCGCGCGGTCGGCTGAGGGAGCCGCTCGGTGCAATCGCTCGCGCCTCGGCGGTGATCGTGACCAAGGTGCCGGCCGACGCGACGGCGGTGGTCGGCCGGATCGCGGACGAGGTGACGCGGCTCGCCGGCCCCATCCCGCTGCTCACGGCGAGGATGGTGCCGAGTCGGGTGCGGACACCGAGTGGGTGGCAGCCGCCGGACGTGCTGGCCGGTCGGCGGGTGCTGGCGTTCGCCGGGATCGGGCGGCCGCAGGGCTTCGTGGACGTGCTCTCCGAGGCCGGAGCCGAGGTGGTGGCGACGCGGTGGTATCGAGACCACCATCGGTACGGCGCGGACGACCTGGACCGGGTCGTAGCCGAGGCGGCCGAGCACGACGCCATTGCCGTGACGACCACCAAGGATGCGGTGAAGCTGCCGGAGGATGTAGGGGTGTGGGTCGCGGAGGCCGAGATGCGGCCCGAGGCCGGCGACTGGAACACACTGTGGCGGATGCTCCCGGGGGAGAGGCTGTGAGCAAACACAGGTCGGCGTTGCGCAACCGGGTCGAGTTTGCCGCCTACCGGGTAACCCGGAGCGCGATCGGATCGCTGGGGCCCCGGGGCGTGTCGCGGGTGGGCGAAGTGCTGGGCGACCTCTTTCTGGCGGTCGGCAAACGCCGGCGCGAAATGTTGCAGTTCAACCTCGACCTGGCGTACCCGGTCATGGAGCCGGCCAAACGGCGTCGATTGGCCCGGGACGTGGCGCGTCATTTCGGCCGCGTGTCGCTCGACACCCTTCGATTGCAGCGCCTCGAGCCGGAGGAGTTGTTGCGCGAGGTCGATGTGGTCGGGGAAGAGTACGCCGATACCGCCGCCAGCCTGGGCCGGGGGATCATCTACCTTACGGCCCATCTCGGACTGTGGGAGGTAGCCGGGCTGGCGGGAGGGCTCATCAGATCAGAGTCGATCCTGGGGGTGAACCGGCCGTTGGACAACCCGCTGCTCGAGGAGGAGGTCACCCGATTTCGGAGTCGGTTCGGCAACGTTCCGCTCGGCAAGCGGAACATCCTGCGCGCCATACTCCGCCACCTGGCCGACCGAGGTTCCGTGGGCTTCCTGATCGACCAGCGGGTGAATCCCGACGTCGGTATCCAGGTGCCGTTCTTCGGTCAGCCGACGTGGACCCATCCGATCCTCGCGCGCGTGGTGCGCAAGACACGGTCGCCGGTGGTGCCGGTGTGCGCCCTGTGGGAGAGCCCGGGTCACTACTCCATGAGGCTGTTTGAGCCCATTCTTGCCGATGACCTGACCGAGGAGGACTTGTCCGACGTCTCCCTCACCGCGCGCTTCTCCGCCATCACCGAGCACATGATCCGCCAGCGACCCGAGCAGTGGCTGTGGTTTCACGACCGCTGGCGGGATTTGCGTTTACTCGCGAAGGACTAATAGCGGTGCGGAGTTTTCGATCCACCGTACCTTGGTTGGCGCTGACATTCCTGGGGTCGCTGTACGTGGCTCGAAATGTCGTGATCGCCGGAGCCCTGCTGTCCGACACGACTGGGGACTTCGCCAACTTTTTTCGCGCGGCTCAGGCCCTGCTCGCGCACCAAAGTCCGTTTACCGTTCATAACTTCGATTACCCGCCGCTGGCCGCAATCGTCGTGCTCCCCATCGCAGGCTTCGAGTACCAGGCTGCCAGGTTGATCTGGTTCTGGTCAGGACACATCGCAATTGTCGTTTCGGCATGGCTCATGTGGAGGCGGCTCGGTCACAGCCTGCAATCTGTGGTTGTCGTGGCGGCGGTGTGGTGCCTCGCAGGAACCGTGGGCGAGAACCTGGTCCTCGGGCAGTTCAATCCGCTTCTCCTGCTCCTCGTCTGTGTTTCGATCGTGGGTAGCGACAGGCGCGGCGCCATCGACGGTGTGTGGCTCGGATTGGCGGCCGCAGTCAAACTATGGCCGGCAGTCCTGATGTGCGGTTGGGCCGTACGCAGACGGTGGCGTACCCTTGCGGTTGGCGGGGCCACCGCCGTGCTCGGGGTGCTTGTGCCCCTGGCCGTGATAGCACTCCGTCTGCCACCGCCCCACTTCCCGACGAGCTCCGGTTATTGGGCGGGGACGCCAGCGCCTCTCAATATGTCACTTCCCGCCACCGCGGTGCGACTCGTCGATCTTCCGGTAGATGACGGCGAGCTTCCCAGGAGTTGGCGGCTCGGGAACAACCCGCGGCGATTCGAACTCGACGGGAGCGCTGCTGTTCTTTCCGTGGTCGTGTCGGTGATCGTACTGGGCCTCGGAACCGTATGGGTTATCAGCGCGGGCCGTCGGATCGGCGCCGATACGCTCCCTGTTCTTGCCGCCCTGATCGCCGTCGTACTCGCAGGGGCGCCTATATCGTGGTACCACTATCGTTTGCTGCACTTCCCAGGTCTGGCGTGGTTGGCTGGAGCCATGGTCTTTTCGCGCAAGTGGCTGGCCCTTTTGGGTGTGAGCGCGATTGGCGCGACGCTCACGTGGTCTCAGTACGCCGGCATAGAGGTACTTCGCGCTGCGGCATATGATCCCTGGTTTGTGCTCGCGCGCGGCGCAGTCGTGCCGATGCTCGAACTCGTGTTGGCCGGCTGGTACCTTCGAATCGCGCGAGTAGCCGGAGACCGTTCCGATTCGGTGGATGGTTGAGGATGAGCGGACCTCCGGTGGCCCATGAAATGTGATGGCAGGTAAGGCTCCACTCGGAGTGGGTTCCGAACTGGCTACTTGATCCTTGATCTCCGATTCTCTCCTCACGCGTCATCCCGCACCAGTGGGTGCGTCAGGCAGTGGGGTCCGCCGCGGGCGCGGGAGATCTCGTGGCTGGCGAGCAGCAGGCAGGTTCGTTGGCCGGCCTCGAGTTCAACCTCCTGCTGTCCGAGCAGCACGGCCTCGGCCTCGACGATGCGGAATCCGCGCCGGTCGAGCTCCTCGGCGGTGGCCACGTTGCGGTCGTACAGCACGACCACGCCGGGCGCCAGCGCGAGTGCGTTGGCGCCGTCGGTCCACTGCTCGCGCTGCTGGGCGAGCGGATCGCGGCCCCCGCAGGCGACCGGCTCGATCTTGAGCCCACGTTTGGCGAGGGTCGCGAGCAGCGAGCCACGGTGTCGCGGCTCCAGGTCGTTGGAGTGGAGATCGATTTCGTAGGTGTCTGCCGCCTCGGAACCGGTGGCGCCGATCACCGGCGGGAACAGCAGTGCGAGGTCGTGATCGAGCTGTGTCAAGACCGTGTCCAGGTGCATGTAGGCGCGGCGCCGGGGAAGGTGGACCACCTCCAGCCATCGGGGGCCGTTCTCCACTCGGGCCAGCGCGCGGGCCAGCAGCTCGACCCCGACCGCGTTGGTGCGCTCCGAGACCCCAACCACCAGATGCTCGTCCGACAGGATGAGTGCGTCACCCCCCTCGAGGCACGGGAGGTGCAGGCTGAGGTAACGCATGCGCTCGGAGGTCGGCTGCAGCGGGTCGAGGATGACCGGAGCCGAGCTGAGCTCCGGGTGGAACCGGAAGAGGCACCGGGCGAGCAGGCCCTCGCGCCATCGCGCCGGCGTCGCCATGGCGGCGAACACGACACCGTCACCCACCACCAGCTGTGGATCACGCTGAAAGCACCAGTTGGGCAGCGGGGTGAGGCGGAAAAGCTCGTCGATCTCGAAGGGGTCGTGAGCCGTTTCCTCGACCACTCCTCCCACGAGCACCCCCACCGCCTGCTCCGCCGTCATCTGTCGAGGCCGGTCGCGGAGTTCGGACGGCAGCTCCGGCAGCAGGACCTCCCACAGCCAGTCGAGCACCTCGTCCTCGGCCAGGACCTGGGTCAGGAGATCGCGCGACTCGACGACCTCGATTCCGAGCAACTGGAGGAGGCGGCGAAAACGGCGGTGCTCGTCGCGCGCCCGGTCCCCGAACAGGATGTCGTCGAACAGCAGATCCTCCATCATCGAAGGCACCATCCGGTCGACCTCGTCCCCCGGCTCGTGCATCAGGACCTTGCGGAGTCGTCCGATCTCGGATGTGATGTGCAGCATTGGATACGATCCTCCACGTCCAGAGAAGGGTCGAGAGACTCGTGGCGAGGGGCTCGGAGCCCACAACAACCGATGCTGGATGCTTGATGCTAGATCCCCCTCCCGCCCCAAGGCTTCGCGTCTGGTTGGGAGGTCAGGTATCCGCCGTCGAGTATCCGCCGTCCAGCATCCAGCATCCAGCACCCAGTATCAAGATCCTATCGCCTGCGATCCCGATGACGATGACCATGGCGATGAGAATGAGGACGAAGACGAAGGAATGAGAGGGGCGGGAAGGGGTCTTCGATCTTCGACCGCATTCGGGCACGGACGCGGACGCGGGCATCCAGCATCTGGGATCCGGGCGGGTGGGTGGTCCAGCGACCAGCGACGAGCGACCAGCGACGGGTGGACGGAGTGGGCGGTGGTCGATGCCGACGACGATGAGGGCGATGAAACGAGATCGGTGGGGGGGGTCCTTGCAACTTGTGCCTTGCACCTTGAGCCCGGAAGGGTGGTGGTGGCCCAAGATCCTCTCTCCCCCTATACTCCCCCCATGACCTCCATCGACACCTTCGACCATCCCCTGATCCGCCGCTACGCGTCGCCCGAGATGCAGCGGCTGTTCTCGCCCCGCCACCGCTACACCACCTGGCGGCGGGCCTGGCTGGCGCTCGCCGAAGCGGAGCGTGAGCTCGGGCTCGAGATTCCCCAGCAGGCACTCGAGGAGATGCGGAACAACCTCGAGGTGACTGATGACGACCTGGAGCGGGTGCGTGAGTACGAAAGGACCACGCGCCACGACGTCATGGCGCACCTGCGCGCCTTTGCCGACCGGGCGCCGACCGCGAAGCCGTTCCTGCATCTTGGCGCCACGTCGGCGTTCGTCACCGACAACGCCGACCTGATGATCACTCGGGACGCGCTCGACCTTGTCATGCGCCGGCTGCTCGCGGTCATCGGCGCGCTGGCCGAGTTTGCCGACCGATGGGCCGACGAACCGACGCTCGGTCTCACCCATCTGCAACCGGCCCAGCCGACCACGGTGGGCAAGCGTGCCTGTCTCTGGTTGCACGATCTCCTGCTCGACCTTGAACGGCTGCGGTTCGAGCGGGACCGCCTCGAGTTGCGGGGCGTCAAGGGGGTGACGGGCACCCAGGCCACATTCCTCGAGCTGTTCGACGGTGACCACGACAAGGTACGTTCGCTCGACCGGGCTGTCGTGGAGAAGCTCGGCTTCGGGTCGAGCTACCCGGTCACCGGCCAGACCTATCCGCGCAAGATCGACGCATTCGTGCTCGACGCACTTTCGGGCATCGGCCAGTCCGCTGCCAAGTTCGCCACCGACATCCGGCTGCTGGCCCGCGTCAAGGAGCTGCGCGAGCCGATGGCAGAGGGCCAGGTTGGGTCGTCGGCACAGCCGTACAAGGCCAACCCGATGCGCTCGGAAAGGGTGACCGCCCTCTCCCGTTGGCTGATGTCCTTGGCCGCCAACCCCGCTCACACGGCGGCCGCGCAGTGGCTGGAGCGGTCGCTCGACGACTCGGCCAATCGACGGCTGGCGTTGCCGGAGGCCTTTCTCACGGCAGATGCCATCCTCCGCGTGGCCCACAACGTGGCCGATGGTCTGGTGGTGTATCCCGCCATGGTGCGCCGCAACCTGGCCGCGGAGTTGCCGTTCCTGGCGTCGGAGGCGATCCTGATGGCGGCGGTGAGGCGCGGCGGTGACCGGCAGGAGTTGCACGAGCGGCTGCGGGTCCACTCGCGTGCTTCGAGCCAGCGGATCCTCGAGGAGGGGGCCGACAACGACTTCCTGGATCGTGTGGCGAACGACCCGGAGGTGCCTCTGGGCCGTGACGAGCTGGACCGGCTGGTCGATCCGGTGCGGTTCGTGGGCCGCGCGCCGCGGCAGGTTCGGGAGTTCCTCGCCGAGCACGTCCGGCCCGCGCTCGCCGACGCGGGCGAGCTGCCGGAGGCCAGGGATCTCGAGGTGTGATGGAGGCGACGCCAGGCATCCCAGCACACCCGGTCGAGAGGCCAGAGGCGGTGCCAGGCACCGGAACGCTCGATTGCAGCGCGACCGGCAGCCCAAAATCTGCAATCTGCAATCTGCAATATGCAGTCTTCCTCGCCCTCCTGATCGCGCTCGTGGGATGTGCGCACCGCAAGGCACCGCCGCCGGCCACCGTGCCGGAGGTCACCGCGGTACGCCCCGGTGCCGTCGAGAAGGGCATCGCGTCGTGGTACGGCGAGCCCTACCACGGTCGGCGGACCGCCTCGGGAGAGGTGTACGACATGCACCGGGTGAGCGCGGCCCACAGGACGCTGCCGTTCGGTACCTTGGTCCGGGTCACTCGCCGCGACACGGGCCAATCGGTGGAGGTCCGGATCAACGATCGCGGGCCGTTCATCGAGGGCCGGATCATCGATCTGTCGTACGGAGCCGCCAGGCGGATCGATCTCGACGTCGACGGCATCGCGCCGGTCAAGGTGGAGGTGCTGGGCCGCACGAAAAAGGTCCGGCCCGCACCGCAGCGCCCACCGCCCTCGGCCGCGACCGCCTGCTGGTGGGTGCAGGTGGGCGCATTCGCCGACATCGACAACGCGCGCCGCGCCGAGCGTGCCCTCGAAGGGGCGGGCGAGCGAGCGGTGGTGTTGGAGGCGGGGAGCGGTCTCTACCGCGTACGGGTCGGCCCGGTCGATTCTGAAACCGACGCGAGGAAGATCCGTGCGCGTATCCGAGACGACTGGCCAGAAGCGCAGCTGGTGGGTTGTGGGGGATGAGGTTGGGCGGGGGGGAGTGTCGCCTTTCCCGTGCCCGTCTCCGTATCCGTCTTCGTGCCCGATTCCGTTGTCGTCCCGCGGAAGACGCTCGGAGATGGAAACGGAGACGGATACGGAAACGGAGACGGAGACGGGTGGTGTTGCAGTTCCGATGATCGCGCTGGGGTAGGATGCCGGCATGTCGAACTCCCGCTGGATCCCGTCGATCGCCGTCGCTGTTGTCTCGTTTCTGATGCTCGGTCTGGCGTGCCGGAGCGGCATGCCCGAGGGGGCGCGTGCCGACCGGGTGGTGATGGTGTCGTACGACGGCGTCGGCGCCGACCTGGCGCGCCAATGGCTCGACGAGGGCGTGGCGGTCGACCCCAACGGCCTGAAAGCAATGGTCGAGCAGGGTTTTGTCGCCGACCGACTGCGCGTGGCGAGCCCGACCCTGACCGCGGTCAACCACGCAGCGCTGTCGTCCGGCCGGCTCCCGTCGGACACCGGCATCGTGAGCAACACTTTCCACCGCCCAGACAAGCCCATCGGCCACTCGACGTGGGCGTTCACCGCCAGCAATGAGGCCGACACCTTGTGGACCGCGGCTCGGCGCAGCGGCGTCCGGGTCGCCACCCTGCTGTGGCCCGGGATCGATGCCGCGGCACTCGATCGAATAGGCGACTACGGGGTCCTGTGGCCCGGGACGCCGCTCGCCGCGAGCCGGATCCTCGAGCTCGACCCGGTGGCCGCCGGAACCACCGGGGAGCTGATGTCCAAGGATGGCGTGCGGCCACTGGTGTGGCCGATCGAGGTGGTGCTGTCCGAAGCTGCCGTGCCCACGACAGTAACCCTCGAGGTGGCGACATACGACGGCACCCCGGACGATCGGCCGCGGTATGACGCCGTGGCGGCGCGACGGCTCGGCGATGACGGCTGGCAACTCGCCGGCGAGCGGGAGTGGTTCGAGCTGAGCTTCGAGGCGCGGGCGGAGGACGATCTCGAGCACCACGACTACGGACTGTGGAGCAAGGCGCTGCACCTGGACCGCACCCGCGGCGGGCTGCGACTGTACCGGGGACAGCTCTGTCGTCTGCGGGCCTACCCGCAGGACTTCGAAGGTCGCCTGGCCGCCCTCGTGGGACCGTGGCCCGGCCTGCCCGACGACGACCTGCTGGCCGATTGGTGGCTGGACGGCAGCCGGGGAATCGACCTCGACACCTACCTCGAGCAGATCGAGCGCCTCGATGCCTATATCGACGACATCGCCGCAACGATCATCGGGGAAGAGGATTTCCGACTGCTGCTCGCCTACCACCCCACCCCGGACGAGTACCAGCACTCGAGCCTGCTCGTCGACCCCGACCAGTGGGGCTTCAGCCCGGGCAAGGCGGTGGCCGCGCGCGAGGGGCTGAAGCGGCTGGGGCGCTCGGTGGACCGATCGGTCGGCCGCCTGTGGCGGGCACTCGATCCCGACCGCGACGCGCTCGTGGTGGTGTCGGACCACGGCCACGTCCCGATCCGGGACCTCGTCAACATCCAAAAGGTGCTGGCCGACGAAGGACTGATGGACGTCGTGGTGGAGGGCGATCGGGCGCGCATCTCCCCGACCAGCCCGATGGCGGTGCGTTCCCACGGCGCCAGCGCCCATGTCCACCTCAACCTCGACGGCCGTGAGCCGGGTGGCGTGGTGAACCGGGCCAGGGCCCCGGAGCTGCTGGCCCGGGCCGCCAAGGCGCTCGCCGATGTGCACGTGGAAGGTGAACCGATCGTTGAGCGTGTGTTCAAGCGCTCGGAGGCGGCCTCGATCGGGCTGGACCACCCGAACAGCGGCGACCTGATCGCGTTCCTCGAGCCCGGCTTCGCGTTCTCGATGGTGTGGTCAGGCAATGCCATCGATCCGAGCTCCTACTACGGTCAGCACGGCTACCTCGCCTACCATGACGCCATGTGCGGCCTGTTCGCGGCGCGTGGGTCGGACGTGCCGGCCGGCCGCCGCGATGAAGTCGACGTCACCGAGGTGGCGCCGCTGGTGGCGCGCTGGCTGGGCTTCGAACTGCAGTAGGACTTGACCTCAGCTTCATATCCGCTTCATGCGAGAATCGCTCTGAGTATCCAGTCTGAGCCTGGCTCGAGAGGAATTCAGACATCTGACTCGGCTGTTGGGGACTGGGCGGGGAGGAGAGGCGACATGACGCGATTGTGGACGGTGTGGACGGTGGTGCTCGTGCTGGCGTTGTGCTGGACGACGGGTCTCGCTGCTCAAGAACTTCCGGCCGAGATGGATCCGTTGTTGGAGCTGCTGGTGGAACAGGGCGTGATCACCGAGGAGCAGGCACGGGCGGTGCAGGCCGAATACGACCGGCGCCGCGCTGCGGAGGCGGCAGATGTTCAGCCGACACCACCGCCAGCGCCGAGCCCAACGCCGGCCGTGATCGAGTCCGAAGAAGAGGAGCCCAGGTGGTACGACCGCATCGATCTCAGGGGAGATCTCCGGATGCGCTACGAGGGGTTCCACCAGGAGGGGGCCTACGACGACAACGACCAGCGGCACCGGGTCCGGCTGCGAATCCGCCCCGGCATCTACGCCGACGTGACCGACTGGTTGGAGGTCGGCTTCCAGCTCCGCACCGGTGACCCGAAGGATCCGGTGTCCGACAACCAGTCCATCGACGGAGGATTTTCGATGAAGGCGGTGGCGATCTCCGAAGGGTACGCCGCCTTCGATGCGACGGACTGGCTGGATATCACGATCGGCAAGTTCGACGCCAAGAAGAAGTGGGTCGTGACCGACATGCAGTGGGACGACGACGTCACGGTGGAAGGGGGTATGGAAGAGCTGTCGTTCGGCCCGTTCGAGGCCAACCTGTACCAGTACTTCCTGGAGGAGCAGAAGAGCGGTCCTGATGCCTACCTGCTCGGCGGGCAGCTGGTCGGCAAATTCGGCTCGAAGTCGAGCGGCGGCTTCACGGTGGGGGTCGGCTACGATGATTGGGTGCGGCCGCAGCTGGTGGCCGATCTCACCCTCTCCGGCGACCTCCTCGGCAACAAGGTCACCAACCTGTTGGATGACGAAGACCAACTGATCAGTGACTTCAAGATCTTCAACGCGTTCGTCAACTGGAGCTCCACGCGCAACGAGCGGTGGCCGATCAAGCTCTACCTCTTCGGCTACCACAACACCGGCGCGCAGGGACTCGGCAAGGACTACGACACCGGCTACTTCGCTCGACTCCAGGTCGGAGACTACAAGGAAAAGGGCCAGCTCATGTTCAGGTACAGCCGGTACTACTCGGAGCCGGACGCCATCTTCTACGTGTTCGCCCAGTCCGATACCACCCGCGCCTCCGACGTCGACGGCCACCGGTTCGACCTTCGGATCGGCTACGTCAAGCGGTCGTACTTCAACCTCACCTGGTACCGCACCAAGGCGGTGTACGCAGACGTCTCCACCATGGACCGGCTCCAGGTGGACTACATCATTCGTTTCTGAAGGCGTATCACCACCCTCATGGGACCTCCATACGCCATCAATTCGGTCGCGCCGCCGGCCTCGGTGTCGCCATCGTCAAGCACATGGTGCAGCACATGGGCGGAACACTCGCGCTGGACTCGCGTGAAGGTGTCGGCACGACCGTGGCGATGACGTTTCCCATCCCTGCTCCGGAATCCACCGCCTCGAGGTGAAGGACGCGGCTACTCGTCGTCTTCGAGGTTGCTCGGGTCATCGCCGCGGAAGCCGATGCGATCGAACGGGTTGACCACGCTCGAGGCGATGTTCATCAGGTGGGCCGACACGCGCTTGAGAAATCGGACGTACAGCGCCGTGGTCACCGCCTCCTTGCAGGGCAGGCCGGTATCATCATGACCGATGAGGGTTGCGAGTATCTCGTCTGTCCGGCGAGCGATCCACCAGTGCTCGGACATCACTTCCTTGGCCTTGTCCTCGTCCGCGCCGGGGAGGGCCTCGATCAGGAGTTCGAACATCGTCTTGACGGTGGTTTCGATCTTCCGGATTTCTCGTTCATGGGTTCCGCAGGTCAGCTTGCCTGGGTGGAGCAGTGCGAGCTCGACGATGTTCTTCGTGAGGTCGCCGATGCGCTCGATGTCGATGACGATGCTGACCAGGACGAGAGCGCCCTGGAGGTTGCGGCTCGAACTCAGCGTCAGATGGGTGAGCACCTTGCGGCGAACCTCGCGCTCGTAGGCGTTGATCAACTGGTCCTTGGCGTAGATGTCGATATCGATTCGGGCATCGTCGTGCTCGCGGAGAGACTCGATCGCGGCGAGGAACATCTCCTGGTCCTCGGCGAGCATCTCCTGGGACCGGTTGAACGCCTGTTGAAGCAGGTTCTCCTTGCGGAAGAGGTCGTACAGCTCCTTGAACATGGTGTCACCTCAAGACAAGCATAACGGCCAACGGCACGGCGTAGAAGAGTGTCACGATGTATACGAGTGCGAGCCACCGCCACCGAGCGGCCAACTCGGCGAATCTCCGTGACAGGGTGAGCGGGATTTCGCGCACCGCCGGGATCGGCCAGACGCACAGGATGCCGCACACGTTGAACATCAGGTGTGCGAACGCCACCGTGACCGCACTCAGCTCGCCCACCGCGAGTGCGGCAAGCATCGCGGTGATCGTGGTTCCCACGTTCGCACCGAGGGTGTAGGGGAAGATCTGCCGTAGGGTCAGGATCCCGGCGCCGGCGAGCGGGACCGCCAGCGACGTCGTAATCGAGCTGGACTGGACCAGCACCGTGACCGCCAGGCCGAACAGCATCGAGCGGCCTGCGTTCCGGAACAGGGTCTGGTCGAAGAACGACTCGATCCGCCCCAGTACCAGCATCTTCAGCATCACGACGAGGTATCTGAGACAGGAGAACATGATCACCAGTGCCACCAACAGCAGAAGCCACGGGTGGCCCTCGTGGAGTCGGGTGATGGCCGTGACCGCGGGCTCGGTGACCAGCTTGAGCGGGCTCGCGAAGGTCAGGCCCCCCAGATCCTGGAAAACTTCGGCCAGTGCCGTCGCCAGGCGGTCGAGAAAGTGGGTCGTCAGCTGGAGCGGGAACAGGAGAATGACGACCAGGATGTTGAAGAAGTCGTGGACCGTGGATGCGGCGAAGGCGCGCCGGAACTCCTGGCCGCGTGCGATGTGCCCGAGGCTCACCAGCGTGTTGGTCACCGAGGTGCCGATGTTGGCGCCCATGATCACGGGAATCGCGGTGTCGATCGGCATCGTGCCGCTGCCCACCATGGCGACCACCAGCGAGGTCGTGGTCGACGAGGACTGGACGAGGGTGGTGGCCAGGATGCCGACGAAGAGTCCGACGAGGGGGTTGGAGGCGTTTTCGATCAACCCACCGACGAAGCCTCCGCTGAACATCTTGAACGCCTTGCCGAGGAGACCAATGCTGACCAGGAAGCCGTACAGCAGCCCCGCCAGGACCGCGATGCGGAGAGCGGTGGCCTGCCACTCCGGCCGGGAGCGACCGCCAAGAAGCGAGCCGGGGAGTAGATTCGCCACCACCTGAGACCAGCCGAACGCCGGAACGCCCACCAATCGCCCGAGGGCGGCCAGGGCGGTCGCAGGCGAATGTAGCAGGGAAGAGCGCAGTTGGCACGTCGCAGGCGGAGGGACGCCGATCGTCTGCTGGCCGACGAATGGTGCGCGACTCGAGCGCCAGGGTCGGTTCAAACTTCGAGGGTGGCGTCAGGCTTCGATGTCGCGGGTGGTGGCTCGTGAATCACCGCCAGGCTATCCCCGAACACCGCGACCAGATAGGTGGTCTGCTCGGCGATCTTGAGGGAGTCCCAGACGCAGCTGTAGAAGAGGATGCTCAACCTGGTTTTGGACGAGTTGTCCTGAATGCGCAGGATCTGGTGCTGGTCGAACTCGTCTGCGAGGCTCTGGAGCTGGCGGTACTTGGCGTCGATCGACTCCGTGTCAGGCTCGCCCTTGGAGAGCAGCTCCGTCGACGCCGTGTCGAGAATCTCCATCAGCAGGTCTCGAATCTGGTCGAGCTCGGCGATCTGCTCCTCGAGAAGACCCGAGTGGTTGTTGGCCACGTGCAGGTTCGCCCGCAGCACGACGTCGCGCACGCTTTCGCTGATCTCCTGGAGTGAGCTGATGGTGCCAGCGTACCTCTGGGTGACCTGGACATCCTGCCAGTGCAACAGCCGGAAGACCTTGAAGATGTTGGCGGCGATGATGTTCGACCAGCGCTGGATCTTGCGCTGACCGATGCGGGCCGACTTGAGCGTCTGGCGGTTCTGCTCGAACAGGCCGAGGAATGCCAGGTCGAGGATTTCCCGGACCTCACGGAGGAAGATCCCGGTGTGCTCGAATGTGACCTCGATGGCCGCGCCGGCATCCTTGATCTTGCGCAGGTTGAAGACCTCCACCGCCCGCTCCACCTCCTCGCGTCGGCGGTGGACTCCGTGGGTGCGGGCGATGATCAGAACCGCGAGGGCGACGATCACGGCGGTGGCGATACCACCGCCGAAGTAGATCGCGGTCGCGAAAACGGCCGCCACCGTGAACGCCATCATGGCGGTGAAGAACCAGCCGCCGATCACCGTGAGCACGCCGCTGACGCGGTAGACGGCGCTGTCGCGTCCCCATGCCTGATCCGACAGGGACGTGCCCATGGCCACCATGAAGGTCACGTAGGTCGTCGACAGCGGCAGCTTCAGCGAGGTGGCCAGCGAGATCAGCGCTGCGGCGACCATCAGATTGACCCCGGCCCGCACCAGATCGAACGCCGGCACGGTCCCGTCGGGCAGTGGCTTGGGACGGTGCTTCGACCTGTCGAAGCGTCCCGCCACGGCCCTGCGGAGCCCTTCCGGGAATATCCGGCTCGCGTTTTCGAGCGACGCGGCGACCACCCGGACCAGTGACTGCGACAGCACGGTCGATTCGAAACGCTCGAACCCCTCGTCCTGGCGGCCGAGACGGACCTCGGTCTTGGTTACGGAACGCGCCTTGCGGGAGACCCACAGCGTGACCACCATGATGCTGCCCGCGATCAGCAGGAAGGCGGTGTTGGACCGCACCGGCTGTTGCAGCGCTTCCATGGTCGTTCCCAAAACATCGGAGGTGGCACTCGCCTCCTGGTAGGCACTCAGGCCGGCGAGCGGCACGCCGATGAAGTTCACCAGGTCGTTGGCGGCGAAGGCCATGGCCAGGGCAAAAGTCCCCACCAGCACGATCAGCTTCAGGATGTTCACTCGCGTGAACAGCATCAGCAGCTGCAGCACCACAGCCGATACGGCGAACGAGGCGAGCAGAATCAGGCCGGTGTTGTCCTTGATCCAGGCGAGGGTCTCGGGGGTGATGAACGACGCTCCCTTGGACCCCTTGATCAGGATGAAGTAGGTGATGGTCGACAGCGCGGCCCCGCCCCACAAGGCGCCGTAGCGGCGGAGCCGACGCTGATAGTCAAATGTGAACAGGAGCCGGCTCAGGAACTGGACGATCGCACCGGCGAAGAAAGCGATCACCACCGAGAGCAGGATGCCGAAAATTATGGCCAGTGCCTTGGCGCTGTTGATGTAGTCGAGCACCTGCGACAGGCTGTGCCCGGCCTGGATGACCTTGAGCAGTGACACCGCGACCGCGGCGCCCAGGAGCTCGAACACGATGGACACCGTCGTGGAGGTGGGCAGGCCGAAGGTGTTGAAGAGGTCGAGGAGGATGATGTCGGTGAGCATGACAGCGAGAAAGACCACCATCAGCTCGGGCATGGTGAAGAACTGCGGGTGGAAGATGCCCTTGCGGGCCACCTCCATCATGCCGCTGGAAAAGGTCACCCCGGCGAGCATGCCGAGGCTGGCGATGATCATGATCACGTGTCGTGGCGCGACCCTCGAACCGATCGACGAGTTGAGGAAGTTGACCGCGTCGTTGCTGACGCCGACGATCAGGTCGGAAATGGCGAGTCCGAACAGGATGACGATTGCGACCTGAAAGAAGTCCATTGCTGACCCTCGTGGATTGTCGGGTTTGATCGGTGGTGCGCGTGGCCGCGCCCGCTGCCACCATAGTACAGGTCATGGCGAAACACAATTGGCTCCGGGTCGGTGACGGGAACGGCAGATAATCAGTCGATTTCGACGCTGAGGAACCCGACGATACTGCCCCGTCACCCGTAGCCTGAGCCCAGGGGAGTGGGCAGGCCCGGGACGGCGAAGCTCACCCTGTTCTCTGTTACATTGACGCGGTGCGGATCATCGTCAATCCGGCAGCGGCGGGCGGTCGACTGGGCCGTGAGTGGTCGGGTGTGGAGCGACGGCTGCGTGATCTGGGCCTCGAGGCGGATGTGGTCTTCACCGAGGCGCCGTGGCACGCGGTCGAGCTGGCCGAGCGGGCAGTGACCGAAGGCGTGGAGACCGTGGTCGCGGTCGGCGGCGACGGCACCGCGTGCGAGGTCGTCATGGGGGTCCACCGCGGCGGCGGCGGGCGGTTCGCAATGCTGCCGCTCGGCACCGGCAACGACGTTGCCCGCACCCTCGGAGTTCCCCTCAAGTTGGAGGACGCAGCCCGTGTGGTGTTGGATGGAAGATGCCGGGCGGTGGATCTGATCCGGGTCGGCGAGTACGTGGTCCCGAACGCGATAGGTATCGGTCTGCTGGGCGATATCTCGGAGCGTGCCGCCCGGATCAAGTGGATCCGGGGGTTCATCGTCTATCTGGTGACCGCACTCGTGTCCATCATCAAGTTTCCTACCCCCCACGTCCGGCTGGTGACCGAGGAGGGCACCCGCTACGACGGTGAGATGACGATCATCTCGGTCCACAACGGTCCCACGTCCGGCGGTGGGTTCAGGCTCACGCCGCGGGCGGTTCCGGACGACGGTCTGCTGGACGTCACCCTCGTTCCTGGGGTCGGACCGTTGGGCCGGCTGCCGCGTTTGGTGGCGGCCATGCAGGGGACCTTGTGTAACAAACCGGGCACGCTCGAGCTGCAGGCGCCGTGGCTCGAGCTGCACTTCGAGGAACCCCTGCCGATCCATATCGACGGCAACGTCACCACTCTCGATCCGCCGCTCGCCAGATTCGAGATCGTGCCCAGAGCGATCGAAGTGATGGTGCCGTAGCAATTCACTGCGTGAATTGCTGTGGAAAGGCGAGGCGCGCCGTAGAACACACGCGATGGGATCTCTCGCCGTGTCTCGAGCGCCGACAATGGCGCAGAGACCGCCTCGGGTGTCGGACCGTCGAAGCGAGCGGCAGGTGGACGACAGCGCGTCGTGCGGGCGTGCCGGGCATGACGTTTCGAGGTGCTCCGTCGTCGGTGATGTTGCGCGGCGTTGAAGTCTCGAGACGTCATGCCGGGCTCCCGCGGGGAGGGCGTAGGGGAGACGGCGCGTTCGCCCTCAAGCCCCGGGCGGGAGGGTGGTCCAGCGACCAGCGACGTTGGGTGAAGTGGTGGCCGTTGCGATGGCGACGGTGAGCCCGTAGGCTTCTCTCGGAGACGGAGACGGAGTGTAGGTGTGGATGGTCTGTCAACTCCGGCTCACCGGTGACGTCCAAGATATGTGTCGCGAGTAGGATGCATGCCCACGCGAGAAGATCTTTCGCAATCAGAGGACCGCCTGGTGTTGCGCGCGCGCAACGGCGACCGGGAGGCGTTCGGCGAGCTGGTGCGGCGTCACCAGCGACGGGTGTGGCTGGTGTGCCGTCAGTACCTGGAGCCGGAGGATGCCGACAACGCGAGCCAGGACGTGTTCGTCAAGGCGTTCACCGGCCTGGCGTCGTTCGACGGTCGAGCGGCGTTGACGACGTGGTTGACCCGGATCGCCATCAACACGTGTCTCGACGTGCTCCGCGGACGGCGTCGCGAGGGGGTTGTCGCGTCATCGTCGGATGGCGGGGATGGCGAGGATGTTTTGGGCCGGATACCGGACGATCGGGTATGTCCCGAGACCCGCGCCATGCAACGCGATGCGGTGTCGCGCCTGGCCGAATGCGAGCGTGCCCTTCCCGAACGACAGCGCGAGATCTTCCGGCTCCGGTTCTTCGCCGAGATGGAGCTGGAGCAAATCGCGGAGGCGCTCGGGGTTCACGTCGGCACCGTCAAGACGCAGCTGCACCGGGCGGTGCGCCGGCTGCGGGATGAACTGGGAGACGCGCGATGAAGGATCATCTGGAAGATGTGGAGTTTGCCGCGGCGCTCGTCGGGGAGAAGCTCGCCGGCAAGGTCGCCGAGCACCTCGAAGCCTGCGTCAGCTGCCGTCGACAGCTGGCCGGAATGCGGTGCTGGATCGAGGAGCGACGTGATCGTACGGAGCGCGACGCACCGGACTGGCAGGACCAGTGGGAGCGCATCGCGGCACGGTTGGACGGCGTCGCGGCATCCCGCCCGCACCGGCGCTGGCTGCGGCCCGCCGTGGCCGCGGCGGCGGTGGTCGCGGTGGCGGTCGGAGTCGGGATCATGCAGCTCCCCGAGGGAGAGGACGTCCGGAGCGAATTGGCGGTGGAGGAGATCCTGGCCGAGACCGACGCGTTGCTGGCGGACGACACGATCCCCGGGTTCGAGGTGATCGACCCCGGACTCGAGGGATTGCAGGACGATTCCGACAACGGGGTTTCGTGAGCCGGTGCGCAGGGAGGACAGCATGATGAAAATGCAAAGAACCGCGATGCTGATCGCGATGCTGCTGATGAGTGAATGGCTGGCCGCCTCCGACTTCGACCTGCCTGCCGGCAGGTGGTGGGAGAACGAGCGGCTGATCGAGCGCATCGCTCTGACCCCCGACCAGCGGCAACAGATCAACGACCTGGTGTACGACCATGCCCACCGGATGATCGACCTGAACGCGAACGTGAAACGCGCCGAGCTGGACCTGGCCAAGCTGGTCGGTCAGCCGGAATTCGCTCCGGATCCGGTGCGGGCTGCGTTTGCCGATTTCCAGCGCGCCCGTCAGGCCCTCGAGCGAGAGCGGTTCGAGATGTTGTTGTCGGTCCGGGGGGTGCTGAACTCCGAGCAGTGGATCCAGATACAGGACATTCGCAGGGAGCTTCGTCGGCGGCAGTGGCAATCGGAGGAGGGACCGCCGCGGGCACGGCCACGCGGGGATCGACTCTACCCGCCCCCGCCGGAGCCGCGGCCGAGCTCGCCGCAGAGGCCGTAGGGGCTTGAGGGCATCGGCCATCCGGCACATCTCGCCAGCGTAGGCGCGCAGCCCCTGCCCGCGGGTGGCCTCTCGATCGGTGAGGCCAGCGTGACTTCGAGGTGTCCTCTCCCCAACGCCCGCCCCGCGGTTGCCACCTTCAACAATCTTGGGCCTCAGCGGCGTTGGAGTGCGGTTCACAGAACGTCCCAAGATTCTTGAAGATGGCACGCCCGCACCAGGCGCTGTCATCCGCTTGGCGGTCGCGTCAAACGTCTGACGCCGGAGGATCGGCGGGTGACATTGTCAAAGACGGCACCCCGCAGGTTGGTCATGCTCCCAGGCCCTCACGCCGCCGCCCCCGCAAGCCCGCGAGCCCCGAGTCCCTCAACCTCGAGAATCAAGCATGTACCCCGCTGTCATTGACATGACGTCGCGAAAATGCTAAAAAGACAGTCCTTTCGGGAGAGGTGCGTGTGATGAGTGAGTATGCGGTTTTCGAACATGGCGGCAAGCAGTACCGGGTCAGCCCGGGCGACGAGCTGTTGGTGGAGCGGACCCAACCCATGCTGCAGGCTGGCGATGCCATGCTCTTCGAGCGGGTGATGCTGGTGAGCCGCGGCGACACGGTGCACATCGGACGCCCGGTGATCGAGGGCGCCGTCGTTCGCAGTCAGGTGGTTGCGCCGGTGCGCGACAAGAAGATCATCGTGTTCAAGAAGAAGCGCCGCAAGGGGTACAAGCGAACCCAGGGCCACCGGCAGGACTACTATCGGGTCCGCGTCGAGGCCATCGAGGCCTAGGAGGAAACATGGCGCACAAGAAGGGGCAGGGCTCGAGCCGGAACGGTCGCGACTCGCGTGCCAAGCGCCTCGGGACCAAGGTCGGTGATGGCCAGCAGGTGACGGCCGGGACGATCCTCGTCCGACAGCGGGGCACGAAGTTCAAGCCAGGCGAAAACGTCGGACGGGGGAGTGACGACACCCTGTTTGCCACTTCGCAGGGACGCGTCAAGTTCCAGCGACGGGGCCGCATGGGTCGGTTCATCCACGTGGAAGCCAACTAACAGCCAGCTGCATGTCTTTCAGCACAACCCAGGAATGGCGCTCACGGCCGTCGGGCCGGTCGCGGGCGTGAGTGGCATGTTCATCGATTCGGCTCGGCTCGAGGTACGCGCCGGCGATGGCGGCAACGGCTGCTCGTCGTTTCGCCGAGAGAAATTCGTCCCCCGTGGCGGACCGGACGGTGGAGATGGCGGCCGCGGAGGCGACGTGGTGCTGGAGGTCGACCCCGGCTACAACACGCTCCTGCACATCCACCACCGGCGACTGGTCCGGGCCGAACGCGGCCGGCACGGCCAGGGTTCCAACAAGACCGGAGCGTCGGGTCAGCACTCGGTGATTCGCGTGCCCCCGGGGACGGTGGTGCGAGACGCGGCCTCCGGTCGCGTGCTCGGCGATCTCACCGACGAGGGACAGCGGCTGGTGGTCGCGAAGGGGGGCCGTGGCGGCCGGGGCAACGCCAGCTTCAAGAGTGCCACCAATCGCGCCCCCAGACGCGCCGAGGAGGGTGCGCCGGGCGAGCGTCTGCTGCTCGAGCTGGAGCTGAAGTTGATGGCCGACGTCGGGCTGGTGGGTCGCCCGAACGCCGGCAAGTCGACCCTGCTCGCACGGATCTCGGCGGCACGGCCCAAGGTGGCGGAGTACCCGTTCACGACGCTCGAGCCTCACCTGGGAGTGGTGACGGCTCCCGACGACGGGCTGCGGACCCTGGTCGTTGCCGACATCCCGGGCCTGATCGAGGGTGCGCACGAGGGAGCCGGTCTCGGGATCCGGTTCCTGCGACACATCGAGCGCTGTCGCGTGCTGGCCCTCCTCGTGGATCTGGCCTCGTCGGAGCCTATCGCCGACCGGGTCGAGACAATTCGCGGCGAGCTCGCCGCCTACTCCATGGAGCTGTACCAACGGCCTTGGCAGCTGGTGGGTACGAAGCTGGATGCGGTGGCGGACCCGAACGCAGCGGAGCACGAACTGGCGTGTGTCGCTGCCGATCACGGAGTCCCGTGGTGCCAGATCTCGGCGGTCTCCGGTGAGGGTTTGAATCGACTGATTGGTATGCTGTTTGAGTTGATCGAGCAGCAGACCGAGATGCAGGAGAGGCAATGAGGCGCCGGATCGCGATCTACGGCGGAGCGTTCGACCCGTTCCACCTCGGACACCTGGTGCCCACGGTGCGGGCGCAGGAGACGTTTCACTTCGAGGCGGTGTACTTCGTGCCATCGGGAAACCCGCCCCACAGGGTGGGCGAACCGCTGACACCGGTCACCCACCGGCTTGCAATGGTTGCGATGGCGACGTTGCCCTACGAGACCTTCTTCGCGGCGGACGATGAGGTGTTCGTGACCGGCTACACATACACTGTGGATACCGTGCGCGTCTACCGTGAACGCTTTCCCGATGCGGTGCTCTACTTCCTGCTCGGATCCGACTCGTTCTCGCAGATCGCGACCTGGGAGCACTGGCAGGAGCTGGTGGACCTCGTCCATCTGGTTGTCCTGCACCGCGCCCACATGTGGGGCGACGAGCTCGAGCGACGCGTACCCGCCGAGCTGGTGCCGAGAATGCAGGTGGTGGCGCCGTTCGAGGACCTGCCCGATCCTGACGACCACACCGTGTACCTGCTGGACCATGAGCCGTTTCCGATCTCCGGCACCTCGATCCGGGCGCGCCAGAGCCGGGGTTTGCCGATCCGAGAGCTGGTGCCTCACGAGGTGCACACCTACATCGAGAAGTACTGCCTGTACCGGCCTGACTGTCCCGGAGGCACTCGTGTTGGCGGCTGACACCCTGGCATCGGTTCAGCTCGCCGTCCGGGCAGCGGTCGACAAGAAGGCGTTCCACGTGGTCGGTATCGAAGTGGCCGCGCTGACGTCGTTCACCGATTCCTTCCTGCTCTGCTCCGCGGCCTCGGACCGACAGGTGGCGGCCATCGTGGACGAGGTCCAGCGGCAGCTCGGTGCCGGCGGACGGCGTCCCCTTCACGTGGAGGGTGAGCGGCGGTCCGACTGGGTGCTGCTGGACTACGGCGACTTCATCGTCCACGTATTCACCGAGGAAAAACGCAGCTACTACGCCCTCGACTCACTGTGGGGTGACGCTCCCCGACTGGATGAAACCCAACTCGGCATCACGGTCGGAGATGACTCGGTCTCGCGTTGAAGATTCTCGTCCTCTGGTTCGGCCGACCCTCGGTGACCCTCTTCGAAGAGCAGGTGGCGACGTACGCCAAACGGGTCGGCCAGCGCTGGCGAGCATCCGACCAACCGTTGCGGCCGGTCACGGGACGCGACGGGGATGCAAGGCGGGCGTTGGGAGCCGAGGCCGAGGCGGTCCGCAAACGGGTGCCGAACGGATGGCGGATGGTGGTGCTTGACGAGCGGGGCGAGGCGCACGACAGCGCGAGCTTCGCGAGACTGCTCGCCGGCGCCGAACAGACCGGAGTTCCCGGTCTCGCGTTCGTCGTGGGCAGCGACCTCGGCCTCGACGGCGCGCTCCAGACCGAGGCGTGGCGGAGGTTGTCGCTGAGCCCGATGACGCTGCCCCATCAGCTGGCCCGGTTGCTGTTGTGGGAGCAGCTGTTCCGGGCGACCGACATCCTCACCGGTGGTAGATACCATCGACTCCGCGTACAATAGGGTTTCTGTGAGCGCCGTCGCGCGCCGTTGGAGGTAGGACGCTATGAGAGCGAGAGAGCGCAAGCGGTTCCACAAAATGCTGCTGGAAAAGAGGTCCGATCTCTTGAACCGGGTGAAGGCGGCACGATCGAGCGAGACCGAGGGCAACGACCTCGAAGCTCCGGACCTCGGCGACCGTGCCCTGTCGACGATCACTCGTGATCTGATGTATCAGCTGACAGGTGGTGAACGCGAGATCCTGCGGCGGGTCGATGTCGCGCTGGACCGCATCGCCGACAAGAGCTACGGCGAGTGCGTCCACTGTGGCAAGAAGGTCCAGCTGGCGAGGCTTGAGGCCGTGCCGTGGGCGCGGCACTGCATCGAGTGTCAGGAGTTGCAGGATCGCGGCGAAATCTGACCCTCGGCCCCTACCGGGAGCGTGCGTGCAGCACCGGCTCCAAACCTTTCCGCCGCATATCTCGACGGGTCGCTCCCGCCGCGTCACTCACTCGTCAACCGACCCGGTGATCGCGCGGCCGCCACTGGCGTTCGGTGAGCCATGCGGGTGATGACGAGAGCGAGCTGATCATGTCGAGGCTGGCGTTGATCGCCTCTCGCGATGACTACCTGCTCGAGGAGAGCGTCGCGAGAGCGGTGGACGAGGCCGTTGCGTCGGTTGGCGGCGTCGAGCCCGAGGTCCTGCCCGACGACGTCACGCCGGAAACCGTGGCGGTGGAGCTGCGCTCCCCGTCCCTGTTCAGCCCGACCAGGGTGCTGGTGGTGCCCGAGGTGCGCTCCTGGCTGAGGGCGCCGGCACCGCCGGGTGCCGCGACCGACGAGCGCGAGGTGGACGTGGAACCGCTGCTGAGCGCCTTGGCAGACGGGGTTCCCGAGGGAGTCGCGTTGGTCATGGGTGCCTGGTGCGGCCGCCGCCCGAAGGGGCCGTTGGTCGCGGCGGTCGAGAGCGGCGGACGATTCGAATGGATCCCCGTGCCGGAGCCGCCGAAGCCGTGGGAGGACGTGACGCTCTCGGACGAGCAGCGGAAGGCACTGCAGCGCGTTCTGGTCAAGGCATCACAGGGGGTGAGATTTACAGCCGATGCGGAGCGCCTGCTGCTCGAGCGGCTGGGCTTCCATCCACGGCTGCTGGTGCAGGAGGCCCGCAAGCTGGCCACCGCAGCCAGCGACGGCGGAGAGGTGGATGAGGGGTTGGTGCGGCAGCTCACGTTTCCGCGCGAACGCTCGCTGGAGGTGGTCCGAGATGCTGTGCTGCGGCGCGATGCGTGTGCGTTGCTCGATCTGATCGACGCGGCGGCGGCCGGTGTGCCGGTACGCGACTGGCAGGGGCGGCAACTCGACGGCGGTGGTCTGTCGACGGTCGTGTTCGCTCAAGTCTTCAACCTGGTGCTGCAGCTGCTGTTCCTGCGACGGACGGCCGTGGCGGTCGGGATGGAGGAGGAGCTCGATCCGGTACGGACCTCGGACCGGGCATGGCACAGCAGGCAGTTCAAGGGTCGCTTGGCGCCGCTGCTGTTGGATCGGTTGCGGGAGCTGTCACCGACGCCGCTGGACCGCGGCGGCAAGCTGCCCACCCCCTGGTCACTCGGAGGCCTGTTTGCCGGTGCCGGGAGGTACCGGGAGGACGAGCTGGTGGCGGCGCTGGCCGCCGGTGGCGCAGTGGAGGCGAATCTGCGCGGGCCTCTGGCGCCCGAGGCGCTGTCCGCCTGGCTGACGAGATTCATCAGGGCTTGAGGGCACCCAGAATCAACTGCAATTCGCGCAGCAGATTGCAGAACCCTCGCGACCTTTCGGCCGCCGACCATGAAGAAAAGACCACCCGGGGCGTCTGACGATCGATGCGAGTGGCAGGCCGCCGACGGCGCGTCGAGCGGGCGTGCCGGGCATGACGTTTCGAGGAGGTCCATCACCGCAGGTATCGTGTGGCTTGGAGACCTTGAAACGTCATGCCGGGCTCCCGCGGGGAGCGCGCTCGGGAGAGGGCGCCTCGAGTGTCAGATGATCGAGGCGAAAATGGCAGGCCGATGACAGCGCGCTGAGCGGATGGCAGATCCTGCATCTGGGCGGTTGAGCGGGCGGGTGCGTCTTGTATCCGGGTGGGGGCCCTCGTCCCCTCGATCTTGTGCGGCGTTGGAAGCGGTAAACTGGCTCCAGAGATGGCAGACTCAGAGCTGATCTGGATAGTCGACGACGATCCCGCGATTCGGGAGCTGCTGTCGTTCATGGTCACCGGTGCCGGCTACGAAGTGGAGCCGTTTGCATCCGGCGCGGAGGTGCTCGCCAGTCATGGCGAGCCGCCGGCCGCGGTGCTGCTCGACCTGATGATGCCCGAAGTTGACGGTGTCGCGGTGCTCAAGGAGCTCAGACGGCGCCATCCGACCCTGCCCGTGATCGTGCTGACCGCGATCAACGACGTCGGTCGCGCCGTCGAGGTGACCAAGCTCGGGGGTTATGACTACCTCACCAAGCCGGTCGATCAGGAACGTATGTTGACGACCATCAGCCGAGCCGTCTCGCATCAAAGCCTCGAGAACGAGGTCGCGCGGTTGAAGGGAGAGCTCGGCGACCGCTATCACCTGCGCAATATGGTGGGTTCGTCAGCGGCCATGCGCACCGTGTACGACCAGATCGAGAAGGTGCTCGAGTCGGACATCACGGTTTTCATATCTGGTGAGAGCGGAACCGGGAAGGAGTTGGCGGCGAAGGCGATCCACTACGGATCGCTCCGGTCGGACGGCCCGTTCGTGGACGTCAACTGTGCCGCGATTCCCGAGGGTCTCCAGGAGAGCGAGCTGTTCGGTCACGAGAAGGGGGCCTTCACGGGCGCCGTGTCGACCCATCCCGGGAAATTCGAACAGGCCAAGGGCGGCACCATCCTGCTCGACGAGGTGGGCGAGATGTCGGGGTCGGCGCAGGCGAGGCTGCTGCGGGTGTTGCAGGAGAAGAGCCTGCAGCGGGTCGGGGGCACCCAGCGGATCGAACTCGATGTCCGGGTGATCTCGGCGTCAAACCGCGATCTCGAGCAGCTCACGGGCGACGGCCGCTTTCGGGAGGACCTGTACTACCGGCTAGTGGTGTTCCCAATCCACCTGCCGCCGTTGCGCGACCGCCGCGACGACGTCCCAGCCCTGGTCGAGCACTTCCTGGCCAAGTACGCGGCCGACGCCGGCAAGCGCATCGATCGGGTTGCGCCCGACGCGCTAGAGTACCTGGTGCACCACGACTGGCCGGGTAACGTGCGCGAGTTGGAAAACGTCATTCACCGATCACTGCTGGTGGCTGGCGGGCCGGAGCTGATGATCTCCGACCTGCCGCGTGGGCTGGGCGGAGCCGAGCCCACACCTTCGGTGATGCCGGACGGTGGGGTGGTCAGTCTCGAGGAGATGGAGAAGCATACGATCCGTGCGGCGCTGGAGCAGTACGGCGGCAACCTGTCCGACGCCGCCCGACAGCTCGGGATCGGTCGCTCCACACTGTACCGCAAGCTCGAGCAGTACGGCCTGCGCCCCAAGAAAGACAAAGACTGAGGGGCTGACCGTCGCCTGCGGCGCCTGGGAGTAAGGGGTTGATCGCAAGGCACTCATGCATGAGTGCCGTGCTGGGGATGAGGGAATCACTCAAAAGGAGCGTCACCCTACAGTACGTCGTGCCAGCCGCGCTCCTCGAGTTCGGCAACGATGTCCTTGACGCGTTGGGCCTCTTCCGCCGGCAAAACGAGCACCGCGTCTCCCGTCGCCACGACCACCAGGTCCTGCACTCCGGCGAGCGCCACCACCGGACCCTCGCTGATCACCAGATTTCGATCGGCGCCCAGCACTACGACCCGACCACGCGTCGCATTGCCCTCGGAGTCCAGCGGCAGCAGGTCGGCCAGCGCCGGCCACGCCCCGACGTCAGACCAGGGGAAATCGACCGGTATCGTCCAGCACCGCTCTGCGCCCTCCATGACGCCGTAGTCGACCGAGGTCCTGGCAAGGGTCGGGTAGATCTCAGCAAGGGCAGCCTCCGAATCGGCTCGCTCGAGAGCATCGGCCACACGATCCAGTCCGTCGGCCAGCTTCGGCAGCTGGCGCCGCACCTCGTGTATGAACTCCTCGGCACGCCACACGAACATGCCGGAGTTCCACAGGAAGCTCCCGTCTTGCAGGTAGCCGTGAGCGGTTTCGACGTCGGGCTTCTCCACGAACCGCGCCAGGTCATGCACCCGCCAGCCGTCTACGATCCGGTGCTGATCACCGAGCTTCAGGTAGCCGTATCCGGTCTCGGCACGGGTCGGCTGGACACCAAACGTGAGCAAGCCACCGTCCGAGCTCACCACCTCCGCTGCCGCCAGCAGCGCCGTGCGAAACCTATCCTGCTCCCCGATGATGTGGTCCGAGGGCAACATTGCGCACACCGCGTCGGCGTCATGGCGCAGCAGGGCCTGGGCGGCGAAACCCGCGCACGCAGCGGTGTCGCGTCCCTCCGGTTCCGCGAGGACGTTACCCTTGGGCAGCTCTGGCAGCAGATCACGGGTGGCATCGGCGGTGTCTCTCGTCGTCACCACCCAGATTCGATCCGCAGATACCAGCGGTGCGATGCGCTCGAATGTCAGGCGCAGGATCGGACAATCGGCGGCGAGCGCCACCAGTTGCTTCGGACGAAGCTGGCGCGACACCGGCCAGAAACGGGTGCCGGAGCCCCCGGCCATGATCACGACGTGCAGCATCGGACGCCCATCGTATCGCGGCGCACGCCGATCGGTCGAGAGAGGAGTTCCCTCGCACCCTCCCGGATGCGGGATGCTGGATCCTATCGCCCACCCCGGGATCGAGGAGCCGACGCTCATCCCCTCACCCCCAGTTGGAACTCGCTCATGAGTACCGGGCGGTCGCCCCTTCATCCCCCCGTAAAGTCCGGCTACCAGGAGCGCCAGCCGGGGGCGTCGGAAGCTTCCTCGTCGAAGACCAGCGGCTCGTCCGCGTCCTGAGCGTTCTCGGCGGCCGGCGCCACCAGCGGTTGCGGGATTCGCTCCAGTGAGCGCCTCAGCTGGCCGATCGCGGTGTCATACGGCTCGATGGTGGCAGCGGAACGGGCCAGCATGATTCCCCCTTGGGTCGCGGCCAGCACCAGGCCTGCGAGAGCAACGCGGTCTGTACTGGGCGGAAGCCGGGCACCGGCACTCTCGAGCCAGCTTTCGACACGACCGGTCCAGACCGAGAAGTAGCGCTCGACGAGCGCCCGCACCCTCGGTTCACCGTCGCCGATCTCGAGCGCCAGCCGTCCGACCGGGCAGCCTCTGCGGAAATTGGAGCCGAGCAGGGTCCTGCGGTAGTGTTCGAGGACGATGAAGACCCGCTCCACCGGGTCGTGGTGTGCCGCCTCGGCGGGATCGAAGATCGTCGGACCGAGCCGCTGCAGGTGGTGCTCCACGACGCCCTCGAGCAGCGCTTCCTTGGTGTCGAAGAAGTGGTACAGGCTGCCGCTGTTCACCTCCGCGGCGTCGAGGATGGACGCGACCCCGGTGGCGTGGTAGCCGTGGTCCTGAAACAGCAGTGAGGCGGCTGACAGGATGCGATCTCTGGTGTCGGACGGCATGACGTTTCTTAAGTGATCATTCAAATACATATAGCAGGGATTGTCAAGTCGGAATTCTCCAATGTGTCTCCCGTCAAATTCATAATATTTACTTGAACGATCACTTAAATTTCTATCAGGAAAACATCCGATTGGTATCGATACGGCCGTCTGAAGTCGACGGGGTCTTCTCTCGTCGTGCTCCCCGAGGTTGCCACCTTCAACAATCTTGAGCCTGATTGGCAACGGGATGTCGTGGGCAGAAGGTCTCAAGATTGTTGAAGATGGCACGCCCGCCCATCGCGCGCTCTGCGAGGAGCCGTCGGGCAGCGCGGTGGGGAGAGACCGCCCTCGGTGTCAGGCAGTCAACGCGAACGGCAGGCAGACGACAGCGCCTCGTGCGGGGTGCCGTCTTTGACAATGTTGGGAACACCATCACGAGGGTGGGAGAGCGAGTTGGGCCCCGACATAGTCTAAGGGGGCACCCTCGGAGAGCGCATTGGGGAGAGAGCGCGTCGAAGCTACGTCGGCCTCTCTGATCGCGCGTGTGGGTGCCAGGCACCCTTTGGCTGGAGTCGATTTTCGTTGACTGTACCGTCGACCGGGTGCCAGGCACCCGCTTTGGCGTGGCGGAGATGCTGTGTTCGCGACATATCACTGGGTGGGTGGCAACAGCCGACTCCGCATCGGTTCGGAGGGCGGTCCATCGACTAGCGACAAGCAGCTAG